>CAZRZH010000020.1:0-26774 GCA_964604485.1 uncultured Sideroxydans sp.
TCGTCTCGGACAACAGCTTAATCTACTGTCTTATATTCGGGGGCCACTATACTTCATAGAAGTTATGGCATTTGCCAATGGCAACTGTATTTGCCCGAATGCCCCAGTAATTTTCATAACCAATTCATCAGTTATGGACGCGGCCTCCTCTTTTTGAATAGCCTGATTATCGAAGTTAGCTAAATGTTTTTGAAGATGGGTTTGGAAGTGTGAGCGCCTTTTCTCGCAATAGACAGTAAAGTAGTCTTCAACCACTTCGTTTTTCCACAACACTTTTCTGTCATGAATTTGTTGCCTCAAACTTTTTGCGACCTCCTCCATATGCCCAATATTCGTTGCGCCGTTATAATCAGAAGTCCAGAATGGGTTGAGTTTGGGGGATTCCCTTAATTTGATTTCTTCAGTCGTAAACTTGCCATTCGATACGGTCGGCAAATTTTCTACAGTTGGCTGTAGTGGGGTTGGTAGATGGGATAGCTTTAGGCTATCAAGCAATTGATTGCAGTTTGCAATTGCATCTACTTCTACCAATTTTCCATACTTGTTTGAAAGCTCAATGAAACGTGGCAATAAGAGTGGCCTAATGAAATACTTTGAATCGCCTTCAGAGCCAATATTGAGTTCCATCAAACGGACCTGCTCATTAACATATTTACCCGCTTTTTCTCTGTTAAATTGTTCCTTTAATTTGGAAATCGAAGTTTCTAGGCTTTCCAACCAAGGCCTTGCAGCATCTTCGGCAATGGTTGCTATCTCTCCGCGAAACATACTTTCATATTCATTCCGATAATTAATTTTATCGAGAAAACCTTGTGCTCTAATCAACGTTTCCCGAACAATCTTGTTGTCATTTCTCAGCTTATCAATTTCTTGAGAAATCTGATTCAGCATTGGCTTTGCTTTTGAAATTACTTGATTCAAATATTCAAGACAGTTTCTTTCCTGAATCCAAGCGCGTTCAGCATGCAATTCTTCAGTAAGGCCAGATTCAAATTGAGTAAATTTAGACTCCTGCAACCAATCATCTCTACACTCTGACTTTGCATCCCAAGCTAGTCCTACGTTTAGACCCATTACAGCCCTAGGTGAAACGTTAAGTAATTCAATAACACGCTTCTTTCCCTCTTCACGTTGATTCATCGCAGCCCTTTCCCTTTTTTCCATAGGCTGCCAATGCTGTGCATCAAAAATGTTTTGAACAAACCAGATTGGCGGTTTGGTACTTTGCGACACGATTTCTTTCAGAAAGTCATGTGTTTGAATATTGAGTGCTGCCACCGAACTTTGTACGAAGAGGAAAAATTCTGCTCGATTTATAACCCATTCATGTATTGGATCATCTCTCCAATTGCTTTTGCTTCCGTCTAAACCAGGCATATCCACAATCGCTACACCATGTCCAAGCAGTTGCCCACCTTTACATCGGATCACAGTAAGAAGCGGCTCAGTGGTAAGGTCTTCAGATAATGAACGCTCCAAATTTTGATCATTTAATTGCAGTGTAACAACACGTATACGTTTTTGAATTTCATCCTTGCTTCTAATTTTGCGAAGATAGTCTGCTACGGTATCAAAGTCCTCTCGAACTTTAATCAAAACTTGTTTTTCATCTCCCAAAACTTCTGCTTTATCGAGATGTGCTCTACGCTGGCTTAAATAAGAATTAACCTCAGGGTCTGTTGAAAAATACTGATCTATTCCTGACACCGCATCCGCAATTATCAATGATGGTCTTCGTGTAGTTTCTTTTCCAAAACCTGAAGGGCTGACATATTCCCCAGCCAAAGCATTTGTTAAAGTCGACTTCCCTGCCTTAAGTGGCCCGAAAATAACTACGAAAAAAAGTTTGGCCTCAAACTGAAGTCGTGCACGATCTACAGTTCGAACGACCGATTCAATGTCAACTGATCCAAGTGCATTTGTGAAATTCAATTTTTTACACTGCCCCAAACTCGCATCAACAGTCTGAAGCAATAAATTAGTTTCTTTCGTTCTAAGTGTGCTAGATAGTTGGCTCATGTTTTCTCTCCAATACTGAAACTGTCAATTTCCAAGATTACGACCCTCACCGTTCACATGTGTGTCGAAATACTGGGCAATCATGTGTAATGAATTACTGAAAATCCATAGCTCATATTCCAAATATTTTTAAAATAGAGTCCGTTAGACCTGCAAGCCCCCTACCAGCGATTCCTGACTTGTCTCCATAATTCGGCATCTCTTCATAGATGTAGTGACCATTGCCACCATCAAAACTATCGACAAATAATTCTTGTTCCCCCATTAAGTAAGGCAAAAAAGTTTCAGTTCTGGTTGTGGAATAAAGCAGATTGGCACTAAATCCCATCGTAGATGCCTGATTTATCCTGCGACCTTTTCCTGCTTTCTCAACTCGCACACCTCGGCATCCCCTAACAATCAAAGTAGCCGGTCCGTGAAAAACTAAATAGCGTAGCTGTAGCGTAAGCCAAGCATGGAGGCTCCAAATCCGCCAATGTCTGCTGATTTTCACTGGATGACCCTTGCGGTATAGGACCCCAACGATACTTCTAGGTTGAAAAACAAGTGCAGAGTCTTCAGGAAGAGATAGTGTTGCTATCTCACTAAAAGGATCCTTGGTAGAGGAAACAACTACCACCTCTGAATTATCGGAACGAAATCTTGTTAATCCAATCAAGCCTGATGCCACACTACTTAATGGGCAAGACCAATCAAGAAGCAACTTAGTGTCGGCTTTACCATGAACCGAAGATGTTTGGAGAAATTCAGGGTGAAGTAGTAACTCATGTGAGTCATCCACCTTAAGCTTGACTGAGACAGATGATATACGTGAAGAATCGAAACTTTCACTTCCAGATAGTCCATCGATTGACCCAGACGTCTTTGGCAAGATGCAAATCGGAGGCCTATTCGAGGCCAGCAATGCAAACAAAAAATAGAAAGTCGATTTAATTCCGATGGGAACTAAAATTGCCCCAGCCAATATCATGATTGCGATCTGGGTTAAACTAATCGAAGGGTTTTGAATTTTCGTAATCCAATTTTCCTTAACATAATTTTGTTTATCTTGAAGTGCAATTTTAAGTGGATTCAGAATGTCCTTGATCTTTGCTTCGTTGACCAGAAAAAACTTTGCCGCTTCATGTTTAATAGCTATTGTCTGTTCAGACATTTCTAGCAATTTTTTTTGATCGTTATACTCAGATTGGGCATTTTGCGTTGCTTTTGCGAGGTTATTTTTTTCATCAAATATTTTATTAGCATTGCCGAATAAATAGTATGTTTGACTACCTGATGAGGAAACTGACCAAGAAATCTTAGAATCTCTAAACGCGTTTTCAAATTCGGCATTCTTTTCTTGATACTGCTTATGCTTTGCCTCATGGAATAGTCTGCGTCTTTCCAATTCAACTTTCCCAGCTTCAATTTCTATTCGAGCTTTTGCAATTGATCGAAGTTGTAATAGATACTCTTTCTCTTGCCTCAAGAGTTCAATCTCAACATCTAGCTTGTATCCATCAATGATTCTTTTGCTGACCGGAGTTATAAAGAGATCATTGATGGCATTGCGAGAGGAAGACTTTATTGCTATTTCTGCTTCTACTTGATTTATCCGATCTTCAATGCGCTCAATTATTTTTTTATCAATAACTGATGTTCGCTCGAATACAGATTTTTTTTCGTAGAGAATAAACTCCTGAATTTCAGGAATACCGCTTTCTAAGAATGTAATCTCTGTTTTAATTGCTTCAACGAGTTGATACTGCTGACGAACATAGTTTCCCGCAAACAAGACAACAAGGATCAAAAAGAATGATATGGAGTACTTAACTAGCCATCGTAGAATCTGCTCAATTATTTTTCGCATCAGAATACCAACCAGTTAACAAATTCTCCGAATATTTTTGACTGTTAGCAATTTTATTGTAAGCAAGAAATGCAGTAATTAGCACAACAAATACTCTTGAGCACGGCCACCTCGCAGTCGCGATTTTTCAACTCTGTCTGACTCAAAGTATCCGGGCTACACCATTCAACAATCTGAATTTTTTACAGCTTCCGCTGTGCGGAAACACCCCCTCACACAACGCCAAACTTCCCCCAGCCCCGCATCACCCCAACAAATTCGCCACTGTCAGCAGCGTGATGATGATGAGTTGGAACACCAGTGCGCGCCACACCAAGCCGATTGTGCTTTGCATGAAATCGGCATCGGCTTCATCGCCGCTGCCGATGTCGGGGCGGAATACCGGTTCTTGATCCAGCACGATGGTTTGTCCCAGCTTCACGCCCAGCGCACCGGCGCCGCTGGCGATGAGGATGCCGGTCTCCGGGTCGGGCCAGCTTGAGGCCTGATTGCGCCAGCAGTAGGCGGTGTCTTCAAAGTTGCCGACGATGGCAAAGGTGCTGGAGGTTAGGCGCAGCGGAAGCCATTCCATGAGGTGGTAGGCCTGCCGTGCGAAGATGCCAAAGTTGCCGAATTGTGCCTCGTCTTGCATTCCCCAGCGCCCATTGAGGAACAATGCCAGCCGGTACAGGATCGCGCCAATCGGCCCCAAGCCCAGCATCATGAACACGACGAACCAGAACACGACTCCGAACACATTGCGGTGCGATGCGAGCAGAGCCTGTTCGATGGTGACGCGGGCGATTTCCTGCTGGTTAAGTTCACTGCAAGACTTTCCGCACCATTCACTGAGTAGTTTCCGCGCTTTGTCCAGTTGGTTTTCACGCAATGCCAAATGGATGTCGGTGAAATAATGACTGAACTGGCGAAAGCCCATCGTCAGGTAAAGCACCAATACGCTGAATGCCCAGGCGAAGACGGGGTGGCTGAGAAACATGGCGCAATACAGTACGCTGACGAGCACCGTTGGCAGCAGCATGGCTAACAGCCAGGCGATGCGGCCGTGTTTGCGTTCACCGGCGTTGAAATTGTTTTGGAAGAATTCGACATAGCCGCTGAGCCATGTATTCAAATATTTGCGGGTGGACAACGGTTGCAGTTGTTCCAGCAACAGGGCGGCGATCAAAGAGAGCAGGCTCATGACTTCAACTTGGCTTCAGGGACGATGAATCGAAAGATACCACAGGCACGATTAGCGGACGATACACATCACCGTTATCCCGGCTGAAAATTTGCGCTGATATAATTTTCATTTTTCAAATCACGCCAAACGGCGAAATTTGTTGCCGCTGCGGCAAGAAATTTTTTGACGCCCCAACCCCAAGGATAAAACATGAACGAAACGATCCGCATCCAGCACAGCCACCACAGCATCCGCAGTTACAAGCCCGACCCGGTCAGCGACGCGATGCTGGATGCCATTATCGAAGCGGCGCACCACGCGCCGAGTTCGATGAACGCTCAAGAAATCTCGGTCGTGGTGGTGCGCGACCCGGAACGCAAAGCGAAAATCGCCGAACTCTGCGGCGGGCAACCGTGGATCGCCCAAGCACCGGTGTTCATCATCGTTGTCGTCGATTTCAACAAGACCGAAATCGGCGTGCGCAAAGCGGGCCAAACCCAAGTCATCCACGAAAGTATGGAAGGCTTGCTGGTGGCCGGTGTGGATGCGGGCATCGCCCTGGGCAACATGATGGTGGCGGCGCGTTCGTTCGGGCTGGGTATCGTCCCCATCGGCAGTATCCGCCGCAATCCGCAAGGCATGATTGACCTGCTCGGACTTCCACCGCTCACCTTCCCCTTGGTCGGCCTGGTCATGGGTCACATCGACAACGATGTCCCGCTCAAACCGCGTTTGGATATCTGCACCTATCGCCACGACGAACAATATGACGCCAGCGGTTTTGCTGAGGCTATCGACAAGTATGACTCAAGACTTCTGGAATATTGGAAGCAACTCGGGCGTAGCGAGGGTCTGAGTTGGTCACAGAATCTGGGCAACAATCTGAAACAGGTGTATTTCCCGCACGTCAAACCGGTGGCCGCGATGCAGGGGTTGCTCAACGACAAGTAATCATTGGTCAACGCCACAACCCAGGCGACCCTTCACATAACACGACCTAATGAGACGCTAATTTATTCGGTTTCGTCATTACCGCGAAGGCGGGAATCCAGTCAAATTAAGGCGCTGGATCCCCGCCTTCGCGGGAATGACAAATAAATAAGTGCCTCCCAAATCCCATCCGTCCTATAGGCAACGTGTTATGCAAGCCCATAGTCTTTTTTGACTATTTGTATTTATCCGTTTGTCCCATGGACAACCCTGCTGAAATTGCGAAAATGACCGAGTCGCAGACAGGGCTTTCTTGTCTGCGCTTTTATTTCAGCTTAGGGGAGCATGCTATGAAAACGAGTAAACCAATCTGGCTGGGTGAGCCGGAAGAAGATCAGACCAGCATCCGGTTTTGTTGCCCGCATTGTTCCAGCTGGGTGCGCAATCGTGAGTTCGAGGAACACTTGAAAACGCAACACGCCGAACAGCATGCCGCCAGAAAACTGGCTAAAGCCGGAAATGAACGGCCAGCACAATAACGGGAGGACTTTAGCTTCCTCTTTTCGAGAAGTCGCGTAATCGGAATCCCAATACAAACAGGACACTGAAATACACGACAACCCCCGCCGCCACCAACCAGGTCAGGTTGAAAATGCGCGACCAGCCGGAGATCTCGAACCAATGCTGTTCGCTGCCCATGCCGAACCATAAGGTCAGGCCCAATGCGGCGACGGCCAGACTCACTTTAAGGAAGAACTTCAACCAGCCCGGCTCGGCGTGGTAAATGCCGTGTTTGCGCAGAAAATAAAACAGGATGGCGGAATTAAGGCAGGCACCCAGACCGATGGAAAGCGCCAGTCCGGCATGTTGCAACCAGCCAACGAACAGCGCGTTCATCAATTGTGTGGCGATCAATGTCACGATACCGATCTTCACCGGCGTCTTGATATCCTGCCGTGCATAGAAGCCCGGAGCGAGGATTTTCACCAGGATCAAACCGATCAAACCCACGCTGTAGCCGACCAACGCGCTGCGCGACATCAATACGTCATGCACCGTGAACGCGCCATGCTGAAAGAACGTCGCCAGTAGCGGCACCGCGATCATCCCCAGCGCCAGCGCGGCAGGCAACGTCAACAGGATGGTCAGACGCAAGCCCCAATCCAGCAGTTTGGAATATTCCACCGTATCGTTACTGGCATGGCATTTTGACAGCGACGGCAACAGGATGGTGCTGATGGCGACGCCCAGAATTCCGGTGGGAAACTCCATCAGGCGGTCGGCGTAATACAACCAGGACACACTGCCCGCCACCAGAAACGAGGCGAAGATGGTGTTGATGATGAGACTGAGTTGTGCGATAGACACGCCGAATACGGCCGGCCCCATCTGTTTGATGACGCGCCACATGCCCGCGTCTTTCCAGTTGAGACGAATTGTCGGCAGCATGCCGATTTTTTTCAGGAACGGAATCTGGAACGCTAGTTGCACGAAGCCCGCGATAAACAGCGCCCAGGCCAACGCCAGAATCGGCGGATCAAAATACGGCGCGAGCCAAAGTGCGCCCCCGATGAAACACAGGTTGAGCAGGATGGGCGCGAATGCCGGCACCCAGAATTTGTTATAGGTATTGAGTATGCCCGCCGCTACCGCCACCAGCGAGATGAAGAAAATGTAGGGCGAGGTGATACGCAACAGTTGCACGGTGAGGTCGAACTTGGGCGCATCCTGGGCGAATCCCGGCGCGCTGATGTACACCAAAATCGGCGCGGCGATAATGCCGATGACCGTCACCCCAAACAGAATCAGCGCCAACATGGTGGTGACATGATCCACCAATAGCTTGGTTTCTTCTTGTCCCTTGCAATTTTTGTATTCACCGAAGATCGGCACGAACGCTTGCGAAAACGCGCCCTCGGCAAACATGCGGCGCAACAGGTTGGGGAGTTTGAACGCGACGAAGAAGGCATCGGTCGCCATGCCCGCGCCAAAAATGCGCGCGATCAGCACATCGCGGGTAAACGCCAAAATGCGCGACACCAGCGTCAAGCCGCTGATGGTGGCAAGCGCCTTAAGCAGGTTCATTGGATATAGGCCGAAACTAAAGTGAAAACTCCGGTGAGTGATCCACCGGAGTTATTTGTTACCAGCCGTTATTATTGAGTGAGCGCCGTTCCATATTCCGGGTCGGGAATAAACCTGTCGCACCCGCATCTTCACGGTTACGGCCGGCACGCACTTTCAGGTGATTGGCAGCGATAAATTGCATGACCAGATCAAAAGAATGCGGGTCGGCTTTTTCCAGCGAGAAGCGCACGACAACAGAAGGAATGCCCTGGATCACCATCGGGCGCAGATAGGAAGAGAAGACAATGCGGCCATCTTTTCCCGTCGTGGACAACATGTCGCTCAGACGTTCGCCCCAATTGGATGGACGAAACGTCTCACCGTCTTTGTTGACCCCCTGAATGATGAACTCGGCGAGTTCGGGTGTGCGGTTGATAGAATCTAGCATGTTGTAATTCCGGTTGATTTATGAAATGCGGGATTTTATATCATCGCGAAATTGTTGGCACGACTACCAACCCGTATCTTTTGTATCGCGGCGTTCCACACCCAGCACAGGGTGAGGGCCGGTTTTTTCCGCATCGCGACTGCCGCGACCGGAACGGACTTTGAGATGATGCTCGGCAACGAACGCCTTCACCATCTCAAACGCCTTGGGATCGACGTGTTGCAATGAAACACGGATCAGCACACTGTGCACACCGTCGATCATCACCGGGCGGGCATAAGCAGAATAGATCATGCGTCCGTCACTGCCCGCCCTGCCCATCATATTACACAGATTGACCGACCAATCCTGTTGCGGAAAAAGCTCGCCGCTTTCCGTGATCCCCTGAATTACAAATTCGGACACACCTGACAACATGAACGTTTCTCCTTCCCGCGTTATATTTCCAGCGGCGGATGATACCACCGCTGAATCGGCCGGAAATTGCTACCCGGCTCAACCCCTAAAGCGCTCGTACCCTGTTCCAACGGTATCCAAATGACGTATTGCAAAAATGGGAGAGGGTTCATATAATGCGCGACTTTTAACGCAAGACGAATTCCCGAGGAGCCACCATGGCCAACACAGCACAAGCCAGAAAACGCGCAAAACAAGCCGACAAACAGCACGCACACAACACTACTCTGCGTTCAGAGTTGCGTACTGCGGTGAAGAAAGTAATCAAAGCGATTGAAGCTGGCGACAAGGCTGCGGCACAGTCCGTATTCGTTGCTTCCACCAGCGTGGTGGACTCGATCGCCGACAAAAAGATCATCCACAAGAACAAGGCTGCACGTCACAAGAGCCGATTGTCCGCCGCTATCAAGGCGATGGCCTGATTTATTGCAGTCGATAAGGCTGCGACAAAAGGCCGACGAAGTTGTCGGCCTTTTTTGTTTGTAGCGTTTGTTTGTGTGGCAAAGCAGCAGTTGGGATTAAATCTGGATAATTCGAGGTGCCCATGTCTCATTTGATGAACACTTACGCCCGGCAACCTGTCACCTTCACCCACGGTGCAGGTGTCTGGCTTTGGGATACGGATGGAAAACGCTATCTGGATGGCTTATCCGGTATCGCCGTTAATACGCTGGGGCATGCCCACCCTCGTTTCACTGCCGCGCTCAACACGCAGATCGGCAAACTGATTCACTGCTCGAACGTTTACCAGGTGCAAGAACAGGAAATGCTGGCGGACAAACTTTGCGCGTTGTCAGACATGCAGGAAGTTTTTCTGTGCAACTCCGGCTGCGAAGCGAACGAAGCGGCCATCAAACTGGCGCGCCTGTACGGGCATCACCAGGGTATCGAAAATCCCTCCGTCATCGTGATGGAAAAGGCCTTCCACGGCCGCACGCTGGCCACGCTTTCCGCCACCGGCAACCGCAAAGTTCAGGCCGGATTCGAACCGCTGGTCGGCGGTTTCGTGCGTGTCCCCTACGATGATCTGGAAGCGGTACGCCATGTCGCGCAGCACAACCGCGAGGTAGTCGCCGTGCTGGTCGAACCAATCCAGGGCGAAGGCGGTGTGCGCACGCTGGATATCCATTATCTGCAACAACTGCGCAAGCTCTGCGACGAACAAAACTGGCTGCTGATGCTGGACGAAGTTCAATGCGGCATGGGGCGCACCGGAAAGTGGTTCGCTTTCCAGCACAGCGCTATCGTGCCGGATGTGATGACACTGGCCAAAGGTCTGGGTTCGGGCGTGCCGATCGGCGCGTGTCTGGCGGCGGGTAAAGCGGCCGGAACATTCAAACCGGGCAATCACGGCTCCACTTTCGGAGGCAATCCCTTGGCCAGCACGGCGGGTTTAACCACGCTCAACATCCTCGAACAGGACAATCTGCTGGCCCATGCCGAACAGATGGGTCTTTTCATTCGGGATGGTATTGCCAGTGCGTTGCAGGGAGTCGCCGGCATTAAAGAGATACGCGGTCAGGGACTGATCATCGGTATCGAACTGGACAAACCGTGCGGCGACCTGGTGAAGCTGGCATTGGCCAAAGGTCTGCTGATCAACGTGACCGCCGACAGCGTGATCCGCCTGTTGCCGCCGCTCATCCTGTCGCAGGCCGAAGCGCAACACCTGATAGACACGTTGAGCCCGCTCATCAAAGAATTCTTGCAATCCTGATTGGAAACGCATCATGGTAGCGACCATCAAGCATTTTCTACAATTCAAAGACCTGAACCGCGCAGAGCTTGAATATTTGTTCGAGCGCACCCGCCTCATCAAACAAAAATTCAAAACCTACCAGCAATATTGGCCGCTACAAGATCGCACGCTGGTGATGATCTTCGAGAAGGCCAGCACGCGCACGCGTTTGTCATTTGAGGCGGGCATGCAACAGTTGGGGGGATCGGCGATCTATCTCAACACGCGCGACTCGCAACTGGGACGCGGCGAACCGGTGGAAGATGCCGGACAAGTCATCTCGCGCATGAGCGACATCGTGATGATCCGCACCTTCGAACAAAGCATCATCGAACGTTTTGCGGCCCATTCGCGTGTGCCCGTCATCAACGGTTTGACCAACGAATACCATCCCTGCCAGGTGCTTGCCGACATCTACACCTATGTCGAGCATCGCGGCAGCATCCAGGGCAAAACCGTGGCCTGGATCGGCGATTCCAACAACATGTGCAACACCTGGCTGCAAGCCGCAGAGATCCTCGATTTCAATGTGCATGTGTCCACCCCGCCCGGTTACGAAGTCGAACCGGAACGTGCCGGGTTGTTCGGGGAGGATCATTACGAAGAATTCGCCGATCCGATGGATGCGGCACGTTGCGCCGATCTGGTGACTACGGATGTGTGGACTTCGATGGGTTTCGAGGCGGAGAACGAAGAGCGCCTCAAAGATTTCGCCGACTGGCAGGTGGATGGCGACATGATGCGTATCGCCTCCAAGGATGCGCTCTTCATGCACTGTCTGCCCGCGCATCGCGGCGAGGAAGTCTCGGCGGAAGTTATCGACGGCGCTCAATCGGTAGTATGGGATGAGGCAGAGAACAGACTGCACGTACAAAAAGCCCTGATGGAATATCTGCTGCTGGGCAAGATTGAAAGTTAATGTAGGTTGGGTTAGTCGCGTAGCGGCGTAACCCAACATTTCGAATCGTTGGGTTACGGCCTGAGGCCTAACCCAACCTACAAGTGGGAATTATAGAAATGAGCGAAATCAAAAAAGCCGTCCTCGCCTATTCCGGTGGACTCGACACTTCCGTCATCCTCAAATGGTTACAAGATACCTACCAGTGTGAAGTGGTCACCTTCACCGCCGACCTCGGCCAGGGTGAAGAGCTGGAACCCGCACGGCAGAAGGCACTGAAATTCGGCATCCAGCCGGAAAATATTTTCATCGACGATCTGCGCGAAGAGTTTGTGCGCGATTTCGTATTCCCGATGTTCCGCGCCAACACGGTGTACGAAGGCGAATACCTGCTGGGCACCTCCATCGCGCGCCCGTTGATTGCCAAGCGCCTCATTGACATCACCAACCTCACCGGTGCGGATGCCATCTCGCACGGCGCGACCGGCAAAGGCAACGACCAGGTGCGTTTCGAACTGGGTGCGTATGCGCTGAAACCCGGCATCAAGATCATTGCACCGTGGCGCGAATGGGATCTGCTGTCGCGTGAAAAGCTGATGGCCTATGCCGAGAAACACGGCATCCCGGTCGATATGAAACACAAGCAGGGCGGCTCGCCTTATTCGATGGACGCGAACCTGCTGCACATCAGCTTTGAAGGCCGCCATCTGGAAAACCCTGCCGCCGAAGCCGAGGAGAGCATGTGGCGTTGGACGGTATCGCCCGAGAACGCCCCGGATGCAGCCGAATATCTCGACCTCGAATTCGTCAACGGCGACATCGTGGCGCTAAACGGCAACAAACTGTCGCCCGCACAAGTGCTGACCAAGCTCAACGAACTGGGCGGCAAACACGGCATTGGCCGCCTCGACCTGGTGGAGAATCGCTACGTCGGCATGAAGTCGCGCGGCTGCTATGAGACCCCCGGCGGTACGATCATGCTCAAGGCGCACCGCGCCATCGAGTCGATCACGCTGGACCGCGAAGTGGCACACCTGAAGGATGACCTGATGCCGCGTTACGCCAGCATGATTTACAACGGCTACTGGTGGAGTCCGGAGCGCCTCGCGTTGCAGACATTGATTGACCACACGCAAAGCTGCGTCAACGGCTGGGTGCGCGTCAAACTTTACAAAGGCAACGTGATCGTGGTCGGGCGCGATTCCAAAACCGACTCGCTGTTCGATCCGAGCATCGCCACGTTTGAGGACGACAAAGGCGCATATGACCAGAAAGATGCGGGCGGCTTCATCAAACTGAACGCGCTGCGCATGCGTATCGCGGCGAATCTGAAAAACCGGAAATAATTAGCGGGAGCAATGGCGGGCGAGACGCCCGCGATCCCACCAAACGGAGGCCCAACATGCTTCATGAACTGAGCGGTGACATTCTGTTCAGCGGTGCAAAAGCCATCGCACAAGGCGTCGCGCCCAACGATGATTTTCATCACGGCCTTGCGCTGCAACTGCGTGAACGCATGCCGGCCATGTACAAGGATTTTCGCCATTACTGCCAGACCAAACATCCCAAGCCCGGCGAGTTGTGGACATGGATGAGCAGTGACGGACATTACATCGTCAACCTGTTCACCCAGGAGGGTGCTTATGCGCACGGCAGCAAGCCGGGACACGCCACGCTGAGTCACGTTAACCATGCGTTGCATGCCCTGCGTGCGCTTGTGCAAAAGGAAAAATTATCCAGCCTCGGCCTGCCGCGTCTGGCCTGCGGCATGACCGGTTTGGATTGGGCGGATGTGAAACCGCTGATCGATAAACATCTGGGCGATCTCGGCATACCGGTGTACATCTATAGCAATTACCAAAAAGGCGTCAAAGCCGACGAACCCCCAAAATAATCAACCGTTCCAAAGGAAATAAAATGTCAGACAAAATCGATAACGTCAGCGTGGGGAAAAAAGCCAATGTCTTCTTTGAAGGCAAGTGTGTATCGCACTCGGTGTTTTTTCCCGACGGCTCGCGCAAAACGGTGGGCGTGGTGTTGCCCAACAGCCAACTCACCTTCAACGTCGGCACACCCGAGTTGATGGAGATTAGCGGCGGTACTTGCCAGGTGAAAATCGCCGGAGAGTCGGGTTTCAAGACTTACGCGGAAGGCAGCAGTTTCAATGTTTCCGCCAATAGCAGCTTCGATATCCACACGGGTGCGGAGGCTGTGAACTATGTGTGTAGTTTCGGCTGAAAGCATCGCCCGCTGTTGTAGGTCGGGATTTATCCCGACAGGTCGGACTGAAGTCCGGCCTACATCGATTCATCCGGTCCACCCATAACCCGCAGGAGTTCACCATGCCGTCTTTCGACATCGTTTCCGAAGTAGACAAGACCGAAGTCAAGAACGCGGTCGAGCAGACCAACAAGGAAGTCGGCACACGTTTCGACTTCAAAGGCTCCGATGCCCGCGTCGAGCAGGCCGAACTGGTGCTCACCGTGCATGCGGACAACGAGTTCCAGATGAATCAGGTGCAAGACATCCTCAACGGCAGGTTGACCAAACGCGGCGTGGATATCAAATGTCTGGATATCAGCGACAAGATTGAAAAAGTAAGCGGCAACAAAGTGAAACGCAGTTGCACAGTCAAGGTCGGTGTGGAAACCGAGCTGGCAAAGAAGATCGTCAAACACATCAAGGACAGCAAGATGAAAGTTCAAGCCAGTATCCAGGGCGACACCGTGCGCGTCACCGGCAAGAACCGCGACGACTTGCAAGCCGCCATCGCCTTTATCAAAAAGACCATCACCGACTTCCCCTTGCAGTACCAGAATTTCCGCGATTGAAATACCCGTCCCGCTACTTTCTCGTTTCAATACTGGCCGTGTGTTTAACGCACAAGGCCGGCGCAGCCGAACTCTCCTACCCTGCAATCGTCCTCGACGATGTCCAACATGTTCTCACTGCACCCGCGCGGTGGGAGACGGGCGATTGGAGCAAAGCCGAATGGGTATCACTCGCGGTATTGGGCACGGCGCTATTGATCGACCGTCCGTTGCGCGACGAAATGCGGCGCTTTTCCGGCACCGATCCTTTCATCAAACAGGTGGAGCGTTTTGGCGCGGAATATGCACCCGTCGTACTGGGCGGTTTCTATCTGGCCGGAGTTGCAACCGATGACAAAAATGCAGTCGCAGTCGCACAGGACGGACTGTCTGCCAGCCTCATTGCCAGCGGCCTGATCACCCCGGCCATCAAACTCGTGGTCGGGCGCAGCCGCCCGCGCGACAACGCCGGAATCGCCAACTTCAAGCCGTTCAGCGAACCCAATGCTTCTTTTCCTTCGGGCCACACCACCGAGGCCTTTGCCTTGGCAGCCGTCATCGCGAATCATTACAACGAAAATTGGGTGGGCTACAGCGCCTATTCGGTCGCCGGACTGGTGGGGTTGGCGCGCATTTATCACCACGCCCACTTTGCTTCGGATGTGGTGCTGGGTGCAATCATCGGCACTTTGGTCGGCAAGAGTGTGGTTGCCCACAACACGGCTTTGCGTTCGAACAAATTGGTCTTGCTCCCTGATGTGTCACAGGGTCTAATCGGCATCCATCTCTCCGGGAGATTCTGATATGAAATCCGTACTCGTCCCACTCGCTCCAGGCAGTGAAGAACTTGAAGCCATCAGCGTCCTCAACATCCTGCGCCGCGCGGGCATCGACACCGTCAGCGCCAGTCTGGACGGACAACCCATACTCGGAAGTCGCGGCACGCTGCTGATCCCCGATACGTCACTGGACGAGGCACTCAAACGCGACTTCGACATGGTGGTCCTGCCCGGCGGACAACCCGGCACCAACAACTTCAAGGCCGATGCACGCATCCTCAAGTTGGTGCAACACATGGCTGAGAAGGATCGATATGTTTGCGCCATTTGCGCCGCGCCCTCGGTGCTGGCGCTGGCCGGTGTGCTTGACGGCAAAAATGCCACCAGCTTCCCCGGTGCCTTGGATGCCTTCCCCAAAGTAACGCAACGGGCACATGCCGTGGTTGAAGACGGTAAATTCATCACCTCGCGCGGCCCCGGTACCGCCATGGATTTCGCCTTGACACTGGTGGAACGCCTGGCGGGGAAAACCAAGCGTGATGAGGTTGAAGCGGGACTGGTGCGTTAATCCCAGACTGCTTATAGATTGAATATTCGTCATTCCCGCGAAGGCGGGAATCCAGCGATTTTATTCAACATGTCTTTGTGTTTGTCCTTGCTACGCAAGGGATTTCTAATTCGACTGGATTCCCGCCTTCGCGGGAATGACGGCGCTAATGGATCATTTGAATTAATTGCACACTTTGCTCAAAAAACTTCCGCCTTCTGTCATCGCACTTCTGCTGCAATCGGCGGCATTCATTCTGGTCGTGCTTGTGCTGCGCCTGCTCGCGCTTCAAATTTCGCTTCTGATTTTCGCCCTGCTCTGCGGTAGCGCCGCCGCCGCATTCAGCCGTATAGCGGGGTTGGCGCGCTGGTGGTTGCTCATCCAGTTCGCTTTTGCGCCCGCACTGGTTTTGATGCTGGAACTTGAAATTCAGCCTGCGCTCTTCCTCGCTGCCTTCCTCATTTTGCTGGCGGTTTACTGGAGCACGTTCCGCACCCAAGTGCCTTTATACTTTTCCAGCAACCAGGTGTGGCGTGCGCTGGCCTCGAAACTTCCCGCAGAAAAAACATTCACCTTCATCGATCTCGGATCCGGCATTGGCGGCGTGTTGACGTTTCTCGCGCAAACGCATCCCCACGGCCGCTACCACGGTGTGGAATCCGCACCGCTGCCTTTCCTGTGGAGCTGGCTGCGCATCAAACTCGGCGGTTATCGCCAAAGTTCGGTGCACTGGGGAAGCTTGTGGGATTGTGATTTGTCGCAATACGACGTGGTCTTTGCCTATCTTTCACCGGTACCCATGGACGCCTTGTGGGACAAGGCCAAACGCGAGATGCGTCCCGGCACGCTGTTCATCAGCAATACTTTCGCCGTTGCCGGACAAGCCCCGCAGGAGACTGTCACCGTCGATGACTTGCATCATTCATCGCTTTTTTTCTGGCGCATGTAGTTTTTTCCCGCCGGTTAACTGTCCAGCCCCAGTTGTATCAAGGGCTTAGCAAGCGACACGTGAAACTCTTCCCAACCCTGAATTTTTTGGTTAGGATGCCGCCCTAGTTCAGTCGCACATCTACGCGGCACAAGCCGCAACCACTCCAAACAAATCAACTAAGCGAGAAACAAACATGAGCGAACACATCCGTTTTGTCACCGACGACACCTTTACTGCCGAAGTGTTGCAATCGCCGCTACCCGTGCTGGTGGACTACTGGGCGGAATGGTGCGGCCCTTGCCGTATGATCGCCCCGATACTGGATGAAGTCTCCAAGGAATATGCCGGTCGTCTGAACATCGCCAAACTGAACGTGGATGAGAACCAGCAGACTCCGCAAAAATACGGCGTGCGCGGCATCCCCACGCTGATGTTGTTCAAAAACGGCAACATCGAAGCGACCAAAGTCGGCGCGTTGTCCAAGTCGCAACTCACGGCTTTCATTGACAGCCACATCTGAACCCTTTAGTGTCCCGCACCTGCCCGCCCTGTTGCTTCCCCGTACACACGATCTTCCAGTAAAAACACACACGGCAGCCCGGCGCGGGAATTTCCGCAACAACCCCAAAATAAAACCGTAACACTTCTCCCGCAACTCTCCACTACCTAGCGCAAACGCGCCCCATCCAGACCATGCATCTATCCGACCTCAAGACCAAACACATCACCGAACTGGTGGAAATGGCAACCACCAACCAGATCGACAATGCCAACCGCATGCGCAAGCAGGATTTGATCTTCGCGCTGCTGAAGAATCAGGCGAAGAAAGGCGAGAGCATTTTCGGAGAAGGCACCTTGGAAGTGTTGCCGGACGGTTTCGGATTCCTGCGCTCACCCGACACTTCCTACCTGGCCGGGCCGGATGACATCTACGTCAGTCCCAGCCAGGTGCGCCGTTTTAACCTGCATACCGGCGATTCGATCGAGGGCGAGATTCGCACGCCGAAAGAAGGCGAACGTTATGTGGCGCTGGTTAAAGTGGACAAGGTCAACGGTGAACCGCCGGAGAATGCCAAGAACAAAATCTTGTTCGAAAACCTGACGCCGCTGTTCCCCACACAACACATGACACTGGAGCGCGACATCCGCGCCGAAGAGAACATCACGGGCCGCGTCATCGACATCGTCGCGCCCATCGGCAGAGGTCAACGCGGCCTGTTGGTCGCCTCGCCCAAATCCGGCAAGACCGTGATGCTGCAGCACATCGCGCATTCCATCTCCGCCAACAATCCGGACGCGATATTGATCGTGTTGCTGATTGACGAACGCCCCGAAGAAGTGACCGAAATGAGCCGCACCGTGCGCGGCGAAGTGGTCGCCTCCACCTTCGACGAACCGGCCACACGCCACGTGCAGGTCGCCGAGATGGTGCTGGAAAAAGCCAAGCGCCTGGTCGAACACAAGAAAGACGTGGTCATCCTGCTCGACTCGATCACCCGTCTGGCGCGCGCCTACAACACCGTCATCCCCTCTTCCGGCAAAGTATTGACCGGCGGTGTGGACGCCAATGCCTTGCAGCGCCCCAAGCGCTTCTTCGGTGCGGCGCGCAACATCGAAGAAGGCGGCTCGCTCACCATCATCGCCACCGCGCTGGTGGACACCGGCTCGCGAATGGACGATGTGATCTACGAGGAATTCAAAGGTACCGGCAATATGGAGATCCATTTGGATCGCCGCATGGCCGAGAAGCGCATTTACCCGGCAATCAACGTCAACCGTTCCGGCACACGCAAGGAAGAACTGCTGATCAAGGCCGACATCCTTCAGCGCATCTGGCTGCTGCGCAAGCTGCTTTATCCGATGGACGAACTGGAGGCGATGGAATTCCTGCTCGACAAAATCAAGGCGACCAAAAACAACGCGGAGTTCTTTGACTCCATGCGCCGTTAATCGGATTGTTCGGGTCAAAAGTTATTTGTTTAAAAAGCCTTTTGACGGATCGAAGTGTTTATGTATAATGCGCGGCTCTGAAAAACCGAGTTTTCAGTGGAGGCTAACCTTCAGGTTATGCCGTAACTAAAATCACTGATTTCAGTGAAGGCTAACCTTCAGGTTATGCCGCAACTAAAAACCGCATCCAGCGAGGTCGTTATGTACGCAGTAATCAAAACCGGTGGCAAACAATATCGTGTTGTCGAAGGTGAAACCCTGAAGATTGAATCTCTCGTCGGTGAAGTCGGCGGCGCGATTGTCTTGGACAAAGTGCTGATGGTGGGCAATGGCGACAAGATCTCGGTCGGTCAGCCCCTGCTGACCGGCGCGACTGTAAAAGCGACCATCATCGCCAACGGCCGCCACGACAAAGTGACCATCTTCAAAATGCGTCGTCGTAAGCATTACCAGAAACATCAGGGACATCGTCAAAACTATACCGAGATCCGCATCGACGGCATTTCGGCTTAATTGCTAAGGAGCTAGAAAATGGCATCGAAAAAAGGCGGGGGTAGTACCAGTAACGGCCGCGACTCGCACTCGAAACGACTGGGCGTTAAAAGCTACGGCGGCGAATTGATCAGCGCGGGCAGCATCATCGTGCGTCAACGCGGTACAGAATTTCACGCGGGCGACAACGTCGGCATGGGCAAAGATCACACACTTTTTGCCAAGCTGACCGGCAAAGTCGTATTCGCAATCAAAGGCGCGGCTAAACGTAGAACGGTTAGCATCGTCGCTGCTTAAGCACTTGAGCAGCTAAAATGAGCCCTATCGCAAGGTAGGGCTTTTTTCATTCTCCTTCGATAAGCCCAAATTCGGGCTATTCAGGACGAACGGGGTTGAAGGCACATGAAATTCATCGACGAATCAAAAATCGAAGTTATCGCGGGTGACGGCGGCAACGGTGCGGCCAGTTTTCGGCGTGAAAAATATATCGAAAAAGGCGGGCCGGATGGCGGTGATGGCGGGCGCGGCGGCAGTGTAATCGCCGTTGCCGACCGCAACATCAATACGCTGGTGGACTTCCGCTTCGCGCGTTTGCATCGCGCCAAAAACGGCGAGCGCGGCGGCAGCGCGGACTGTTATGGCAAAGGTGCGGACAACGTCATTCTGCGCATGCCGGTGGGCACGGTCATCACCGACATCAACAGCGGCCAGGTGATCGCCGATCTGACACATGAGGGCGAACAAGTGCAACTGGCCAAAGGCGGCGCGGGCGGCTTGGGCAATCTGCATTTCAAATCCAGCACCAACCGCACACCGCGCCAATGCACGCCGGGCGAAGAGGGTGAACGCCGCGAATTGCAACTGGAATTAAAAGTGCTGGCCGATGTTGGCCTGCTGGGTATGCCCAATGCGGGCAAATCCACCTTCATTCGCTCTGTGTCGGCCGCGCGTCCCAAGGTAGCTGATTATCCCTTCACCACACTGCATCCCAATCTGGGCGTGGTGCGCGTTTCGGAAGAAAAGAGTTTTGTCATCGCTGATATTCCGGGACTGATCGAAGGCGCGGCGGAAGGTGCCGGTCTTGGCCACCAGTTCCTGCGCCACTTGGCACGCACCCGCCTGTTGCTGCATCTGGTGGACATCGCACCGTTACACGAGGGCGTTGATCCGGTGCATGAAGCGCACGCCATCCTCAACGAGCTCAGAAAATACGACGAGGACTTGTACAACAAACCGCGCTGGCTGGTATTGAATAAACTGGATCTGGTGGAAGACAGCGCGGAAAGAGTCGCGTTTTTCCTCAAAGAATTCGGCGGTGATACACGTTACTTCGCGATCTCCGCCATCAACGGTGAAGGCTGTAAAGAACTCACCTACGCCATCATGGAGCACTTGGATCAGGTCGCGGCGCAAGAGCAGGACGCCATCACCGAAAGCGCCCAAGAGACCGAGATCGACATTCACGATCCGTTGGCATGAACTCAGTACGTCATTCCGGCGCAGGCCGGAATCCAGCTAAAACAATCACTCCGCGCAGCGGACAAAATAAAGATATTGTCCCGCTTGCGCGGGGAATTATTAATCAACTGGATTCCGGCCTGCGCCGGAATGACGCAGTTTTGGACTAATGGTCTATCCGTAATGAAAACTGTCCTAACCCAATCCAAACGTATCGTCGTCAAAGTCGGCAGCAGCCTGGTCACCAATCAGGGCACTGGCTTGGATGTCAATGCCATCGGTAATTGGGCGCAACAGATCGCTGCTTTGCGCCGACAGGGATGTGAAGTCGTACTGGTCTCGTCCGGCGCCATTGCCGAAGGCATGCAACGACTGGGTTGGAAGCAACGACCCAGCGCCGTGCATGAATTGCAGGCCGCTGCCGCCGTCGGGCAAATGGGCCTGGTACAAGTTTATGAAAGCTGCTTCCGCGAACACCAGTTACACGCCGCACAAGTGTTGCTGACGCATGCCGATCTGGCCGACCGCGAGCGTTATCTCAATGCTCGATCCACGCTGCGCACCCTGCTTAGTTTGGGCGTTATCCCCATCATCAACGAAAACGACACGGTGGTCACCGACGAAATAAAGTTTGGTGACAACGATACCTTGGGCGCACTTGTCACCAACCTGATCGAGGCCGATGTGCTGGTCATCCTCACCGACCAGACGGGTCTGTTCAATGCTGATCCGCGCAAGGATGCCAATGCCAAACTCATCAGCGAAGCGCAGGCGGGCGATGCCAAACTGGAAGCGATGGCCGGCGGTGCAGGCAGCCACATCGGGCGCGGCGGCATGATCACCAAAGTGCTCGCCGCCAAACGCGCGGCACGTAGCGGCGCGCACACCGTGATCGCCTCGGGTCATGAACACAGCGTATTGCCGCGTCTGTTAAAAGGCGAATCCATCGGCACGCTTTTGGTCGCCCCATCGCTCGCGCTGGATGCGCGCAAACAATGGCTCGCCGACCATTTGCAAGTGAGCGGAAAAGTCACTCTGGATGCCGGTGCCGTGCGCGCCCTGCGGGCCGACGGAAAGAGCCTGCTGCCGATCGGCGTCGTTCACGTCAATGGCGAGTTCCAACGTGGTGCAGTCGTCGCCGTGCTCGACACCGAGGGACACGACATCGCGCGCGGCCTCATCAACTACAGCGCCGCCGAAGCGCGCCGTATCGCGGGAAAAGTCAGCAGCGAAATCGAGAACATTCTGGGTTACGTTGATGAGCCGGAATTGATCCACCGGGACAACCTCGTTCTGTTGTAAAGCAATAGAGATGGGGGCGTCGAAGGCCACCCCGTTTACCCGCACGGTGATTGACACCCACACCCACCTCCCCTAGAGTTCAAGCACTTGCGCAACCGCTGCAATAAACCGCCCCGCAAAGTACGGGAAGGAAACAGCGAAAATCAGCATAGGAGGCTGGCGCATATTCCCTCTGCATCAACTCCCTCTCCCACCGGGGGAGGGTTGGGGAGGGGGAAGCTCCCCGCACACAGCGGGCTTGTTATGCAAGGGGATAACAATTGCAAGCCTCCATCAATCTCATAATTGTGATACTCGCGCAGCGAGTACTTTGCCCCCTCGCCCGCTCACATATTTCATCTCCCCCTTGCCTAGATTACGAACACTTGTATCTCGCGGCACCGGAAGGCAGATAAGCCATGGATCGCCTGCAACGTATCTACAAACTGCATCAAGCGATTTCCTCACGCCGCTTTCCCGTAACCTGCCAAACATTACAAGCTGAACTCGAATGCTCGCGTGCCACGGTCAATCGCATCATTCAAGAGATGCGTCTGTATTTCAATGCGCCAATTGAATATGACCGTCAGCGCAACGGCTACCACTACGCACTGAACGACGGACAAACCTTCGAGCTTCCCGGACTCTGGTTCAGCTCGACCGAACTCTATGCACTGCTCACCACCCAGCAACTGCTGGCACACGTTCAACCCGGCCTGCTCGATACACAACTCAAACCCGTCAAAGAACGCATCGAACAAATCCTCGCGGCCAGACAACTTGGCAACGAAGAAATCTCCAAACGCGTGCGCATCCTGCGCATGACCGGACGCAATGTCGCGCTGGAATGTTTTCAAACCGTAGCAGGCGCACTGTTGCAAAGAAACAGACTGAACATGAATTATCACGGACGCGGCAACGACCAAACCAGCCAGCGCGAAATCTCCCCGCAGCGGCTCATCCACTACCGCGACAATTGGTATCTGGATGCTTGGTGCCACACCCGCAACGCCCTGCGCAGCTTTGCCGTCGAACGCATCACCGCTGCCAAATCATTGCCACAGCGATGCCGCGACATACCCGAAAAACAACTTGATGAACATTACACGAGTTCCTACGGCATCTTCGCGGGCAAACCCAAACACACCGCCGTGCTGCGCTTCACACCACAACGCGCGCGCTGGGTGGCCGATGAACACTGGCATCCGCAACAACAAAGCCTGATCTTTGAAGATGGCAGCTATGAGTTGCGCATTCCCTATTCTGACCCGCGCGAATTGGTGATGGATGTGCTCAAGCACGGGGTGGAGGTTGAAGTTGTTGCTCCGAAAGAATTGCGCGAACTAACGCGCAAATTGCTGGCATCTGCTCTGGCACAATATAAAGCCTAACCTTTTCGCCAATACCAACTCATCAACTGACATCATGGACAACTCGCAATTGAATCTGCCCTCCTATTCGGACTCTGATCTCGCCAAGCTCAGCCCCGCCGACCTCACCGACATCCTCATAGATAACCTGGATCGCGTCCCGCTCAACGTCATCGACGCATGCGCCCGCCACGGCGCCGCAATGACGGAGCACTTGCGTCAATTGCATGAGGATGATTTTCTTTGGCTAGGCTATGAAGCCGAACCGGAAGAAATCGTCGATGGAATATGGTGGTTACGATTCCACACAGTGACAATCCTCGGTTTGATTCCAAGCGAACAGGCTGGGTTGTTACTGGTCGACCTCATGCGCCGCATGTCGCTGGAAGACGATGACAACCTGCAAGACTGGCTATCGGGCTACTGGCCTGCACTGTTCTTAAACAAACCGGACACCCTACTGCCCGCTTTGCGCGCCCTCAGCGAAGATAAAAATATGGACTGGTACATTCGCGCCAACGCCGTTGAACCGGTGCTCAAAATCGCCGCCAAACAAGGAGCAGACACGCTCGATCAGACACTGGTATGGCTGGCGGGTATCGTGGCCGACGAGCAAGAGGACTGGGTATTCCGCCTATTGGCGGGCAACACGCTACTGGACTACCCGCGCACCGAATATCGAGCCATGCTGGAAAGCTTGGCGGACAGGCAAAGCGGATTGGGCAAACAATTCGACAGGAACGATATTCATCAGGCCTATTCGGACAAGTCAAACAGATCGGATCGATTCGCAAACCCGTGGAAATTTTACGCGCCGGAAGCCATTACCGAACGCCAGAAACGCTGGATCAAAGAGGCCGAAAGGGAAGCGCAGCGCTACGATGAAGGTGAAACGGATTACCCATACATCCCAAACGACCCGTTCGACGACCACGAACCCTACATCCGCCCCGAACCCAAGATCGGCCGCAACGATCCCTGCCCTTGCGGCAGCGGTAAGAAATACAAGAAATGCTGTTTACCAAAAGTAAGTGTCGAATTTATGTCCGAGTAACCTCAAAACCATAACTCGAAAGAAATACATGAAACCAGGCCGCAACGATCCCTGCCCATGCGGCAGCGGAAAAAAATACAAGCAATGCTGCATGAAAATCGAACAAGCTGAACCGGAAGATGATTTCCTCTGGCGCAGAATTCGCCGCGCGATTGAAGGATCACCCACAAAACTACTCAGCTTCGGCAGTAGTCATTTTGGGCAGGAGGCCTTGCTGGAAGCATGGGATGAATTCATGCCACCTTGGGACGATGAGCATGACGAGTCATTCACCCCCGACACGCCGCACATGCCGATCTTCATGCCCTGGTTTTTCTTCAACTGGCTGCCTGACCCGGACGACACATCAGTCAAACCGGAGGCATTGGACGGGCGCACGTTGGCACAGGCTTATCTGGCCAAAAGAGGGCGGCAACTCGACCCGCTCTACGTGCGCTACCTCGAACAATGTTGCGCAGCCCCTTTCAGCTTTTATGACGTACTTTCGGTGCGCCCCGGAACCGGCTTTACCTTGCGCGACATTTTCTCCGGTGAGGAAGCGGATGTGACCGAACATTCCGGTTCGCAACAAACACAGGTTGGCGACATCATGTTTGCCAAGTTGGCACGTATAGATCAGATAACGATGCTGGAAGCCTGCGCGCCTGTGATGTTTCCGCCCACAGAGAAAAGCGCCATTCTCGACCTGCGCAAGAAAATCCATCGCCGCAATCCAACGCTCACACCCGAAGCACTCAAGGAATATTTCTACGACATGCTGGGCATCTACCACGACATCACCGACCGTCTGCTTAACCCGGCCATGCCGCAGCTGCAAAATACCGATGGCGATCCGTTGCTGCTTCACAAACTGATCTATGACCTCAAATGCACTCAGCAAGAGGCGCTTGATGCACTGAAACATCTGAACATCATCGAAGATGACGAAAGCATCCTCACTGGCGCAGAGTTCGATAAAAAAGGCGAACTGCACGTGATCGAATTCGCCTGGCAAAAACCCGGCAACAAGAAACACAAAGAATGGAACAACACCATTCTCGGCCATCTGCGTATCGAAGGTGCAACGCTCACCGCCGATGTCAATTCCGAAAATCGCGCACAACAATTCAAGTCGCTCATGGAAAAATTACTCCCCGGCAAGGCACGTTACAAAACCACCGTAATCGAATCACCGCAAGCCAATCTCGCCCAGTTAGAAAAAGAAGAAGGTTCGGCACAGGCAAAGCAGCGTCAAAAAGAACTTGATGAGCTAAACAGCCAGCCCGAAGTCCAGGCGCAAATAGCCGAATACATGCGCCAGTATTACCGCGACTGGCCAAATCAAAAACTTCCCATCTTGAAAAACAAAACCCCGTTGCAAGCCGTCAAGACCAAAGACGGAAAAGAAATGGTCAAAGCTCTGCTCATAGAGTTTGAGCGCAGAGGCCAAGACACCGCTCCGCCACTCGACCCTGCCCTCATTGCCGAATTACGGGAAAGGCTGGGGTTGTCATAAGAAAGTGTTGGCAGGCTCATCTGTTGAGACAGCAGGTGTAGATAATGAACGTTGTCTGAGATCCGTGGGTAAGGCTGAAATGGAAAGGAAAAGATAACCATGAAACACCACTGGGCCAAGCGAATCATCACAAACCCGGAGATACTGGCCGGGAAACCCATCATTGCGGGTACCCGCATTTCTGTTGAGTTGATGCTGGATTGCATGGCCTCCGGCTGGGGCGTTGATACAGTTGTTGAGGCCTACCCCGACATTACGCCGGAAGACGTATTGGCAGCCTTGGCATTTGCTGCCGATGTCATGCGGAAGAAACCGTTTGTTTCCGTTGCCGAAATTGAGGCATTGGTTGAAGGGGAGAATGATTTTGATTTATGCCCATAATGCTAATGCCATATTTCAAGATGCCACATCCATACAGACCGATCCTAAATTGGCTTGTATGTAAAATGGACGAAACATATACGAGGAGCGCTTGAAATGGGTAAAAAATATTCTGTAGCGTTAGAAATTTCTGGCCCTACAGCCATGTGGACTAGACCCGATACCGGGGACTCTCCGGTTAGCTACCCTGCGCCGACATATTCCGGCGTAAAAGGCATCTTCGAGTCCATTTTGTGGATACAAGCAGTCGAGGTTATTCCAACTCAAA
Organism: uncultured Sideroxydans sp.; assembly: GCA_964604485.1. GTDB lineage: Bacteria > Pseudomonadota > Gammaproteobacteria > Burkholderiales > Gallionellaceae > Sideroxyarcus. The sequence continues at coordinate 26,384 of CAZRZH010000020.1, forward strand.
TCGAGGTATGCGCTCCCATCGTATATCACGGCTACAACACAAACTATGGTGGGCCATTACGCAAGGGCGAAGTTATCAAATCTGGCGGCAGCTTCCAGCTTTTGGCATCAGCACTGATTAACCCTAGTTACCGTTTGTATGCCGAAATCCGGCGTAACCCAAGAACAAACGGGGTTATGAGCGAACGTACCAAAACTTGGCAAAGTAAAACCACATCGCCTGAACATGCTTATCAGGAAATGTTCAACCGCAGACTGAAGCGCGGCCAATGCTTTTCTATACCTTTCTTGGGCTGGAAGGAGTTTGCTCCCGACTATGTCGGCATATTCCGGCAAACAACCCAAGTGATGCGTGACATCAATCTACGGATTCCCAGCATGTTGCGGCAAGT
>CAZRZH010000021.1:0-18807 GCA_964604485.1 uncultured Sideroxydans sp.
AAACAATGCAGGATTTCAAGCCGGGATCCAATCCGGTGGTAATGTCAACAGCGCGAGCCAGTTGACCTTCTTTCAACATCACCTCGTTCAGCATTCTGGAAGGTTTCAATATTTCCGGAAGTTCGCCGCCGAGTTGGCGCAAATTCTCCTGCAAGCTGGGAGTGCTGATTCCGCCCACCATGGCCCGGTATTCCGCCACCGTCACGCCCAATCTTTTGCTGATGGAAATTTCGGCCTGTTGCGGTGTTTGCTTCATGAATTCCAATGTGCGGAACCACTGGCGGGCGACATAACACACTTCGCCACGCCGTTGGAGATAGGCATCTTCATGCACCACCAGCAGATCGAAAATTTCGTTGGGGATATCACTGCTGTTGAAGATGTCGCGGGCACCCAATGCGGCCAGACGGGTTTTGAACGGTTCGAACGTGATAAAGGCATCCGCCTTGTTTAAGCGGTACAGCTCTTCGTGTTTGCTTTCCGCGCTGTGGATGATCCGGACATCCGCGCGGGTCAGCTTGGCGGTCTCAAGCAGCCTGCTCAACATGTAGACACCCAGCGGGATGTTCTCGATCGCGATGCGTTTGCCCTTCAGATCCGACAGCTCCCTGATTTTCGGGGACACCATCACGGCGTCCGCGCCGTTGGAGACATCCAACACGACCAGGATGCGTAACTTGACCCCGCTGTGCAATAAATCCAGGGTTTCGTCGAGCGTTAGAGTTGCCAGGTCGGCAGAACGATTGATGAACGATTCGAGCGTGATGTCCGAGGAAGGCAGTTCGTAGATATTGGCCAAATTATCCGGCAGATAACCGATCTCGCGTGCCAGATAAAGTGGCTCATAACCCGGCCACGGGCTGCTGGCGATGCGCAAAGGTTCGCTCGGCTGCGGTGAACAGGCCGACAACAGCAACGCCAGCAAAACGAATGGAAGTGCGGCGGCCCCGAACCGGGTAATACGGAAAAATTGACCCCTCATTACTCCCTGCCTCCGTGAATCACATCCTCACTTTATGTATGTGAGTGAATGAAAACCCGCGCGATTATCTCCGGAAGAATAAAAAAGTAAAGCGCCGAATAGCAGGGGAAAATTTGAGCTTGAGCTTAGCCAAACTGGCTGAGAGCAAAACACAAGTCTTGCCACGCTTTGGCTTTTTCACCCGGGCTGCGCAACAGGTAAGCCGGATGGTAGGTGACGATGAGCGGATGGCCGTGGAAATCGTGCAGCTGGCCGCGCAGGGAACCCAGCGTCGCCTCCCTGCCGAGTAACGCCGTGGCTGCCGTTTTGCCCAGAGCCACGATGAGTTTGGGTTGAATCAGCGCGATCTGGCGTTGCAGATAAGGCAGACACGTCGCGATCTCATCCGCCTCCGGCGTGCGGTTATTGGGCGGGCGACATTTGACAACATTGGCGATATACACGTTGTTGCCGCGCTTGAGTTTGATGGCGGCCAGCATGTTGTCCAGCAACTTGCCCGCCTGACCGACAAACGGCTCGCCTTGCGCATCCTCGTCTGCTCCCGGCCCTTCACCCACGAATAACCAGTCGGCATTCTCATCACCCACGCCAAACACGGTTTGTGTGCAACCAGCGCGCAATTTGCAGGCGGTGCAATCTTTGACTTTGGATTTGAGTTCGGGCCAATCAACTTTTCCCCCCGTTGAGAGCGGGAGGTTTAGCCCTTCTCCCTCCGGGGGAAGGGTTGGGATGGGGGAAGCTTCCGCAACTAGCCCACTCACGAACATGGTTTGAGAATCTATGTTTTCAACTTGCGCAGGTATCTCCCTGCGCACCCACAGCGGATACAGATTCAGCTCTCGCAACACATTTTCATCACGGATATTCACAAATCTTTCCCCATCAATATCGCGTCTTCACGCCCGTGCGTTGCCGGATAATAATCGCGGCGTCGGCCTATCTGCTCGAAGCCGCTCGCACAGTACAGCGCGATAGCGGCTTGGTTCGAAGCTCTCACTTCCAACACCATGCGCCGCATATTTTCATGCCGCGCATGGGACAACATGGATTCCAATAATTTGCGGCCGATGCCTTTGCGTTGATGCCCTTTGTCGATGGCGATGACCAACAACTCCGCCTCATCCACCGCCAACATCATCACCGCATAACCCATCATCACGCCGCCTGATTCGAACACCTTACATTGATACTGGCTGCGCAAAGCATCTCTAAAATTCCCCAACGTCCACGGATGGACATGTACCTCGCGCTCGATACGCAACACAGCATCCAGATCGCCTTCGGTCATGCCACGCAAAATCATTTTGCGGCGCGTTCGCGGGTCTTCAGTGCGACCTTGTCGCGCAGATAAAGCGGCAAGGCCAACGCAGCATCCACGGCCGCACCTTTGGCGAACTCTCGTGCGCCGATGCACACAACTGCAGATGCTTGCGGCACGACTTTCTCATCCATTCCCGCCAACTGTGATGAGTACCTCTGCACAAGCCCCTCTCCCCCCGGGGGAGGGGTGGGGGTGGGGGAACTCACCGCAAACCCGCTCCCCACCCCGAACCATCCATCGCCACTCAGCGTAGGTGCATCTTCAGCTTTGCACAGACAGGGCTCGACCTGCGTCACCCATTCCCCGTCGCGTTTTTCATACGCCGCAAAATACAACTCGCCCATGCGCGCATCCAGCGCGGCGATGACTTTGTCTTTACCCGACGCTTCTGCCAGAGCTTCAAGTGTGCACACGCCAACCACCTTCAAGTCTGCCCCCAGTGCCAAACCCTGCGCCACACCGCACGCGATGCGCACCCCCGTGAATGAACCGGGACCTTTGCCAAACGCGATGCCATCGATCTCCTTGATCTTGATGCCAGCGCCTTTGAGCAGGCCATCCAGCATCGCCAACAACACTTCGGAATGTTTTTGACCGACCCGTTCACTACGCTCGCTCAAAACACCGTTTTGCCACAGTGCGACCGAGCAAAATTCAGTGGAGGTTTCTAGCGCAAGAAGATTCATCAGACCAACAACAAAACAACCGCCTGCGCCGCGATGCCCTCGCTCCGTCCGGTGTAGCCAAGATGTTCGGTAGTGGTCGCCTTCACGTTCACGCAGTTTTGTGCGATGCCCAGATCGGCGGCGATATTGGCGACCATGGTGGGGATGTGCGGCGCCATCTTGGGCGCCTGCGCGATGATGGTGGCATCCATGTTGCCGATACGATAACCCGCCTCCATGATCTTGCGCGCCACGTCACGCAACAAGATGCGGCTGTCGATGTCTTTGAATTTTGCATCCGTGTCGGCGAAATGTTTTCCGATATCGCCCAGCGCCGCCGCGCCCAACAACGCATCACAAATGGCATGCAACAAAACATCCGCATCGGAATGACCGAGCAGTCCTTTTTCGTGGGGAATGTCCACGCCGCCGACAATGAGCTTGCGCCCTTCCACCAGTTGATGAACGTCGAAACCTTGTCCAATCCTCATTGCCACTCCCCTGCCGTCATTCCCGCGCAGGCGGGAATCCAGTCATAAAAAAGCCCCGCGACGCGGGACATCCCCTAAAAGCATTCTTAATAAATACCGCTGGATTCCCGCTTTCGCGGGAATGACGGCTCATCTTTTATTCTTCAGCAACAACTCCGCCAACTCGATGTCCTGCGGATACGTCACTTTGAAATTGCTGCTGTCGCTCGCCACCAGTTTCGGCTGTAATCCCAGGGCTTCGATGGCAGAAGCTTCATCGGTAACCGTTTTGCATTGCTGCAACGCCTGCGCCAACAATCCGGCGCGGAACATCTGCGGCGTCTGCGCCTGCCACAGACCTTCGCGCGGCTCGGTATGGACAATGTGTTGCCGCGCATCGGCTCGCTTCAGTGTGTCCGCCACCGGCACGGCAAGAATACCGCCCACGGCATGGTCGCGTAATTCGCTGATCAAACGTGCCAGCAAATGCGTGCTCAGACAGGGCCGCGCCGCGTCATGCACCAGCACCCAGTCGTCCGGCTCCAGCTCGGACGCCAGCAGACCGTTTGACACGCTCTCGGCGCGCGTCGCACCGCCGCAATAAAGCGGTTCCAGTTTTCCCGAGCAATGCGACCAGTCATAACGCGAAAAATATTCGTCGTCCGGTGCCAGCACCACGAACACGGTTTTGATATTGGGACTGGCGCACAACGTGGAGAGCGCGTGCCAGATCATCGGTCTGCCGGCCAAATCAAGATATTGTTTGGGCAGTTCATGACCCATGCGGGCACCGAAACCGGCGGCGGGAACTAAAGCGTGGAATTCAGACATGGGCGAATTGTAAAACAGGAAAGCGGGTGACGTGGCTTATAATGCGCGCCTTTGTTTCAGGCCGTCTGCTGTGCTTTTTTCTTCCAAACATTCCCGCCCGCGCTACACGAATTTAACCGGCTCATCTGACGCCCTGGCCTTGGCGCAATACGCCACACCACATTCGCCGCTGGTGATCATTGCCGCGAACGCATTGGAAGCACAACGCTTGCTGGAAGAGATTCCGTTTTTCGATCCCAAGCTGCGCGTGTTTCTGTTGCCGGATTGGGAGACGTTGCCCTACGACCACTTCTCGCCGCACCAGGATTTGATTTCGGAACGCTTGGCTACGCTGCACCACATCCGTAGCAATGCCTTCGATGTCGTCATCGTGCCCATCACGACGGCCCTGTATCCGCTACCACCGGTGGAGCATCTGGCCGCCTACACCTTTTTCCTCAAGCGCAACGAAAAGTTGAATGTAAAACAATTGCGCGAACAACTCACCTTCGCCGGATACAACCACGTGTTGCAAGTGCTGATTCCCGGCGAATATTGCGTGCGCGGCGGCATCATCGACCTGTTCGCCATGGGCAGCGTGCTGCCGTATCGCATCGACCTGTTAGCCGATGAAATCGAGACCATCGCCACGTTCGATGTGGACACGCAACGCACCTTGTACCCCGTGCCGGAGATACGCCTGTTGCCGGCGCGCGAATTCCCGATGGACGACAAAGGCCAGGCGCGTTTCCGCCAGAACTTTCGGGACAGGTTCGAAGGCGACCCGTCCAAATGCCGCATCTACAAAGACGTGAGCAAAGGCATCGCTCCGGCGGGCATCGAATATTACCTGCCGTTGTTCTTCGACAAGACCGCGACGCTGTTCGACTATCTGCCAAAGACCGCCACGTTGTGTTTGCATCACAACGTGGACTCCGCGATACAACAGTTCGCAGTGGATACCGCCTCGCGCTACAACCTGTTGCGCGGCGATCCGCAACATCCGCTGCTGGAAACGAAAGAGTTGTTTCTGGACGGGGAACAGTTTTTTATTCGGGTAAAAGAATTTGCGCGGGTGGATATCGTTCAATCAACCGTTCGCCCTGAGCCTGTCGAAGGGTCTTCTACTTCGCCCTCCATGCTTCGACAAGCTCAGCACGAACGGCTAGATGGAGAGCCGGCAGAAGACACACCGAAAAACGTAACAAGTTGCCCCACCGCCACCCTCCCCGCCATCGCTGTAGACCGACGCGCCGAAGTCCCCACACAAAAGTTCGAAGATTTCCTGCGTACCTACAAAGGTCGCACCCTGCTGCTTGCCGACAGCCTCGGTCGCCGCGAAATCATGTCCGGCTATCTGAAGGAATACGGGCTCACGCCTAGCGTGTGCGAAAACTACGCGGCGTTCCTCGCCGGCACCGATAAGTTTATGTTGGCGACGGGGTTGGTGCAGAGCGGCTTTATTCTCTCCGATGACCAACTCGCCATCGTCACCGAGACCGAGTTGTATGCGGCACAACCGCGCAGCCGTGCTGCACGGGCAGCGAAAAAGAGCAACGTCGAAGGCATGTTGCGCGACTTGTCCGAACTCAAGCCGGGCGACCCGGTAGTGCATGAGCAACACGGCATCGCGCGTTATCACGGACTGGTCAATCTCGACCTCGGCGAAGGTGAGAACGAATTCCTGCTGCTTGAATACGCGGGCAGCGACAAACTGTATGTGCCGGTCTCGCAATTACACGTTATCAGCCGTTACAGCGGCGGCTCGCCCGAAGCCGCACCGTTGCACAAACTGGGCAGCGGTACCTGGGACAAAGCCAAACGCCGCGCCATGCAACAGGTGCGCGACACCGCCGCCGAGTTGCTCAACATCTACGCCCAGCGCGCCACGCGCAAAGGCCACGCTTTTAAACTTACTTATCACGACTACGAAGCGTTTTCCGATGGTTTCGGTTTTGAAGAGACGCCCGATCAGGCCGCCGCCATCGAGGCCGTTTTGCTCGACCTGCAATCCGGCAAACCGATGGATCGGCTCATCTGCGGCGATGTGGGCTTCGGCAAAACCGAAGTGGCGTTGCGCGCCGCTTTTGTCGCAGTGATGGACGGAAAGCAGGTCGCGGTTCTGGTGCCCACCACGCTGCTCGCCGAGCAACATTTCCAGAATTTCTCTACGCGCTTCGCCGATTGGCCGATCAAGATCGCCGAGTTGTCGCGCTTCCGCTCCACCAAGGAAGTGACGCAATCTCTAAAAGATTTGGCGGAAGGCAAGTTGGACATCGTCATCGGCACACACAAACTCATCCAAAAGGATGTGAAGTTCCACAACCTTGGCTTGGTCATCCTCGACGAAGAGCACCGCTTCGGCGTGCAGCAGAAAGAACGCCTCAAGGCGTTGCGTGCCGAGGTGGATGTGCTCACGCTCACCGCCACACCGATCCCGCGCACGCTGGCGATGTCGCTGGAAGGTCTGCGCGATTTCTCCGTCATCGCCACCGCGCCGCTGCGCCGTCTTTCCATCAAGACCTTCGCCACCAGCTTCAGCCAAGGCGTGATCCGCGAGGCCGTGTTGCGCGAACTCAAGCGCGGCGGTCAGGTGTATTTCCTGCACAACGAGGTGGACACCATCAACAACATGCTGGAAAAGTTGGAGACGCTGTTGCCGGAAGCACGCATCCGCGTGGCACACGGTCAGATGGGTGAACGCGATCTGGAAGCCGTGATGCGCGACTTCACCCACCAGCGTTTCAACGTGTTGCTGTGTTCCACCATCATCGAAACCGGTATCGACGTGCCGACGGCCAATACCATCATCATGAATCGCGCCGACCGTTTCGGCCTCGCACAGTTGCACCAGTTGCGCGGACGCGTCGGACGTTCGCACCACCAAGCCTATGCCTACCTGCTGGTGGACAACATGGAAGGACTCACGACACAGGCGAAGAAACGCCTCGAAGCCATCCAGGCCATGGAGCAACTGGGCAGCGGTTTCTACCTCGCCATGCACGACTTGGAGATACGCGGTGCGGGAGAGGTGTTAGGAGAATCGCAAAGCGGCGAGATGCAGGAGATCGGTTTCAGTTTGTACAACGACATGCTCGCCGCCGCCATCGCTTCACTGAAGCAAGGCAAAGAACCCGACATGACGCACCCACTGGGCGTGACTACCGAAATCAACCTGCACACACCTGCGTTGCTACCGAACGACTACTGCGGCGACATCCATCAACGTCTCGTCATCTACAAACGCCTTGCGCATTGCAACACGCAAGAGGATTTGGATGACATGCAGCAGGAACTCATCGACCGCTTCGGCCTGCTGCCCGAACCCGCGCAGACCCTGCTCGACAGCCACCGCCTGCGCATTTTGGCCAAGCCGCTCGGCATCAGCAAAGTGGATGCGTCGTCTGACTCCATCGTCATCCAGTTCATCCCTGAACCGCCCATCGACCCGATGAAGATCATCACCCTCATCCAGAGCAAACGTCACATCAAGATGTCGGGACAGGACAAACTGAAGATCGATTTGAAGTACGGGGATTTGCAGCAACGGGTGTTGGCGATTAAGAATTTCTTTGGGGAATTGAAGTAAGCCGCCTTGTCATCATGGCGTCGGCCTTGAATTAGTCGCTCTACCTTAGACTGGCGGCGAGGAACGAACCCCAGCGATTGCAAAGGTCGAACATACTGGGACTCGCAGTTGCTCACCACCACCCTACAAAACCATTGGATCGCCATCTTGCCAATATCTCTTATTGAGATATACTGCCTCCCATGCACATCATCACCCACCGCCGCATCGTGACTGCACAGCAAGCGCATCCTCAATGCGCTACAGCACTCGAACAGTGGTATCGCTTGTGCAAAAAGGCTGAGTGGCGAAACTTCTCCGAAGTGCGATCACTCTTCCCCGGCACGGATAAAGTCGGCGATATGTTCGTGTTCGATATTGGGGGAAACAAGCTGCGCCTGATCGCCGCCATTCACTTCAACACAGGGCGACTATTTATCAGAGCCGTATTGACGCACAAAGAATATGACCAAGGAGGTTGGAAATGAACGCACAAATCAAAACCGCAATTCAACATTGGGGCTATGTCGCGCCTCTGCTGCAACCTGCGCGTAATGCCAAAGAGTACGCACAATTGGTTGAAGCACTTGATGCCGCAGTTGATGCAGGCGGTGCGGATGAAAAACACCCTCTCGCTCGTCTGGTCGATTACCTCGGTGACTTGGTTGCCGAATATGAAGCCAAAGACAAAATGCCGAAAGCGGCAACGGGTGCTGAAGCACTGCGCTATTTGATGCAGCGCGATGGTCTGCGCCAGATCGATCTTCCAGAGTTAGGCAGTCAAGGGGTTGTGTCTGAATTGCTTTCAGGCCGCCGCGAATTCAATGCGCGCCAAGCTAAAGCAATGGCAGAACGTTTTGGTGTATCGGCAGCCTTGTTATTGTAAACCAAAGACAAAGCTGGCCGCACATCGGAAAGCACAGTGTCAATGTGCTCACCATGCAAACCAAGGCTGGCCGCAGCCTGCCCCACCTTCCTTACAATGCCGCCTTCACCGCCTCTGCCAACGTTGTCGTCGGTCTTCCGATGAGTTTGCTCAACTGCTTGCCCTCATCGAACAACCCGCCTTTTGAAACACCCGTGTCGGAGTTCGCCAGCAGTTCGGCAAGGAATTCGGGCAGGCCCGCCCCGAGCAACGCTTTCTTATATTCCGCTTCTGGCAGATTCACATAGCCGATAGCTTTGCCGGTTTGACGAGCGATTTCCGCGGCAAATTCATTCAATGTATACGAAGTATCGCCTGCCAGTTCATAGACTTTTCCAACTTGGTTTTCTGCCGTGAGCACAGTGGCATCCGCTTCGGCGTAGTCGGCACGGGTAGCCGATGAGATGCGTCCATCACCTGCCGCACCAAATACCGCACCATGCGCCAATGCGCTGGGGATGCCCGCAGTGTAGTTCTCGGTGTACCAGCCGTGGCGCAACAGCGTGAATGGAACACCGGAGGCGCGCAGGTAATCTTCGGTCTCCTTGTGTTCGGCGGCCAATCCGAGCGGGGAGGTGTCAGCGCGTAGAACACTGGTGTACGCCAACAGCTTCACGCCGGCACGTTTGGCGGCGTCAATAACAACCTTGTGTTGTGTGGCGCGTTGCCCGATTTCGCTGGATGAGATGAGTAACACTTTGTCCACACCTTTCAAGGCGCTGACCCAGCTGGCGGACTGGTTGTAGTCAGCTTGGCGCACTTGCACGCCGAGGGCGGCGATGTCTTTGGCTTTATCGACATTACGCACAGCGGCGATGATGCCGGCTGCGGGGACTTTCTTCAGCAATGCCTTGATAACGAGCTGGCCCAGTTGTCCTGTGGCTCCGGTGACGAGAATCATGATGCTTCCTTTCTTTCTGTTATTGATTTGGGGATGCGCAGAATATCCCTTACAATAACTTTTCGTAAGTACGTACAAAAAGGTAAGTGTCATGCCACTAGTGAATACACGAATGTCAAAGATCGCCCAACGCAGAGGGGAAGTGTTTTCCACCACCTGTCCTTCGCGCGAGATTCTCAATCACGTCACCAGCCGTTGGGGTGTGCTGGTGTTGGTCGCCCTGATGGAAGGGACACACCGCTTCAGTGACCTGCGGCGCAAAATCGGCGGGGTGAGCGAGAAGATGCTGGCACAGACCCTGCAACAATTGGAGAAGCACGGTTTCATCGACCGTGTTTCGTATCCGGTCGTGCCGCCGCATGTGGAATATTCGTTGACGCCCTTGGGGAAGGAGATCGGTAGTCAGGTTGACTCTTTGATAGATTGGATAGAGACCAATTTGGGGAAGATTATGAAAGCACAGCAGAAGCGACTAACGTGAAACTCTGTAGTGAATCGAATGTTCTTTCCCTCGTACAGATCGCCATTACCTTTATGTCAATGCATTGACATTGCGTATCCCAAATAATACACTAATTCGCATGAACTCCATCCTTACCACGGAAGTCTTCGATGAGTGGTTCACCAGCCTGAAAGATACGCAGGCCGTACGACGAGTACAGGCTCGCATCGACCGCGCCGAGGATGGCAACTTAGGTGATTGCGAAACTGTTGGTGAGGGCGTCTCTGAAATGCGTATCCATTACGGGCCCGGTTATCGCGTGTACTTCGTGAAGCGCGGCATGGAGATCGTGATTCTGCTGGCAGGCGGCAATAAATCCACTCAATCAAAAGATATAAAAACCGCGCTTGAAATCGCGCGACAACTTTAGGAGGACATCATGGCAAAAGTAAAACTAAGCAAATGGGACAGCGCCGAATATCTAAAAACCGATGAAGACATGGCGCTCTACCTCGAAGCCTGCCTTGAAGAAGCGGGAGATGACGCAGCATTCATCGCCAAAGCAATCGGCACCATCGCCCGCGCCAAAGGCATGACACAACTTGCCAAAGAAACAGGGCTGGGACGCGAGAGTCTTTATAAAGCCTTATCCGGCGAAGGCAATCCGAGTTTTGCGACAATCTTGAAAGTGACGAACGCGCTGGGCATCAAGTTACATGCGCAGAGCGCACGTACGATGTGAATAGATCTATTGTTATGTTGACCCAGAACCCAATTTGCACGGAATAAATTGAATTAGGGCATAAAGCCTATGAGCGAAGGAACTTTTTACTTTGAATTTCAGCCAACCCACTGGCCACCAATTACGACCTATCGTATTAGCAAACTTCAGCAATATAAATCTGTAGCAGAGCTATTCGCATTCATGGATGGCCACATCGCGATAATCATCAGTTCTCACGGCCAAAGTAACGAGCAACACTTCCAGCAGGTAAGTATCCAGAGTGGAAGCATAGTTAAAATTGCATTCTCTTGGGGCCCGGCGGGCATCCTTGCATCTGCTGGTGGCCACATATTATCCAAGCTCGAGGAATCAAATGGAGTTGTACAAAATCTGAAAATTAAGAACATACCAACATATAAGAGGCGCCACCTAACGGTGCCACCCGAAATGATTCTTAGGGCATCCCGACGCGAAAGTTTATTCCTAAAAACTTTGGAAGATTTGACTAGAAAAATATCCAGTGCATCTCATTACGAATTAGTTCGAATGTCAGCGTTGCTTCGTCAGTTACTGTGCGACAACCCTACGTTAGTTCACGAAATCAATAGGCAATACAAAAAAAACCTTTTGTTTGAAGTTTCAATCAAGAAAAATACCCATATTCTGGATGCACTTATGCCTGAAACCGCTTTGAATACTCTTTTTCCAGAAATGGAAGAAGAAGTAGCTTCTGTCGACCTTCAACGATTTCTCAAATTGACGGTCATTAAATATCGCGGCGTAAATTGCACAGTAGGCGACGTCATTGATGTAGTTGCGCATGCTTACGGCGGGGTTCATCATGGCCAGCTTCGCAACGATGAAAATCGAATCCTTAATGATCTAGAGAACGATGTTCTCGTCAACGATGAATCCATCGTTTTGCATTCACTAATCGATATCGCAAGAGTAACAATTCACGCATTACTGCCGCTTGCTGAATCTATAGTGAATAAAAATGCACAAAATACGTAAACCGAATAATCAAATTACTTCACCGCTTCCCACTTCCGCCTCTGCTCTTTATCCATAAACGTCCAAGCCACGAAGCGACTCTTCTTCTGACCTTGCGTCATCTCGAAAGTGCGGTTGTCCACGGCACCGATGTTTTTGATCAAACGATAGATGTGCGGCAGGCTGGACGATTTTGAGATGAGGGTGGTGAACCACAGGCAGTGCTCGCGCCCCGAGAGACTCTCTTCGATCATGCGCGTGACGAATGCTTCTTCTCCGCCCTCGCAACACAACTCCAAGCTCTGCCCGCCAAAATTGAGCACGGGCTTCTTGTGCTTGTTGCTCTCTTTGCCGAGGTTTTGCCATTTGCGTTGCGCGCCTTGCCGAGCTTCCGCCAAGGATGCATGGAACGGCGGGTTACACATCGTCAGGTCGAAATATTCATCGGCGTAGGTGACGCCTTCAAAGATGGACGTGCTTGATTCTTGGAAACGCAGCTCGATGGCATCACCCAACTGGTTGGCATCCAGCAGATGGCGCGCGTTCTTCAGCGCCACCTCATCCACATCCGTGCCCACAAAATGCCAGCCGTAACTGCGATGCCCGATGATGGGGTAAATACAGTTCGCGCCCACGCCGATGTCGAGCACGCGCACCTTGTTACCACGCGGGATATTGCCGCCGTTGCCCTCGGCCAGCAGGTCGGCGAGGAAATGAATGTAGTCGGCACGACCGGGGATGGGCGGGCACAGGTATTGCGCGGGGACGTCCCACTCGTTGATGCCGTAATAATGCTTCAACAGCGCGCGATTGAGGGCTTTAACAGCCGCCGGATCAACGAAGTTAATGGATTCGTTGCCGTACTGGTTCACCGCCACGAAATTCTTCAGCTCTGGGCTACTGGTAATGAGTTGCGCGAAGTCGTAACGACCCCGATGCAGATTGCGCGGGTGCAGACTGGGTTTTTCAGGAGCTTGGATCATCACATTTTTCATCGCCGAAACTATGGGTTCGGCATCATAACTGTCACGGCAATTTTCTTTACGGAAAAGCTGAAGAATTCCGTTCGCGGTGGGCGCTTATTCAGCGCTTCTTTACTTATGGGCGCTCAGAATAATTCCCAAGCGAACTCATTGCGCGCTTGATCCTTTCCAGCGCCTCCCCGATTACATGTCTCGGCGAGGCAATATTAAGCCGCATAAATCCACTGCCATTCGCGCCGAACACCGTACCGGGGCTCATCCCTACTTTTGCCTCGCGCACGAAGTACTCGCGCAACTTCGCATCACTCAAACCAAGGCCCCGGCAATCCAACCAGAGTGGCGGCACCGTCCATTTCTTGCTGAAGTTATGAGTGCCGCTTGTCGGTTTCGAACTGACCGACCTACGGTTGCTTCTCTATGAGTGAGGCTCGGCTATACTTCTACCCGTGAACCTCCTTCATCTTTTGGTCAAGACGCGGAGATTCACTCCGACCGTCGTATAGGTCAAACCCCGGTAAGACCCCAGGCATAGCTGGGGTCTTACTTTGCTGAATTAGAAGGCAACTTCAACGATGAACAATCAGCAATCAGTCAAGTCGAAACGCGCCGCATATCTCGGCTTGCTCGCAATCATGGTGCTTATTCCAATCGCCTTGGCAGCTTATAAGCTTTACGTTCTTAATTACCCTTTGGCAGGATTAATCCCCGCGCCGAGTTATACCGTCGAAGTCAACATGCAGGCGGATGGCCATGGTGAAGATATCCATATCCAGACTTATCTTCCGAAAACTGATGCTCGTCAGTCGGTAGATAACGAGGAAAGTTCGACGGGTGCTTTTGTGTCGAACATCCGTACTGATTCATTGAATCGTGAAGTGTTGTGGAATGGTGAAAATGTGACGGGACAACACAATATTCGCTACGCATATTCGGTTCGTGCCCGTCATGTACGCTTTGATATTCCACAGGGAATGCCTATCCCAGACTCTTATTCTGCAACGCTCGCTCCCTATCTGATGGCTGAACCGGGCATTCAGAAAGACGATCCGCAAATCGAACAAGTCCTGCGCACCGTCGTGCCTGAAGCGAGCCGCACTATTCTGGATGTGTTGACCCGAATTCACCGGCATTTGCAGGACAATCTAGCCAATCGAAATTTCTCCGGTTATACCGATGCGCTGACAGCGCTCAAGCTTGGTGAAGCCAGTTGTAACGGGAAAAGCCGCCTGTTCGTGGCAATGGCACGCAAACTGAATATCCCGGCGCGGCTGATTGGCGGCTTGGTGATGGAGCAAGGCAGCAAACGTACCAGCCATCAGTGGGTGGAAGTTTATGTTAATGGGCACTGGGTTCCATTCGATACCATCAACGATCACTTCGCCGAGATCCCCGCCAATTATCTGACGCTATATTACGGTGACGAGGTGCTGTTCAAGCACACGGCCAATGTGAACTTCCAGTACATGTTCAAGACCACCAAGCAATTGGTGCCGCAACGCGATGCGCAAGATGCGTTGAGCCAGTCTTCGTTGAATATCACCAATTTGTATGCGCATTTTGAGCGCGTCGGCATTTCGCAGAACCTGTTGAAAATACTGCTTATGCTGCCGCTGGGTGCGCTGGTGACCGTGGTATTCCGCAACGTGATCGGCCTTGAGACATTTGGCACTTTCCTACCCGCACTGATCGCGGCGGCGGCCCGTGAGACCGGACTGTTGTGGGGGGTCGTCGGTTTTCTTGGCATCGTGCTGGCATCGGCGGTCATACGCCGGGGGCTCGATTGGATGCAATTGCTGCATTCACCCAAAATGGCCATTGTGTTGACGGTGGTGGTGATTGTGATGATGGCGACCACAGTAGGCGGGGTGCAGCTCGGCTTGTTCGAGCTTGCCCATGTGACCTTATTCCCGATCGCCATCCTTGCCATTACCGCAGAACGAGTAGCCCTGATGGAGGCCGAGCAGGGAGCGCTTAAAGTAGCGCGTATCACGTTAATGACCTTGGTCGTGATTGCCGCATGTTACGCGGTGATGGACTCGTTGTTCATGCAGAGTCTGGTGCTGGCATTCCCGGAGTTGTTGTTGGTGGTGATTGCCCTGAATCTGTGGCTGGGAAAATGGATAGGCATCCGGGTCATGGAATTCCTGCGTTTCCACCGTCTGATTCTGGGGGCATCCAGATGATGTCATTGCGCGCTTGGTGGTCGCTACTGGGGGAGGTGCGCAAGCATGGGGCAACAGTGCTGGCGATGAACCGGCGCAATCTCCATTACATCTATACGCGCAACGAACGAAAACATTTTCCGCTGGCAGACGACAAACTGCTGGCGAAAGAAGTGTTGTGTGCGGCGGGGGTGCGTATGCCCAAAACGCACCGCACCTACAGTTATTTTTATGAACTGCGCAATCTTGAAAACGATTTGGGAGCCTATAACGATTTTGTCATCAAGCCGGCTCAAGGCAGCGGTGGCAACGGCATCATCGTCATCGTCGGCAGAAAAGGCGACGACTGGGTTGGCATCAGCGGGAAGATATATACAGCTTTCGACCTGCGAAAGCATATTTCCGACATCATTTTTGGTATCTACTCGTTTGATTTGGGTGATCGCGCGATCATCGAAAGCCGGATCGTTCAGCATGCGGAAATGTCCGAACTCAGCCCTCTCGGTTTGGCGGACGTGCGCGTCATCATGTGCGACAACATCCCGGTGATGTCGATGACGCGCGTACCGACACTGCAATCCGACGGCAAGGCGAACTTGCATCAAGGGGCGCTCGGCGTTGCGATCAATATCGCCAGCGGTATCACCACACATGCACGATTTCTTGGACAGTCTATAGATAGACATCCGGATACCGGTATTCCGGTTCTAGGCAGAACGATTCCCTTCTGGACGGAGGTGGTCGAATTGGCTGAGCGTGCAGCACAAGCAGTACCACTCAAATATCTCGGTGTCGATATTTCAATTTCGCCGGACGGGCCGTTGTTGCTGGAGATCAATGTGCGGCCGGGGTTGGAAATACAGAACGTCAATGATCTGGGTATGTTGCCGATTCTTCAGGCCATCACTGCACAAGGGATTTCTCGCAATGAATAGCAACGGCGGATGGGTGCGATTGTTCAGGGAAAGTTTCATTCCTGTCGTGATGGTGATTTTAGGGATCTTTTTGGTATTGCTTTATGTGCGATTTCGCGCCGAATATGATGCCAATACGGTAACCGTAATCAAAATTCAGTCCAATATCGCCGCAGAGGTTGATGAGGGGAAACTGCCTCCGGTTGACATTGCGCCCCCCATTATTTCCGGCACATCGGATCTGGATTTGCAACGTGCGGCGGCCTTGGTCGAACGCAGGAAGTGGCGGGAGGCCGAGCAGTTGTATCTGCAGGTCCTATCACGGCAACCAAACTCGCGCGTACTTAACTACCTCGGCGTGTTAAATCTCAAAAAGGGCGATATGAAAGCCGCGCTCGATTATTTCAACCGGGCGATAGTGGACAACCCTGCGGATACCAGTGCTTTGTTCAATCGCGCATTGGCGTTTTCCCGTAGCGGCCAAGATGCCCAAGCCATTGACGGCTATCGTGAGTTGTTGATCAGGCAGCCTGCGCACTTCGAGGCGCAATACAACTTGGGAATTCTGCTCATCAATCGTGGCGACAACAGCGCAGGTACAGTGGAACTGGAAAAGGCTGTGAAATTGGGCGGCGGAAAGCGCAAAGCGCGCGCGCTCTATAGCTTGGGCGCCACACAACGCAAACTGGGCCACACGGAGCAAGCTGCAAAGTCATTCGAGATGGCGATCCGCTTGAGTCCGAGTGATCCCGAATTACGATTGGGACTGGCCGCACTTGAACCGGGCACGACTGAAGGACAAGCGAACGCCATGGCACAATATCGGAAGATATTGGAACTCGCGCCAAATTATTCACCGGCGTTGGTCAATATGGCGTCAATCCTGAATGCGCAACGCAAGCGGCGTGAGGCGGAGCAGATGTTGCGTCAGGCGATCCAATCCGACCCTGAATTCATCCGCGCGCACACTGCTCTAGGTTCTCTGCTCTTAGATGATAAACGCTGGTCGGACGCGCGTAGCGAGTTCGAGTGGGTAATACAGCGCGATCCGAAACGGGAAGAGGCCCGCTTCAACCTGGGGCGCGTCGCCTACGGGGAAAAAGATTTCGACAAGGCCATTGCGGAATATAAGACGGCCTTGCAAATCGCCTCCGGTAAGTATCCTGAGGCGCATTTTAATCTGGGCCTTACCTATTCTGCCAAGAACGATTACGCGGCGGCGCTTGCTGCTTATCAGGCGGCACTTGAGACGCGACATGACTATCCGGAGGCGTGGCATAACATAGGCATCACTTATTTGCGCCTGAAAGACAGCAAGAATGCCGAGAGCGCGTTTAATAACGCATTGCGTCAAAGGCCGGATTATGAGCAGGCGTGGTTCAATCTTGCCGTCATATACGGCAATACCGAGCGTGATGCCGCAGCGATTGAAGCCTATCGCAAGGCATTGAGCATTCGTCCTGGTTATCGGGCCGCACAACTCAATCTCGCAGTGCGTCACGCAAAGCGCGAAGAATACGATGAGGCGATCCGGCTTTATCGGGCTATCCTGGCAAACGACGACACGTACTCTTTGGCTTGGTTCGACCTTGGTTTTGCATATATCGAAAAGAGGCAATATGCCGATGCAGTCACTGCGCTGCGTCGAGCCGCAGCACTCGACCCCAGCAACACCAAAACACTTCGCTTCCTTGGGCGGGCATTGTTATTAAACAAACAAGGGGTTGAATCGGCGCAGATATTGGAAAGTGCTGTTACTGCCGACCCGAGTGATGCTCGCTTGCGGCTCGAATTTACTCGCGCATTGCGCGAAGCGGGACGCGTGGAAGATGCGCGAAATGAACTGGCCAAAGCCAGACAACTTGATCCGGTGTTGACCGGTTTGGATGAAGAAGCCAGTAAGTTGAAGGGCCGTTGAACAAACGGTGTTATTAATCTAATAAGGAGAAATATAAATGCTTGACCGGAAATTGTTGCACCCCGCGATACTGGTATTCGCCCTCGGCACTCCTATCGTGAGTATTGCTGCAGGCGCACCGAAAAATCCTGTAACTACCGGCGTTAATCAAATCAAAGTTGCCTGGTCTATTGAGTCCGGCTTGGGTTATGACAGCAATGCGTTTAATGCGCCCAGCACGACTTACATCGATTATGCCGCAGTACCGACCGGAACCAACCCGACCGTAACGCCGCGTGCGCAATCCGGATTCTTCGTTCCTTACAAGGCAGGTGTCGAAGCCTCGCAACAAGTCGTGCGAAATCTTCATGCACTCGGCTCCGCGAGTGTCGATGGTAGTTTGTTCTTGGGCGGCTTGGGCAATGCGAATGAATCGAAACTGGAACTGAATGGCGGAGTGAAATATGCGCTTGGAGAAGGGGAGAGGCCTGACGGAGTTCTCTATACCGGTGTGATTCTTGAACAGCACAAACTGATTTACGTGGATCATGATACAGGTTCGAGCAAAACAAATAGCGGAGGTGCAGATATTTCCAATCGGTACAGCTATTCGAGCAAGGGTGTTGAGGCAAATTTCAAACATAAAATCGGGGGGCTCGATTACTCCATCCAAGGCCGATATCTGAAACATAACTTTGCTGATCCGGTAGTGGTGGCGCAGATGGACAATACTTATCTCACCTTGGAGGCAGATGCCGAATTTCATGTGTTGGAAAGCTCCAAGTTGGAACTGTCAGCGGCGCGTTCATTGAGGGACTATTCTGCCTCGCATGCGCGCAAAAGCAACGGTACATACAGCACCGCGACCACTCCCCTGCTTTCATATGCTTACAATGATTTCGGTGTCACCTTGCGTAACCGTATGACGGATGAATGGCTGATATATCTCGACTATGATTATTCCCAGCGCGTTGATGGTTATGTGAATTACAACGGCTACAACTCGAACCGGTATGGTGCACGCGTGTTGTACGCGGAAGGGCAACTGAA
>CAZRZH010000021.1:18817-26533 GCA_964604485.1 uncultured Sideroxydans sp.
CAACTGAAGGGTAGAGTGGCACTGCATCATTGGGCGCGCGACTATCCCAATGCTTTTGCCTTCGATGTCTCAACCAGAGGCGCCAAGACATACAGCGGTAACGATTTGAAATTAAAAGCGGAATTTGCTCAAACCAAGAGCCTCTCATTCTGGGCTGAAGCAGTCTACACGATGCAGAATTCGACTGACTTACGCTATGACTACAATCGTAAACAAATCATGGCGGGAATAAGTTTGGATTCGTGATATTTCCCCAAATCATGACACACGCTTTCCCCCTCTCCACCCTTTAACAAGCGATTGGCCGCTCGTGCGGCGGATTGACCACCAAGATTCATGCTGGTCGAGGGCTTGGGTCTGATGGTGCAATGGGCATTGCCGCAGGCCGGACGCACGACTGCCTGCAGGTTGTTTCACTGCCCGAAGATATGCATCAGGACGCGGAGGGGGCAGACAAAGATTACGATGCCAACGCCTTGATTTCTCATATTGCCGAAGTGCTGAGCCGCGTTCGTCCTGGCAATGATCCCGCAGCCGAACGGCCTCAAGTTGCCACCGGATGGCGGAAAGCGGAGTGCGAACACGGCAATCCAGCCAGAGCAGATAGGTTTCCTGTGACGGGATGAGTTTGATACTGGGCAGATGCTGCGTCCAGCTCTGGGCTGCTGGCGATGAGTTGCGCGAAGTCGTAGCGACCTCGGTGCAGATTGCGGGGATGCAAATTGGGTTTTTCAGGAGCTTGGATCATTACATTTTTCATCGCAGAAACTAAGGGTTCGGCATCATAACTGTCACGGCAAATTCATTTACGGAAAAGCAGAATAATTCCGATTTTGGTAAGCGCTTATTCAGTGCTTCCTTACTTATGGACGCTCTGAATAATTCCCAAACGAACTCATTGCGCGCTTAATCCGTTCCAGCGCATCCGCAATCACATGCCTCGGCGAGGCGATATTGAGCCGCATAAGTCCGCTGCCATTCTTGCCAAATACCGCGCCCGGACTCATCCCCACTTTTGCCTCGCGCACGAAGAACTCGCGCATTTTCGCATCACTCAAACCAAGTTCCCGGCAATCCAGCCAAAGCAGATAGGTTCCCTGTGACCGGATGAGTTTGATGCTGGGCAGATGCTGCATGATGTAGTCGTGGACGAAATCGCGGTTGCCTTGCAGATAGACCAGCAGTTCATCCAGCCAAGCTTCACCTTCACGATATGACGCCTCGAATGCGGCGATGCTGAAGGGGTTAGTGTTGCTGATGTGCAATGTCTCGAAGGCCTGTTTGATGGCTTGTCGCTGGTCGGCGTCGGGTGCAATCACGCAGGAAAGCCCGAGGCCGGGAATATTAAAGGTCTTGCTCGGTGCAATAGTCGTGACAACCTTGTCGGATTCTTCTGCCAGCGTGGAAAGCACAATATGACGTTCGCCGGGATAAACGAGATCGGCATGGATCTCGTCTGAAAGGATAGTGATGTCGTTACGCCGGGCGATGCGCAATAGCTCGGTGAGCTCTTCCCTGCTCCATACCCGCCCCACCGGATTGTGCGGCGAGCAGAACAGCACAAGCCGGGCGCCGTCGGTCGCACACTGCTCCAGATGTTCGAAGTCGATCGCGTAACGGTCGCCCACCAGTCGCAGGGGATTTTCGATGAGTCGCCGATGATGGGTGGTCACCGCCGAGAAGAACGGAAAATACACCGGCGGTTGGATGATGACGCCTTCGCCCTCTTTGGCAAACGCCATAACGCTGGCGAACAGCGATGGCACCACACCCGGCGCCATAACAATCCACTCGCGTTTCACCTCCCAGTCGTGGCGCTTTTTTAGCCAGTCCATGAGTGCAGCGTAGGCGCTTTCCGGGTATTGCGTATAACCATAAATCGGATGTGTCGCACGTTGTTGCAAGGCGCGCGTCACCGCTTCGGGTGAAGCGAAATCCATATCCGCCACCCACAAGGGCAGCACCTCAGCCTCGCCGAAATACGCGGCACGTCCGTCATGTTTGAGGGAGTTCGTGCCGTTGCGCGGTATGTCTTGGTCGAAATCGATGGTCAATCGGCGTCCCCTCTATGCCCTCTCTTTTTCATGCCCGGATTATCCATCACAACAATGAGATTTAGGATTTCATCCCGCGCTTGAATTAAAATGCGCCGCTTTCGACATTGACTGAATTTCTGCACGCGCGGGAATAACGACTGAATCCATGAATCTCATCTTACAAGCCCAACACGACATCCCATCCGCACAGATCGAGCATCTCGCCAATCTATCCGGTGCCACTCGCTGCGAGCGCAGCAGCGCACAGCTGTATTGCTTGCGCGAGGCGATGCAGCACGCCGACCTCGCCGTGTATTGCCTCGAACATCGGATCGACTTCGGCTTTGTTCCACAAAACAAGCGACTTGCCGATTTCGGCTTGGTAGTGATGGATATGGACTCGACCTTGATCAGCATCGAATGTATCGACGAGATCGCCGATATGCAGGGATTGAAGCCGCAAGTTGCAGCCATCACCGAGTCTGCGATGCAGGGAGAGATCGATTTCGCCGAGAGTTTGCGGCGCAGAGTGGCCTTATTAAAAGGCCTGGATGAAAGCGCATTGCAACGGGTTTATGACGAGCGCTTGAAGTTGAATCCGGGGGCCGAACTGATGATGGAGGAATTGAAACAGCACGATGTAAAGACGCTGCTGGTCTCCGGCGGTTTCATTTTTTTCACCAAGCGTCTGAAGGAGCGGCTCGGCCTCGACTTCGCGCACGCGAATGAACTGGAGATCGTGAACGGCAAGCTCACCGGTGAAGTGTCCGGCAAGATCATGGATGCACAAGGCAAGGCGGATTGGCTGAACCGTATTCGTGTGGAGTTGGAACTGCAACCACAGCACGTTATTGCCATGGGCGATGGCGCAAACGATCTAAAAATGATGGCCGAGGCCGGCGTCAGCATCGCCTACCACGCAAAACCCGTGGTGCGTGCGCAGGCAAGTTACGCACTCAACTTCGTCGGCTTGGACGGCTTGGTGAATCTGTTCAAGTTTTAGCGAACGCCAATTTATTCGTTTGGTTTTTGTAGGTCGGGTTTTAACCCGACGGTTCTTGTTTATTTTGCACGGGTTGTCGGGTTACCCCACAGGGGTTCTTGCACGCTTTGTGTGAAACCCGGCCTGCAAAAAAATCGGTGTGGCAATAAATCTGTACCTCCTTAGTGAAAAGCAAGCACTTTTTTTCCTGATTCCGCTAACCGTTTGGTTATCCGAGGCAATTTATTTGCACGGAAATTTGCCGGATATTTCACTTGCAAATTGCCGGCACGCCCCTACAATTAGTCGAAATTCTGAATCCAACCACTACATCTAGTGGTTTTATCATCCTGGCCAACTAGGCCGCGCAATCAAAGGGGTAGCATCTTGTTCGAAACCGAAACTAATTCTTCAGCCACATCCATCCGCGACGAAATACACACCGGCAACACAAGTGAACCTGCCCCGGACGCGCGCACAAATACCCAAAATTCCGACTTGAATAATCCTAACGCAGTCGAGCGCACAACAAATCCGCACCTCAGCGGGCAGGAAATTTTGGATAAATTATTACTGGGTGGCAAATCGGGCGGCATTATTGAAGGAGTTGTTCCAATGACGCAAGAAATCAGCATTGAAGTTCTGTTGGAAAAATACGCGGAGGCCGATGAAAAATCGGTGCAGGACGTGCGACGCCGTGTAGCGCGCGGTCTGGCGCAAGCCGAAAAACCGGAGCAACGCGCAAAATGGGAAGAGGCGTTTTTCCTTGCGCAGGAAAATGGTTTCGTTCCTGCCGGCCGGATCAACTCTGCTGCCGGGCTCAAAATTCAAGCCACACTCATCAACTGTTTCGTGCAACCCGTGGGCGATGCCATCTCAGGCACCACCGAAGGCAAGCCGGGCATCTACGACGCCTTGCAACAAGCTGCCGAAACCATGCGGCGCGGCGGCGGTGTCGGCTACGACTTCTCTTCCATT
Organism: uncultured Sideroxydans sp.; assembly: GCA_964604485.1. GTDB lineage: Bacteria > Pseudomonadota > Gammaproteobacteria > Burkholderiales > Gallionellaceae > Sideroxyarcus. The sequence goes on from CAZRZH010000021.1 coordinate 22,814, forward strand.
CGCCCCGAAGGCGCGCACGTAAAAGGTACCAATTCGCGCGCCAGCGGCCCTATCTCCTACATGCGTGTGTTCGACCGTTCGTGCGAGACGGTGGAATCCGCAGGCGCGCGGCGCGGTGCGCAAATGGGCGTGCTGCGTTGCGACCATCCCGATATCGAAAAATTCATCGGCGCTAAAGACAAAGGCGACCTGCGCAACTTCAACATTTCGGTCGGCGTGACCGATGCATTGATGCAAGCCGTCGAGTCGGACAATGAATTCGAACTGGTGCATAGCGCAGAGCCATCGGATACGCTCAAGTCCGCCGGTGCAGCAAAACGCGCAGACGGGAAATGGGTGTATCGCAAAGTGCGCGCCGCCGATCTGTGGAAGCAGATCATTGCCAGCACCTACGATCACGCGGAACCGGGCGTGTTGTTCATCGACCTGATGAACCGCGACAACAACCTGTCGTATTGCGAAGTGATTGAGGCCACGAATCCGTGCGTCACTGCCGACACATGGGTGATGACGCAACAAGGTGCACGCCAAGTCAGCACTTTGATCGGCAAACCTTTCAACGCGATGGTCGATGGCAAAGCCTACGCCACCGAATCGCAAGGCTTCTTTTTCACGGGCACAAAACCTGTCCTGCGTTTGAATACGACTGAGGGTCATTCGTTGCGCCTCACTCCAGATCATCAAGTGTTGCGCGTTTCAAAACTGACGCGTCACGTGCGCGAAACGGAATGGGTCAAAGCGGGTGAACTCAAGGCTAGCGACCAGATCGTATTGAATGACCACCGTGCGCTGTCAGTGTGGAACGGCGAGCACAGCGAAGCCGAAGGTTATTTGATCGGACTGCTCATCGGCGACGGCACACTTAAGAACGACAAAGCCGTGTTGAGTGTCTGGGATGCGAATGCACTGAAAGTTGCGAATGGCGATGACATACAACCCGGCGCGGGTATCGCAAGTGTGATGCGCGCTGCCGAACAAGCGGCACGCACACTGCCCCACCGTGCCGATTTCAACGGCTGGCAAAAACCGATAGAGGGACGCGGCGAATTTCGTTTGGCGACGGGCGCGTTGCGCACGCTTGCTTTGGAGTTGGGTATGACGCCCGGCAATAAGCGTTTCACACCCGCCATTGAGCAAGCCTCTTCCGATTTCTATCGCGGTCTATTGCGTGGCATGTTCGATGCCGATGGATCGGTGCAGGGTTCGCAGGACAAAGGTGTCAGCATTCGTCTGACGCAGATCGACCTCGGCAATCTGCACGCCGTGCAGCGCATGCTGCAACGTTTGGGCATCATCGCCACGATTTATAAAAATCGTCGTCCTGCCGGCCCAAAGACGCTTCCCGATGGCAAAGGCGGCAACAAAGAATACGACTGCCAAGCCTTGCACGAACTCATCATCAGCGGCGAGAACATCGGTCGTTTTGCTTCGTTGATCGGCTTTGCCGACAGCGACAAAATGGACAAACTGAATAGCCTGCTCGCCGACTACCAGCGCAAGCCGAATTCAGAGCGTTTCGTCGCCACCGTGCAATCGCTGGAAGAGGATGGTGTGGAAGATGTGTATGACGTGACCGTAGCGGATGTGCATGCCTTCGATGCCAACGGCTTATATGCTCACAACTGCGCCGAACAGCCGCTTCCCCCCTACGGTTGCTGCTGTCTCGGTTCCATCGATCTGACACGCATGGTGAAGAACCCGTTCTCAAATCACGCGGGCTTCGATTACGAGCCGTTCAAACAATTGGTGCGTGTCTCCATCCGCATGCTGGACAACGTGCTGGATGTAACCGCGTGGCCGTTACCCGAGCAACAACAGGAAGCGCACAACAAACGCCGCATCGGATTGGGCTTCACCGGGCTGGGCGATGCGCTGGTGATGTTGGGCAAACGCTACGACACCGACGAAGCCCGGACTTTTGCTGCCGACATCACGCGCATCATGCGCGACGAGGCGTATCAGGCTTCGGTGGATTTGGCGCAGGAACGCGGCGCGTTCCCGCTGCTGGATGCCAATCAATATCTGGCCGAACCGCGCTTCGCTTCGCGCCTGCCGGACGAACTGAAGAACAAGATTCGCAAGCACGGTATCCGCAACAGTCACCTGCTCTCCATCGCGCCCACCGGCACGATTTCGCTGGCTTTCGCCGACAATGCTTCGAACGGAATCGAGCCGGCGTTCTCGTGGTTCTACACGCGCAAGAAACGCATGATGGACGGGACAACCAAGAACTACTCGGTGGAAGACCACGCGTGGCGCCTGTTCAAGAAGCAAGGCGGCGATGTGAACAAGTTGCCGCCGGAGTTCGTCACTGCACTGGAGATCTCCGCCATCGATCACATGAAAATGGTCGCTGCTGTCGCGCCCTACATCGACACTTCGATCAGCAAAACGGTGAACGTGCCGGCCGATTACCCCTACGAAGATTTCAAAGACCTTTACACCGAAGCGTGGAAGGCCGGTCTAAAAGGGCTGGCAACCTATCGCCCCAACAGCGTGTTGGGTTCGGTGTTGTCTGTCACGCCCGAACCGAAGAATGAGGCTTCTGGGATTCCTGAACAACCGCAAGATTTCGTGTTCGACCAAGACCGCCGCATCGTGTTGGAATCCACACCCAAACCCGCGCTGGCTTCGCTGCGTTGGCCGGGTCGTCCTTCGCTGCCCGCCGGTAGCGAAGGCTGGACTTCGCCCGTGGTGAAACATGCGCTCGGCAGCTTCGTGGCTTTTGTGTCGCACACCAAAAACGGTTGCAACCATCCTTTCGAAGTTTGGGTAAACGGCTCCGAGCAGCCGCGCGGCCTGGGTGCCTTGGCGAAATCACTGTCGATGGACATGCGCACGCGCGACCCGGTGTGGATCCGCATGAAACTGGAAATGCTGATGAAATCGGCGGGCGATGATGCCTTCGAGATGCCCATGCCGCCCGATGGCGAAGTGAAGCTCATGCCCAGCCTGGTCGCCGCGTTCGCCTATCTGTTGAAATATCGCATCGAAGAACTGGGCGCATTAGAAGTCAGCGATGGCGTGACCACGCCGATGATGGATGCACTGTTCGCCCGCAAAGAACCCAAGACTGGCACCGACGGCACCATGAGCTGGACGGTGGATATTTCGAACGGAGGCAGCGGCGACGACTTCGTACTGGGCTTGAAAGAACTGGTGCTGCCCGACGGCCAACGCCGCCCCTACTCCATGTGGTTGTCCGGCGTGTATCCGCGCGCACTCGATGGACTGTGCAAAGTGTTGAGTCTGGACATGCGCGTCATCGACCCCGCGTGGATCGGCATGAAGCTGCGCAAACTGCTCAACTTCGGCGAACCCTTGGGCGACTTCATGGCGCGTGTGCCCGGTGGAGCCAAGATGGAAAGTTATCCTTCGACAGTCTCCTACGTGGCGAAACTCATCATCCACCGTTACGCCATGCTCGGCATTTTGGACGAGAGCGGTTATCCGGTGCAGCAAATGGGCGTGCTGGAAATCCCCGAAGGACAAATCAAACCCACCACCCTTAAACCCATCGTCGGAAAGGTTTGCAAAGAGTGCGGCAACGCGACGCTGATCAAAAAAGATGGGTGTGAGTTTTGTACGAGTTGCGGGGCAATTGGGGCGTGTGGTTAAGCGCTACTAGGGAGTTAGGATATGCACCGATATTGGAGTCCAATTCGCGTTGAACTAAACCGCTATCGCGGTGGCGCACTGATCCCACCGCTTCATCTCCAA
>CAZRZH010000022.1:0-8460 GCA_964604485.1 uncultured Sideroxydans sp.
AATGCTGAAAATGATGAGACCTGGGGCAAGCGCAGTTACAAAAGCAGTCCCGATGACCCGCAAGAAGGGGATGATGTGTTCGATATCTATTCAGTTTCGACAGGCACGGGACTGAACGGTGTGCCATATAGTCAGTGGTAAAAGAGGCTCCAATGATTGAACAAAACCAGCGCGGTTTCACCCTGATCGAATTGCTAGTGGTGATGGCGATCATTGGTACTTTGTTGACTATCGCTGTACCTCGCTACTTTCACAGCGTGGATAAATCCAAAGAAGCAGTACTGCATCAGAACTTGACGTTGACGAGGCAGGCGCTGGATAAATACTATAGCGACAATGGGAAATATCCGGAGAGTCTGCAGGATTTGGTGACCAAAAAATATCTCAGAAGCGTCCCGTTCGATCCAATCATTGAGAACAGTACTTCCTGGTTGATTATCGCTCCGGATTCAGTCGAAAAAGGCGGGGTGTTCGATATCAAGAGTGGTGCACCCGGACAAGCACTGGATGGGACTGAATACAAGGATTGGTGATGATTTTGTCAGCAACGTTCAGCCAACGTAACAGGCGTCAGCGCCTGCAAAGTACCCGTCGAATGAACGGCTTCACCTTCTTGGGTTTAATGATGATTATCGCCATTATGGGGATTGCGCTGCTAGCAGTTGGGGAAGTTTGGCATCTAGCCAATAAACGTGCGAAAGAACAAGAATTGCTTTTTGTTGGGAATCAATTCAGGCAAGCCATCAAGTCCTATAGCAACCATGCGCCACCTGCCAATAAACTTCAGCCCTTCCCGATGAGTCTGGAAGACCTGATAAAAGATCCAAGATATCCTTCCACGCAACGCTATCTGAGGAAGATATATACCGATCCGATCACGGGTGGTGCGGAATGGGGGATATTAACGAATCCGAATGGTGCGATCATCGGGGTGCATAGCCTGTCCGATGAGGAGCCGGTTAAGAAGGGCAATTTCAAACTGGCCGAGAAAGACTTTGAAGGCAAGGCGCAATATGCGGATTGGCATTTCAGTTATATTCCGGCAACGCATATAGTAAAACCGAGTGCGGTTCCTTGATCGATTTTGCGTGTGATTAATGTCCGAAATCGCAGAGTCAGTGGATAATCCTGTCTCACTAGGATCAATGCAACGATTGAGGGTAAATTCAAAACTGATTACCATGCAACAAATCAACTTCACCGGTTGGCAATCCAAGATATGCTTTTCCGCACCCTATTGGTCTTCATCGAAGTTCTATTCATCACGATACTCAATTACTACATGGCGGAGAGCTATTACTCGCTTGACGTGCTGTATTGTTTGCCTGTCATTCAGACTGCACGGTTCGGGGCGCTGCAAGCACAGCGAACCTCCGATTCTCAGACGCTGACCATTGTTGCAATTTTATGCGCTGTGGCATGGAGTCTTGCCGAAGCAGCCGTATCATGGCCCAATTTTCCGGTCAGTGCGTTCCTGATGAACGTGGTGACACGCGGTGTCACTTTCTTGGTTATCGGGCGTGTGATCGCCAAGTTGTGGGAAGAAAAAGAATACTCACGCAAGGATTGGCTAACTGGACTGCTTGATCGGATGGAGTTCATCAAGTGGTTCGAGAACAAACAATCCAAAAGTGAGCGCAGCGGAAAACAATATTCGCTTTTGTTCTTCAATATCGATAAATTCAGGGCGTTTAACGAAAAATATGGGCATCAAAAAGGGGATGAAGCCCTAAAAATATTGGCAGGTACGATGCGTGAGAATTTGCGGGGAGGCGATATTGCGTCAAGGTTGGGTGGAGATGAATTCGTGCTATTGCTACCGGATACCGATGAACAATCGTGCTTTTCATTGGGAACCCGAATCGCTCTAGCCACAGAAAGCAAATTCAAACAGAACGGATGGGATTACACCTTGTCTTTCGGCCATGTGGCCGGCTTGGGCAAGCAACGCAGTGTGGAAGAACTATTGCGGGAAGCCAGTGAGAAGATGTACTTGAACAAACAGAGCAAGAAAAAATAACGAGAAGTTACTCCGCGTTTAACTGTTTCTCGCCCAGCTTCATCCGTCGCATGTAGTGACAGGTGTATCCATGAGGGTTTTTCACTAGGTACTTTTGGTGATAAGACTCGGCGCGATAAAACTCCTTGAACGGCACCACTTCGGTCACCACTTTGGCTTTCCATTCGCCAGAGTCATCCACCGTTCGGATGACTTCAGCTGCGGTTGATTTCTGTGCCTCGTTGTTATAAAAGATCGCCGAACGGTATTGTGTCCCTTTGTCGTTGCCCTGCTGGTTAAGCGTGGTGGGGTTGTGCATGCGAAAGAACTCGAATAGCAAATGACGATAGGTGAGCAAGTCCGGATCGAACACGATCTTAAGGGATTCGGCATGGCCGGTCTGGCCTGTCTTTACTTGATCATAGACGACGTTCGGAGTGACTCCACCGGTGTATCCCACTTCGGTTTCCAGAACGCCAGGAATCTGACGCACGAGTTCTTCCATCCCCCAGAAACATCCCCCGGAAAGATAGGCTGTTTGGTTTGAATTGGACACATTTGCTCCTTTGACTTGGGCTAGGATACCGCTTGAAAGCAGGACAAGGAGTAGGAAAATACAGACTCTTGACAGGATCAACGCCTTTCTTTCTTCATCGCTTGGGCGGCTTCCAATCTTGACTCCCTTTCTTTTTCGGTGGCACGTTTATCGTGTTCTTTTTTGCCCTTGGCCAGGCCGATTTGCAGTTTGACGCGCCCACCTTTGAAGTGCATGTCTAGGGGCATCAAAGTGTATCCAGAACGTTGCACCTTACCCGAAAGTTTGTCGATCTCATGTTTGTGTAAAAGGAGTTTGCGCGTGCGCACCGGATCGGGATGAATGTGTGTCGATGCATTGAGCAATGGACTGATATGCGAGCCAAACAAGAACAGCGCCCCGTCTTTTGCGGTGACATACGCTTCCTTGAGTTGCACACGCCCGGCTCGGATGGCTTTGACTTCCCAGCCTTCCAGCATAAGTCCGGCTTCATGCTTTTCCTCGATGAAGTAGTCGTGAAAAGCTTTTTTATTCTGAATGATGCTCATAACGGATGAGTTTTACTGTAGGTTGGGATATTCTACCAGCCTTTGTTTGACGGGCTTTGGCAAGCGATGGCTTTGGTTGAAAAGACAGTGATTGTTGCGCACAGTGCGGAACAAATGTTCAGGTTGGTGGATGGCGTGGAAGACTATCCAAAATTCCTGCCATGGTGCGGTGGTTCCAGCGTGGACAAGGTGGACGGGGACATCATGCATGCCACGGTGCATATCGACTACCACCATATCAAGCAGAGTTTTTCCACGCGGAACGCCCGCTCGATCCCCAGTCGAATCGACATTGCCTTGGTCAATGGTCCGTTCCGTCACTTGGATGGGGAATGGCTTTTTATCGCGCTCACACCGACTGCCTGTAAAATAGACTTCCGCCTGCATTATGAGTTTTCCAGCAAGATTCTGGAAAAGATAGTGGGGCCGGTGTTTCACTACATCGCCGACAGTTTCGTGGATGCTTTCATCCACCGTGCAGACAAGGTTTACGCGACAGAATGAGAGCAGAAAAAATACAGATCGAGTTGGTTTATGCGTTACCGCACGAACAAGTCCTGCTCAGTTTTGAAGTACCAGCGGGCACGACGCTGGGAGAGGGGGTCAGACTTTCCGGCATCCAGGACAAACATCCAGAGATTGATACGGAAAAAGGAAAATTTGGTATTTTTGGAAAGCTGAGTAAAACCGATGTCGTCCTGCGGGAAAAAGATCGCATCGAAATCTATCGCCCTTTGCTCGCCGATCCGAAAGAGGTGCGCCGCAAACGCGCCGAGGAAGGCAAAGTTATGAAAAAGGGAGGCGGAGATGCTTAGTTCTGAACAATGCGTACTGACTCACCGCGTGTTCGCGAGAGTGACTGAACCAGCTGAGGTATTCGCTTGTTAGACTACGATTTGCACTGTCATTCCAACATTTCCGACGGCACTCTTTCGCCGACCGAATTGGTCGAACGCGCGGCGGAGCGCGGAGTCAAGGTGTTGGCGTTGACGGATCACGACGACATGGACGGGTTGGGCGAGGCAGAATCCGTTGCGAAACAGAACGGGATGACTTTCATCAAGGGTGTGGAGATCTCCGTGTCTTGGCGCACGCACACGTTGCATATCGTCGGGCTGGGTATCGATCCAACGTACTTTCCATTGCAACAGGGGCTCAAACAAGTGCGTAGCGGGCGTGGACAACGGGCGCAAAAGATGTCCGATGAACTGGCCAAAATCGGCATTGGCGGTGTGTTGCAGGGGGCTTACCGCTTCACCAATAATCCGAACATGATTGGCCGCACGCATTTTGCGCGCTATCTGGTGGAGGCAGGACATTGCAAAGATATGAAGAGCGTATTCAGCCGTTATCTGGTCAAGGGAAAACCCGGTTATGTACCTCACGAATGGGCGACCTTGCAGGATGCGATCGCATGGATACGTGGAAGCGGAGGTGTTGCGGTGTTGGCTCATCCCGGACGTTACATGGTCGGCCGGCACAGCATGGGCAAGAAGACCATGCACGAACTGTTGACTGAGTTCGTCGAGTTAGGTGGTCAAGCTCTGGAAGTAGTGACTGGAAGCCATACGCCCGAGCAGTACGCCGAATTCGCGCGATATGCCTCCGAGTTCAAGCTGGCTTGTTCCTGTGGTTCTGATTTTCATGGTCCGGGCGAAAGTTATCGCGACATGGGGCGTTTGCCTGATTTTCCGTTAGAGTGCAAACCCGTCTGGGATCTCTGGACATCGACCCCCACTCTGAAGGCGGCGTGATGGCACAATTTTTTACCATTCATCCCGACAATCCGCAGCCGCGTCTGGTCAAACAAGCGTCCGCTTTGTTGCGCGAAGGTGCGGTGATCGTCTATCCCACCGATTCCGGTTATGCACTGGGCTGCCATTTGGATGACAAGGATGCGGTCACACGCATTCGGCAGATTCGCGGTCTTGATGAGAAACATCTCCTCACGCTGGTGTGTCGCGATCTGTCCGAGTTGTCCACCTACGCGCGGGTGAGCAACACGCAGTTCCGCTTGCTCAAGAACAACACACCCGGTGCCTATACCTTCATCTTGGCCGCCACCAAAGAAGTCCCGCGCCGTTTGCAACATGCCAAGCGCAGCACGGTGGGAGTGCGCATTCCTGATCATCCGGTGGCGCTCGCGTTGCTTGAGGAGTTGGGCGAACCGTTATTAAGTTCCACCCTGATTCTGCCGGATGCCAGTTTTCCGCTGACCGATTTGGACGAGATACGCGAACGTTTGGAGCAGCACGTCGATCTGATCGTGGAAGGCGGCATGGTAGGCATCGAACCCACCACAGTGATCGATCTCACCAGTGACACGCCTCTGCTTGTGCGCAAGGGACGCGGCGATATCACGCCGTTTGGAATCGAAAATTAAATGGACAGCCTGATTCAAACCATCGTCATCGCGGCGATCCCGATCCTGTTTGCCATCACGATTCATGAAGCAGCACACGGCTATGTGGCGCGTTATTTTGGTGACATGACCGCCTATCAGCAGGGGCGGATATCGCTCAACCCAATCAGACATATCGACCCGGTAGGCACGATCCTGTTGCCGCTGATAACACTGGTGCTGGGTGGCATTCTTTTCGGCTGGGCCAAACCGGTCCCGGTAAATTTCTCTGCTTTGCGCCATCCCAAACAAGACATGTTCTGGGTGGCCATCGCCGGGCCGGGCTCCAATCTATTGATGGCGTTGTTCTGGGGAATGCTGGTCAAGGTTTCCTGGATGTTTCCGGGAAGTTATTTTGCCGAGCCGCTACTGGAGATGGCGCAGATCGGCGTTAAAATAAACGTCATCCTGATGGTGCTGAATCTCCTACCGTTACCGCCATTGGATGGGGGGCGGGTGGCAGTCAGTTTGTTACCGCACCGCCAGGCGTACCAACTTTCGCGCATCGAGCCGTATGGCATGTTCATCCTGATCGGACTGGCTATCACGCCGGTGCTGGGATGGATATTGACACCGCCCGTACTCGCGGTTATGCGTTTCATCAACACTATTTTTTGAATGTGAAGTCGAGCTATGTTTGCTGATCGCGTGTTATCCGGGATGCGTCCCACCGGTAGTTTGCATTTGGGGCATTACCACGGTGTGCTGAAAAATTGGGTGCAGATGCAGCACGAATTCGAGTGCCTATTTTTTGTGGCCGACTGGCACGCGCTGACCACGCACTACGACAATCCGCAAATCATCGAACAAAGCGTGTGGGATATGGTGATCGACTGGCTGGCCGCCGGTGTCGATCCGGCACACGCCACGTTGTTCATTCAATCCAAGGTTCCCGAGCATGCCGAACTGCATTTGCTGTTGTCCATGATTACGCCGCTGGGCTGGTTGGAGCGCGTGCCAACCTACAAGGACCAGCAGGAGAAACTTTCCGAGAAAGATTTGAGTACTTACGGATTCCTCGGGTATCCGCTGTTGCAAAGTGCCGATATTCTCATCTACCGCGCCACACAGGTGCCGGTGGGCGAAGACCAGGTGCCGCACATCGAGTTCACGCGCGAGATCGCGCGCCGCTTCAACCACATCTATGGACGCGAGAAAGGTTTCGAGGAAAAAGCGGAGGCGGCAGTCAAGAAACTCGGTGGAAAAAAAGCCAAGATGTACACCGAGTTACGCACACGTTATCAGGAACAAGGCGACGACGCTGCGCTGGAGACCGCCAAATCGATATTGGACGAGCAACAGAACCTGAGTTTGGGTGACCGCGAGCGCTTGTTCGGCTACCTCGAAGGCGGCGGCAAGATGATTCTTTCCGAGCCGTTGGCGATGCTGACCGCAGCGTCGAAAATGCCCGGACTGGACGGGCAGAAAATGTCCAAATCCTACAACAACACCATCAGCCTGCGCGAAGACGAAGTCGAGGTGAGCAAGAAGATACGCACCATGCCGACCGACCCGGCGCGTATCCGCCGCACCGATGCGGGTGATCCGGCCAAGTGCCCGGTCTGGCAATTGCACCAAGTGTATTCCAGGGAAGATACCAAGTTATGGGTGCAGCAGGGCTGCAAGAGCGCGGGCATCGGCTGTATCGAATGCAAACAACCCGTCATTGCCGCCGTGCTGGAAGAACAAAAGCCCATGCGCGAACGCGCCCAGCTTTATCTGGACGATCCCGGTCTGGTGCGCAACATCATCGCCGACGGCTGCGAGAAGGCGCGCAAATTGGCCTCTGAAACGATGCGTGATGTGCGCGAGGCAATGGGGCTGGAGTACAAATAAATGAGCGAAGCGGAACAACGCCCGCTACTCATCACCCATCCGGTGGCGCACGTCCACGGCGAGCCGATGATGGCGATGCCGCTGGATTTGTATATTCCGCCGGATGCGTTGGAAGTTGTGCTGGCGACTTTTCAGGGCCCACTCGATTTGCTGTTGTATCTGATTCGCCGCCACAACCTGGATGTGCTGGACATCCCGATGGCCCAGCTCACCCGACAATACATGGGCTACATCGAGGTCATGCAGCGCAACCGACTGGAATTGGCCGCCGAATATCTGCTGATGGCTGCGGTGCTGATCGAGATCAAATCACGCATGTTGTTACCGCGCCCCACCCAGCAGAGCGAAGACGCAAATGATGAAGACCCGCGCGCCGAACTGATGCGGCGTTTGCTCGAATACGAGCAGATGAAACTCGCCGCGCAGCGTCTGAACGAACTCCCCCAGGCGGGGCGCGATTTCGAGTTGGTGCAAGTGTTGATCGAACGCACTGTGGTGGAACGGTTGCCCAATGTTGCTGTGGAAGACTTGCGCAACGCTTGGTTATCGTTGCTTACCCGCGCCAGGATCAATGCACACCACAAAGTGCGCCGCGAAGAGTTGTCGGTACGTGAGCAAATGACCAAAGTGCTGCGCTGCTTGCGCAATACCGACTTCGTCCCATTCGAAAATCTTTTTGGCGCGGAGGACGGCATTCCGATGCTTGTTGTGACATTCATTGCCATCCTCGAACTCGCCAAGGAAACGTTGATCGAGATTACACAAACCGAATCGTTGGGGAATATCTATGTCAGAACCAGTCGCGCCATCACAAGCGGTTGACAAAGCAACGGGTGTTCACCCGCAAGCCGACGCAACAGTGGAAGCTCAGTCTGTTGAGTTTGGTACAAGCCTACCTTCGATAGAATCGGCAACAACATCCGTCGCTGAAATCGATCATGTCGTGGACACGGTCTTACTCAAACGCATTTTCGAAGCTGCCTTGTTGACCTCTCCAGAACCACTGGCAATCGCAGAATTGAAGCGGCTGAGTGATATTCCGCTGGAGACGAAATTCGTCGAAGAATTGTTGCAACAACTTGCCGACAACTATGCCGACAGCGGTATCGAGCTGAACCGGGTGGCCAGCGGTTGGCGCTTC
>CAZRZH010000022.1:8470-26246 GCA_964604485.1 uncultured Sideroxydans sp.
TGGCGCTTCCGCGCCCGCCCGGAGTTGCAGGATCATCTGGATAAACTGAATCCGCAGAAGCCGCCGCGCTATTCGCGTGCGGTGATGGAAACACTGGCCATCATCGCCTATCGGCAACCCGTCACGCGCGGCGATATCGAAGAGATACGCGGTGTGAACGTCTCGTCCCAGGTGCTCAAGACGCTGGAAGGGCGTGCCTGGATCGAAGTCATCGGTACCCGCGATACGCCGGGCAAACCCGAACTGTTTGCCACCACCCAGCAATTACTGGACGACCTCAACTTACGCTCACTTCAGGAATTGCCCGCGTTGGAAGAGATGGGCAGCCTGCTCGATCAGAGCGGGCAAAGCGCGGCCTGATGACCCCGACCAAGCGCATCACTTCGCGTGACAACGCTTTCTTCAAGACGCTGCACAAACTTGCATCCTCCACGCGCACGCGGCGCGAAGTTGGCCAGACATTGCTGGATGGCCCGCATCTGTTGCGCGCCTATTTGGAAACGGGCCATCAGCCGCTGCACCTACTGCTGAATGAACACGCAATTCAGGATGCGGAAATAAACGCGTTGCTCGAAACCTGCAACGGCGTTCCGCAAACGCAACTTGACGATGTCTTGTTCGCGCAACTTTCCGAGCTCAAAACGCCCAACGGGTTGCTGGCTGTGATTCCCGTGCCGCAACCGACACTGTCGCCGTCGCATTGCCAGTTCGCTTTGTTGCTTGAAGACATCCAGGATCCCGGAAATCTGGGTTCCATCTTGCGCAGTGCGGCAGCGGCCGGATGTGATGCCGTTTTCCTTTCACAGGGGTGCGCGGATGTTTGGTCGCCCAAAGTGTTGCGCGCGGCGATGGGGGGGCATTTTGTTTTGCAGATTTTTAAAGATTGTGAACTGCTCGGCATTGCCCGGGATTTCACCGGCAAGATTCTGGCGACCTCGTTGTTTGCAGATAAATCGCTGTACCAATGCAATCTTCGCGGCAAACTGGCTTTCGCCATCGGCAACGAGGGTGCGGGGCTGTCGCAAGCCATGCTGGGTGTGGCACAGGAGAGTTTCATCATTCCGATGTCGGGGAAAGTTGAATCACTCAATGCGGCGGCGGCGGCGGCCATTTGTGTGTTTGAGGCGGTGCGGCAAAGAGCTTGAAGATCGCCTGAAAACTTTTCAGTTCTGAAATATTTGCGACCGAAGGACGATGCTTGAAGCCAAGAATTCCCGAGTCGTTGAGAAATCCATCGGTAATAAGGATTGCGGATTTTTGCTGTTGCGGATGACGACTTAGGAGCGTTTTAAGCCGGTCAGATGCAGCAGCGTGGTGGCGATCTCCTCCACCGAGATTGTTGTCACGTCTAACATGGGGATGCCTGCGGCACGCATCATTTCTTCCGCTTGATGAACTTCTTTGCGGCAATTCTCCAAAGCCGCATAGCGGCTGTTCGGCATTCGCTCGGCACGTATCTGAGCCAAACGTTCAGGCTGGATCGTCAGTCCGTGTAATTTGCGCTGCAACGGTTTGATGGCTGCAGGAAGGGAACGGTTTTCGAAATCTTCCGGCACCAACGGATAGTTCGCCGCGAAGATGCCGAATTGCAAAGCCAGGTATAACGAGGTGGGTGATTTGCCGCAGCGCGACACCCCGACCAGAACGATCTGGGCACGCCCCAGATCGCGTGTGACACCGCCGTCGTCATGACTCAGGGCATAGTTCACCGCATCCATGCGTTCGTTGTAATGCATCCCGGTTTCGTGAGAACGTCCTACAGCATGGGATGACTGAATGCCCAATTCATTTTCCAGAGGGACGATGAAACTTTCAAAAAGATCGAGTATCAGCGAATCACTTTGCTCGATGATGTTGTGCACTGCGGGCAAGATCAAGGTGCTGAACACGATGGGGCGTTTGCCGTCATTGAGCGCCGCCTCGTTGATGTGCTGGACCGCATCGCGCGCTTTTTCGACCGAATCCACGAACGGTAGTGTGATCTGGGTGAAGCTGATACCGTCGAACTGGCTTAACATGCTGCGCCCCAGTTTCTCAACAGTGATACCCGTCCGGTCTGAAATAAAGAATGCGGTGCGCTTACTGTTCATGTTTTAAACGGGCTCTGTGAGAATTTAGCGCATGCGAAATACAAAAGATTTGAACCGCTATTTTCGTGTGTATTCTTCGAACATCTCGGGCGTGAGGGGTTTGCTGAAGTAGTAGCCTTGTACTTCATCACAGCCTTGCAGACGCAGGAAGGAAAGCTGACCCGCTGTCTCGACTCCCTCCGCGATCACTTGCATGTTCAGACTATTTGCCATGCTGATGATGGCGCTAACGATGGCTTTGTCCTCCGGGTCGATAGTGATATCACGCACGAACGATTGGTCGATCTTGAGTTTATACACCTGGAAGCGTTTCAGATAATTCAGCGAAGAATAGCCGGTGCCGAAATCGTCGATGGACATGCGCACACCCAACTCATGTAATTTGTTCATCATGGCGATCGCCGCTGCCGGTTTCTCCATGGCGGCCCCCTCGGTCAATTCCAACTCCAAATTTTGCGGTGGTAGATGCGCATCGTGCAGGATTTTGGTGATCAGCTCCGGTAGTTGGGGATTGCGGAATTGCACCGCCGATAGGTTCACCGCCATGGTAATCCCGTGCATCCCGTCTTCCATCCAGCTTTTCAATTGACGCGTCGCGGTGCGTAACACCCATTCTCCGATGGACAGGATCAAGCCGCTGTCTTCCGCAATGGGGATGAATTCGGCGGGGGAGACCATGCCGAATTCCGGATGTTGCCAGCGCAACAGTGCTTCGGCACCGATCACGCGACCATCCTGCATGGAAACCTGGGGTTGATACAGCAAGTGCATTTGGTCCAATTCCAATGCGTGGCGCAAGGCGTTGCCCAATTTCAGTTTGCGAGCCGAGTGTGCCTGCATCTCGGGGGTAAAGAATCTGAAACTATTACGTCCGCCCTGCTTGGCGCGATACATGGCGACATCGGCGCAACGTGAAAGCGTCTCGAAATCAAGACCATCATCCGGATAAATCGCGATGCCGATCGAGGGCGTGGTGACCAATTCGTGCTGTTCGATGTGGTAAGGCAAAGCGACCGCTTCCATCAGTTTCTCGGCGACGTGCGCAGCACCGTCTGCATCGGTATCCGGCAATACCAGGATGAATTCATCACCGCCCAGTCGCGACACCGTATCCTCCTCGCGCGTCGCGGAGCGCAAGCGATTGGCGAGTTGGGCCAATAACGCATCGCCGATGCTGTGGCCGAGCGAATCATTGACGTTTTTGAAGTGGTCCAAATCCATGAACAACAGAGCCAATTTTTGGTGGTTGCGCTGGGACGTCCCCAAAGCATATTTGATGCGCTCATTGAGCAGCGCGCGATTGGGTAAACCGGTCAGTTGGTCATAGTGCGCGAGTTGATCGATACGCGCGCGCGATCTACGTTGCTCGGTGATGTCCACCCCGGTACCGATGATTACCGATTGGCCACCAAATTCGATCCTCAAACCGGTGAGATGGAATGAGGTCGCAGTGCCATCTTTGGCTACCAGGCTGGCTTCGACAAAAGCTGATCCTGTTTCGAATGTCTGGTTGATACGTGATGCGACGAATTCCTTCTCAAACTCGGCGAATAAATCGAGCGGGTGCGTCTGCTCCAATTCCTGTGCGGTACGCTGTGTGATGATCTCCATGTTTTTGTTCCAGGCCAGAAAATGGCCCGACTGGTCGAACATGTAGAAGACTCCCGGCATCGACTCCATCATCTGCTTACGCAACGTGCTTTCTTGCTGGATCTCAAGTGCATAGGCGCGCAACACCTCTTCAGTTTGTTTGCGTTGGGTGATGTCCCGGGCGGAACCCACGATACCGATGGTCTCACCGGCATCGTTGATGAAGGGCGCTTTGCGTACGTCGAGAAAAAGGTACTCGCCTTGGATATTGCCGTATTCATCGAACTGCATGGGTTTGCCATTGGTCAAGGTGACCGAGTCGCTGTCCTGACACAATTCGCCGAACGTGTGCCACTGCACATTGTCGGGATGGTTTTCACGCTCGCGTTGGGCAAAGAACAGATCCGTTTTACCGATCGGTTCCTGCGTATCTGTGGCATTGAGCAATTGGGCGCATACCGCCTTGTTGGTGAAAATGAAACGCTTTTCCAGATCCTTGGCCCAGATCATGTCCGGCACGTTGTCGCATAACATGCGCAGCATTGCGGATAATTCGCGGAAGCGTGCTTCACTTTCGACCAGCGCGGATTGGGAATGGGTTTGTTCCGTGATGTCCTTGAAACACCAGATGCGTGCGCGTTCGCGGTCGATGAACAAGGAACGGGTGAATCGTGTAAACACCCGACCATCCTTGAAGTGCAACACATCACGCGCTTCCTCGTCCGAACTGTAAAGGCGTTGCACCTGTTCCAGAAAGACCTGCGGGTCGGTCAACTGTTCGAGCACCTGTTCCAACAAAGGCGCCTCTTGGCCTTTAACGATCAAGTCCAAAGGTACTTGCCACATCTCGATAAAGCGGCTGTTGTACGACAAAATCTGCCCGTCGTGGGAGACCATCAGGATGCCTTCATCTGTGGATTCGAGTGTGGTGCTTAACAGGGTTTCCTTGCGCAACTCGGATCGTCTGGTCAATCTGCGGTTGCGGTTAAATTCGATACGCATGGAAATTCCGGCAAGCAGCAGCACGCCCGTCAGCGCGCTGAATACCAACAGCCATGTGGTCTGCTTTGTGTATTCACTGATCCGGTGCAAGGGCAGGGCGATATATGCTTTGGCATCGTAATCAGCCGATTCCTTGCGGGTCAACAGAACGGGGCTGTTGATCCCTTGAATACGCTGGAGTTTGTTCGAATAATTTGAGGGCCAAGGTTCGATCCGCATCGGCTGGAAATCGGACTGCTTATAGCGTGCCAGTCGTTCCTCAACCGTGAGTTTGTCTACCGTGGCCTGCGCCACGATGCGCAGTTCGTTGGCTTTATCTTTGGCCAGGATCACCACGCCGTATTGGTCGGTGATGAAAGCCTCCGCCTGGTTGACCCAGTGGGAAAGGCTGCTCAGATTCAACTTGGCTACCGCCACGCCGACGATATTTCCTTTCGCCACGATAGGTGAACTGAAATACAGGCCGGGGATGTTGGATACCCTACCCATCGCATATTGTGTTCCAAGCTTGCCTTCATTGGCGGCTATAAAATATTGCCGTTGCGCGAAATTCGACCCGATGAAACTGTCGCTTTTGCCCAGATTGCTTGAGGCGATACAGTCACCTTGGGCATTCAGAACGTACACGGTTTCAACGCCCAACTTTGCGCTGACCAGTTCCAGGTAATTGTTGATTGCCGCCAGTGCGGTACTCTCCGACCAGAGTTTTTTTCGATCTTCGACCGAGAGTGAGTTGGAAATGAACTGGGCGTCGTTGCGTTGTATCGCAAGGATGACAGGTTCCGCTTGTGCGACGACCTGCGGGATTCCTTGTAACTGCTGAAGTCTTTGTTTGATGCTGTCTGCAAGATTGTTGGCGTCGTGTTCTAGTTCTTGGCTCTTTTCTGCCAGCACGGTATTGAAACGGTAATTTTGATATTGATCGATTGCGAACCAGGAAACGGCGAACCACAGAGGCAACCCGAGCCCAATCAAGAGGAAGGATGTGCGATGGTTGGTGAAGAAATTCTTTGAAGCAGGCTTGCGCATATTTTTTGTTGTGCATGCGGAATTGTTTCGGGGCTAATGGTAGTGCAACTTACAAAATACGGCCACCCCAATAATGGTTTTTATTGTAGGGTTGCTTTCGAACTCCGTGGAATACATTTTTCGATGGCGCATTCCACTGATACGATGGAGAAACACAGTTCTTGGTTGATGAAACATTGGGGTGCAAGGTATTTATTTTGAACTTGTGTTAAATTTATCGCGGTTGATGAAGTTAACTTTTGAGTGATTTAGTCGAGGTGAACAATGGTAACAAGACATACAGGCTCAATGATCACTTTGCTCGGACTGTTGTTGTTAAGCGGATGTGCGTCGGTCATCACCGGTGAGTTGAAATTTGTGGACAGGGAGAATAAACCTGAAGCCGATTCCAAACTGGAAGGCATCGTCGTCAATCTGATCAATACGACGTCTTCGATTGATACGGCTTCTTACTCTGTCAAGACCGACACCCAGGGTAAATTCGAGACAGACTCCAAATTCGTCAAACCGGGCACCTACAAGATTGAGGTGAATGAACCCGGTTACTTGCCGGTCAGCAAGACCATCGAGTTAAAGGATTCCTCGCGAACAGTCGAGATTGTGTTAAAAAAGATGCCGATTGGCAGTGCCAAAACCTATCGCGGTATGCAGTCCGACAAGGACAAGATCATCAATCCGGGCGACGTGAATATCCAGCCGCCCTCTATGTAATTCAATAGCCAAACGTGCGACATGGTTTTGTGTATTCACCAAGCCGGAAATACGAGCTCAGCCTGAAGTCATCAAATGTCTGAACAAGGGGATTCCTCCATGAAAATGCAACACCGCTTCATTTGTTTTGCCGCGCTACTCTTGATATCACTGGTGGGTTGCGGACCCAAGCCTGTCGATTTTGATCTGCAACTGACGGCTGTCGTCGATGGTTTGGCTTTGCCGGAAGTTGAGGTGCTCATTGACGGTGTGATGTCAGGCAAGACAGATGTCAACGGTTCGTTCACCAAGACCTTGTCGCGGTTGCCCGCTGTTCCGGTGCGGGTCGAATTGAAGAAAGATCGCGGTACAGTCCATACGCTGCCATGGGAAACGACGTTCAGCGTGTCGCCAAAACAATCCGCGAGCGATTCGCGCGAAGTCCAATCTTTTACTGCAAACTTACAGCGTTATGTGGTGGTCATCGTCTCGCATGAAGGCGCACCGGTAACAGGGGCACAGGTGAACGTCGGCGGATGGCAGGCAGGCATTACGGCGGCGGACGGCTCGTTGCTGGTCATGTTCGAAAAATGGCCCAAGACCGGCCAAAACTTCACGGCACAAAAAGCGGGCGTGGGCGAGACTGGAAACGTCATCGTCAAGGAACTGGGTGACCGTGTCGATCTGGAGTTGTATGAAGAGGCCGTGGTCACGGTCAGGGCACTGGAAGAACGCAACGGATCCGTCAGGCCGGTGAGCGATGCGCTGGTGACGGTTGCCGGTCGCGAAGTGGGCAGGACCTCCGAGGACGGGGTCTATGTTTTCCGCCAGAAGGGCAAGATCGGCACAACGGTCGCCGTGGGTATCAGCGCATCCGGATTCATTCCCGAGTCCTACAGCCAAAAGATCAAACTGATTGGCGCACAGAATGTGCAGCATTTCTTCTATCCCGTGCATGCGCGACAACCCACTGTGGCGATTGC
Organism: uncultured Sideroxydans sp.; assembly: GCA_964604485.1. Classification (GTDB taxonomy): domain Bacteria; phylum Pseudomonadota; class Gammaproteobacteria; order Burkholderiales; family Gallionellaceae; genus Sideroxyarcus. The sequence continues at coordinate 15,855 of CAZRZH010000022.1, forward strand.
CGGTTTCTCGGCGAATACCAGCGGCGAAGACATTGGCGATATTGTGAAAATCGTAGAGCCGCGTTTTGTCGAAGAGTTGTTTAGTACCAAAGCATTCAAACAAGTTCCTGCCGAGACCGCCAGGAAACTGATCAAACGTTCCAAATTGAGTTACGCCAAACTCAAGAGCAGCGGTTGGCGCGGCACGGCTCTGGCCGAGCAGGTGGACGTGCTGGTTTTCGCCAGCGTGGCGCGGGGCGAGGGCGATTCGTTCATCGTCGAGGCCAGTTTCTACGAGCCGGACGGTCGGCTAGTGATGAGTCAGGCCACCGTGCTGAGCAGCACCGGAAGCTGGCGTGTTGGACGTGCGATGAGTGAGCTGGTGTCGAATGCACTTGCCAATTATCCTTTCTCGGGCATGGTGACGACAGTCAATGAGGATCACGCGCTGATCAATTTGGGACACAACCAGTTCGCGCTCGACAACGACGCTGTGTTCGTCCTCAAATCTGCCAAGCGCGATATCGAAGGGCGTGTTACCGGTTACAAAGAGGGCGGTATTTTCGTCGTGCGCCATGTGGGTGAGAACCAAACCGATATCCGTCCGGACTCTTCCGTGTCTCCAGCCAAAGCCGGCGATAAGGTGGTTCGTCTTGACACTTCCGAATCCAGCAAGGCCGAAGGTAATGTCAAAGTCACTTTTGTGGTGAATGGAGGCAAGGAGGGGGAAGTTTTGGCGGGTGCCAATCTATACCTTGACCAGCGTTGGGTGGGAAGCACCAATCAACAGGGCGAGGCTAGCGTGACGTTGCGGACCAATCGCAAATACGACCTGATCGTCTACCGGCATGGTTATGCGCAAGTCAGCAAGGCGATCGAGCCCAAGGCGGCAAACGAGCGATTTCAGTTCGCCCTCAAATCTTTCACCAGCGATTTGACCCTCGAGAGCAATCCAAGCGGTGCAGTGGTCTCGCTGGATGATGTTCGCATTGGAGGCACACCGATCACCAAACCGGTGGCCGTGCCTCTGGGCTTCCATACCTTGCGCGTGGATGCGGGCAGCAATTTCCGCGTTTGGGAAGAAGTTGTGGAATTCGAAGGCGCCGAAGAACATCGCACGGGTGACAGGTCGATCACGCTCTACAAGAATTATCTGAAAGCGGCCGGGGATGCCGAGCAGGCGCAGCAATTCGACGAGGCGATCAAGTTGTATTCCGCAGCACCCAAAGCGCATCCGGATTATGCGGAGATTCGCCTGCGTTTGGGGCAACTCTATCTGGACGAAAAACATGACGCCGACCGTGCCATCGCCGAATTCGAATTGGTGCAGGCGATTCCGGAGGTGCGCGAACTGGTACTGAAACAATACGCGGTGGTCTACACCAACTTGGGCAAAGCCTATTTCACCAAGGGTGAATCGCTGATAAAAGCCCATCGCAACGAGGCAGTCGAATATTTTGCCAAGGCCATCAAGGCGCTTGACCGTGCGCGCGAAAACACACGTTTTTTCCCCGACGAGCGCCATGACGAGGCGGTTCACGATACGTATTTCTATCGCGCGTTGTCTTATTACAGCCTGTTTCAAATCACCGCGCGCGAGTCGATCCGATCCAATCTGGAACTGGCTTGGCATGAGTACCTGGATTTCTTTCCGCCAAAATTGCGCGGCAATCCCGAGTTCGATCATTTGCGCGAATCTGCCGTGAATCTGTCGCAACAACTGGATGGGGATTAACGTGCCACAACGCGCACTTGCGTGCTGTGTGTTACTGCTGACCTTGGGGTCTGCGCTTGCAGTTCAGGCGCAGGTCGAAGGGGAGCAGGCCAATGTTCTGGCCGTGGAAATCGCGCCAGAGCGGGTTATCAAACCCCAGTTCGTGCGGCCGTTGTTTGCCCTGAATGAGCAAGGTCATAACGATGCCAGCCCGATCTGGGCCGAGGGTGGTGGGTTGCTGGCTTTTGAACGGGCGGAAGAATCGCGGCGCGAAATCGTGATCGCGCGCAGCGACGGCTCGGTAGTGAAGTCGGTGTATTTTCAGAACAATCAGGATGACTTGGGGCTGGGGGCGTTGTTGGCGGATCTGGGCAAATCTGTGAGCTACAACTCGGGCATCGCTTGGGCAAAGAATGCGGATCGTTTCGTCTTCATGAGCAACGGCGGTGAAGGTAATTACGATATTTTCTTGGGTTCTTTGTCCGCCGACGCCGTGCAGAGGTTGACCCATGATGCACAAAAAGATGGCCAACCGTCATGGTCACCTACCGAGGATAAAGTGATATTCGTTTCGGGCAGAACCGGTATCGCCCAGCTTTTCCTGTTTGATGTGGGTAGCCAGCGTACCGAGCGACTTTCCAAAGGTGAGCACAGTTATTTGTATCCGCGCTGGTCACCGGACGGCAAGCGTATCGCGGCGATCTACGGCGAGAACGAGAACCACGATATCGTGTTGATCGACAATCTACCCGGTGCAGTTCCCGTTGTTGTTGCATCACCTGCGGCGGTCAGTTCGCCGGTGGTTGCAACTTCTACTGTGACAGCACCGTCTGAAAAGAGGCTGACGTCTTGGCGCTACGACGAGCTGAGCCCTTCTTGGTCACCGGATGGAAAATATATCGCTTTCTATTCGAATTACAACATTCAGGACGATCCCAAGATATGGTCGTTGTTGGTTGTCGAGGCAGAAGGGAATGTTGCCACCACAAACGAGCAGATGGCCGCAAAAGTCGTGGCGAATAATGTGATCCCCGATGTTTCCTCGGGGCCGGCCTGGTTTCCGGACAGCAGGCGTATTGCTTATGTGCTGAATGACAAGCAGGACTACAACCCGATCCATGTGGTTGAAGTGGCTTCCCGCAACAGTTCGCGCCTGGAAACGGGAACTAGCATCAACCACGATCTGGCGATTTCCTCGAATGGCTTCATCGCGTTTCGGGCGCAGGTTGATCAGTGGGATCAGATATTTCTGGCCAAACTTCCCGGGGTGTCCGAGTGAAACACGCTCACCTCTTCTCATCTGTATGCGGCTGCTGCTTGCTTATTTTGAGTGCGGGGGTATCTGCGGCGGATGAGAATTTGAAAAAAGCCAACCAGCTTCTGGGCAAACATTATTACGAGTCGGCGGCGGCGCTCTTGCGCAGTACTTCCGCAGCAAGTCCACCCAATGCGGAGACAACTTTGACGCTGGCCCGTGCCTATGCCCAGAATGCCCGGCTGCAACGGGCGATGCAGCGATCATCGCTGGATATTGGTGCACTGTATCTGAAGAAACTCGCGGCACAGACGGGGCGTGACCGCAGTAGTTTTGTAGCTTTGTATTACGGCGAATATTTGACTGAAGCCGGCAGACAGCGCGAGGGCGCGGCACAATTGCGCAACTTTATCGGGCAAAAGCACAAAGAGCATCTCTATCGCGAGATCGCGCAGGCGGATTTGTCGGTGACACAAAAAAGTATTCCGGCAGTTTCCGCCAAGTCGCCTTCCTTGCTCCGCAGTCAACAAGCGGTTGCATTGAGTTTGTTGCCGGATCACAAATCCGAAGCAAACGCGTTGACTGAACAAACCTTGGCCGAGTTAGCCAAAGCTAATCTGACCCTGCCGGTCAGAGCCGCCAGCAATGCATTCGGCGTGTACGCACGGAGCGGCCAAAGTGCGAAAGCGTTGGCATTGATGAGTAACGCGGATTTGAGCCAACCGTCTTACGAAGAGACGATCAACTCGGCAAAAGTGCTGCGTTTTTATGATGCTGCGCTGCTGGGCAACCTGGCGACTCTTTATCAAATCGAGGCTGAACGCTTGCTGCAAAAGGCCGGAACCGAATCACGCTTGAAAGCAGTATCCAATTATTTCCGAATCGAGTTGTATTTGCACAGCGGGCAATTTTCCAAAGCGTCGACCTTGCTGCCGGAACTGCTTGCCGCGACCGATCTGCCACAGTCTTATCGTGACCGGCTGGAAGTGATGCAGGCGGCACTGGATGTGCGCAGCGGAAAAATGGCGCGGGGTAATGCGGCGTTCAATACACTTGCGAAAAAACACGAGCAAGACCCGGCATTGTTGGGTGAATTGTTGATGGCGTGTGTGCAACACAAAGCCAAATGTCCGGGCGCCATCGGCAGTGCGCGGAATTTGGCCGCTTCGAATCAGGGCGAGAAGTTTCGCAGTTTGCATTTTGCCGTCGGTGAACACTATGCCAGCGAGGGCAAGACCGACCGCGCGCTGCAGGAGCTGGAAACCGCGCGCGACAAGAGCAACAAAAATCGCATCGACGCCAACGATCCGATGTTGCTGGTGCGGCTGGCGGACCTGTATTTTGTTAACAAAAGTTTTCCCGAATCGCTGGAAATTTATTTTGAGATGAGCAAGGAATTCCCGGCGCTGCGGCAATTGCAGGAAGCGGCGCAGGGTGTGTATTCCACCGAGTATCGCAGTGCTGGCGATGCAAAGATATTTTGAGTGGCCCGGTTTGCGGGTAAAGCGGCAACTTTTTATTTAGAGTGGGGGAAGTGACATGAATAAATTTCAGACTCAGTTATCCGCGATGCTGATCGCGCTGTTCAGTTCGGCCTTGTTTTGTTCCACAGCCTATGCCGAGACGACTCCGGCCGCTACCACCAAAACATCGGTATTGAGTTACGGCGAATATGGCCGGCCTTCGACACTCGATCCCATCACCAGCAACGACATGATCTCCATGCGTGTCACCGAGTTGTTGTTCAACGGCCTGGTGGGCATCAACAACAAGCAACAGATCGTGCCCGAACTGGCCGAATCCTGGGAGCAGTCTGCGGATGGTTTGCAATACACTTTTCATCTGCGCAAAGACGTACGTTGGCATCCTAAACCGGGGCAGGAAGCGCAACCCTTCACCGCCGACGATGTGATTTTCACCTACAACATCATGATGCATCCGCGCACCGTCACTCCGCTCAAGGTGCGTTACGAGTTCATCAGCGAAGCCAAAAAACTGGACGCCAACACGGTGCGTTTCACGCTGAAACGCCCGATCCTGAACGCGCTGCCGAAATTTACTTTTAAGATCATTCCCGAGTTCGGCCCGGACAATGCGGCATTCCTCGGGCGCGACGATCCCTTCGTGCAAAACCCCATCGGCACCGGTCCGTATCGCTACAAGGAAACGACGGGCAACGGCGAGATTGTGCTCGAAGCGAACGCGGATTATTTCAAAGGTGCGCCCAAGATCGCGCGTTTCGTCGCCAAACCGTTCGCTGATCAGAACATCATGAACCAGGGCCTGATGTACGGCAGCATCGACATGTCGGTGTTGGTCAACCCGCGCAACGTGCCGGAGATACAGGGTGACAAACGCCTGCGCCTGCAATCGTACAGTGCGTTGTCGTACCAGTTCTTCGGATACAACACACGCAACCCGCTGCTGGCGGACAAACGCGTGCGCAAGGCATTCACACTGGCGATCAACCGTAACGAGATGTTGAATTCTTTTTTCAACAATCAGGGAACGGTAATCTCGGGGCCGTTTGCGCCCGGCTCCTGGGCCTATAACCTGGATGTCAAACCGCTGCCTTTCGATCCGGCTGCGGCTGAAAAACTGCTGGCGCAGGCGGGTTTCCAAAAGGATAGCGACGGCGTCCTGTCCAAAGATGGCAAGCGTCTGGTGTTGTCACTCAAGGTGCCAATCGCACAGGAAAGCGAATCGGTCAAACGTGTGGTGCTGGCCTTCAAGAATTACCTGCGCCGGGTCGGTGCGGAGATCAATGTCGAATTCCTCGAATGGCAATCGTGGAAGGATACGGTGTTCGCCGACCACAACTTCGACATCATGTTCGCCTCTTGGGTGTTCGATGATTCGGCGGACATCTCATCGTTGTTCCACTCCGGCGAGATCGGTACCTGGCGCAACAATTTCGGCGGCTATTCAAATCAGGAAGTGGACAGCTTGCTGCTCGAAGCCAAGAACACGCTGGATCACGAGAAACGCCGTACCATCTATCGCAAGTTGCATGAGCGCCTGGCCGACGAAAGCCCTTACACGTATTTGTGGACGCTGACCAATTACGCAGCCTACGATCGCAAGGTGCGTGCGGTGGAGATCCATCCGTACAAATTCTTTTCTTATGCGGATACGTGGTACATCGGCGAGGTTGCGGCTAAAGCCAAGCCCGTGACAGCGCCCACCAAGGTGAAATAGATGCTGCAAGTTTGCAGCAGCGTGAGCGCCTGTGGCGAACTCGGCAATCCTCGGTTAGATGCACCCAATGCTCGGGGAGGGTTCCGGTGAAGTCTTCGGGCTTACGTGTGGTGGCGCGTGTTTTATCGCAGGAACTCGCTACTACCGTTGCATTGCTGGTCGGAGTCAGCCTGGTCGTTTTTCTGATTCTTTTTCTGGCGCCGGGTGATCCTTTTTCGGCACTGCTCGGAGGCGGTTCGAATGAAGGCGATGAACGTGATACCGTTCTGATCGGTCTGGGTTTACCCAGCACTTGGTACGGCCAATACTTTTCGTGGATGGGTAACGTGTTGCAGGGTGATTTTGGTAACTCGCTGCGCACCGGCCAACCGGTCACCCACACCTTGTCCTTCAGCGGCATGAATACTTTGTTTCTGACACTCGGGTCACTCATCGTTACTCTTGTAGTCGCTATTCCCATTGCCACTCTCGCGGCAGTACAACCCGCAGGTTTGAGCGCCCGAATAGGTACGATACTGGTGTATCTGGTTTCGGCACTGCCGACGTTCTGGTTGGGCTATCTGTTGATCTATTTCTTCACCACAAAGTTAGGACTGTTCCCTTTGCTTTCCGGCTCGGAAGAAACACAGGAATACAGCTGGTTGTATGCGCTGTTGCCGGTCGCGCTGCTTGGGTTGGGTAACGGTGCGCTGGCGGAGATCGTGCGGTATTTGCGTGAAGAGATATCACGGGTCATGCACGAAGAATATATTCGTACTGCCCGTGCCAAGGGCGCGTCGATCTGGCGTCATGCTTTCAAGGAGGCCTATCTGTTGCCGGTGTCGCAGATCATCGCGGCAAAGATGCCGTTCATTCTGGGCGGCGCCATCATCGTCGAACAAGTATTCAATTGGCCCGGACTGGGCAGGGTGGCCTGGCAAGCCGCCCAAGACCGCGACTATCCCGTGATTTTGGCGGTCGCCTTGCTCGCTGCACTGGTAGTGCGCCTGGGCAGTTTCCTGCATCGCGCAATTTATGTCGCTGTTAATCCGCGTGCTTCACACCTTTGAAAGTTTGGTCAAAGTGAAGACACATTACTTGCAGGATTTGGACAGCGTCAGCGAATATTCGAAACTCTCGCCCTGGAAAAGTGCGCGCCTGGCCGACCGCCTGAGCGTCGGCTATGGGTTTGTGATCGCGGGTGTGGTGCTGTTGTCTTATGTGCTGGGCGCGTTCGGCTGGTTGCCGCACGATCCCGAAGACATGAATCTGGAGTCAATGATGGCGCCGCCGTTCACCGACGGCTTTCTGCTCGGCAGCGACTTCATGGGGCGAGACATCCTCACGCGACTGATTCTCGGCATCCAAGCCTATTTCTTGCCGGGAGTAATGGCCGTTTTCATCGCGCTCGGTTTGGGAGCCTTGATGGGGGTACTTGCCGGTTACTGGAGAGGACGCACGGAAACGCTGGTCACCTATCTTTGCAATCTGATCGATTCGTTGCCGCGACTGGTTTTGATACTGTTGGTCATCGCGGCATTCCGGCCGAATATCTACATCATCATGCTGGTGTTCGGCATCACCAGCGCACCCACCATTGCCTCGCTGGTGAAAGGCAAAGTGATGATGTTGCGCGAACGCAACTTCATCGAATCGGCCGTGGCACTGGGTTTGTCGCCGCACACGATCATCTTCAAACATATCCTCTGGTACAACTGCCGCGCATTGTTGCTGATCCAGGCGACCATCGGCATGGCCGAGGTCGTGTTGATCGAGACCAGCCTGAGCTATCTGGGATTCGGTGTGCAGGAACCCACTGCCTCGTGGGGCAACATGGTGCAGGCGGGTGCGAATTATTTATTGCAGGGCAACTTCTGGCCGTCGACCCTGCCGGCGCTGGCGATTTTGCTGACGGTTCTCGGTTTTCATCTGCTGGGTGACGGCTTGAACAATATTTTGGAAGGGGGGCGGCATCGATGAGTGCCGAGCCTTTGCTGCGCATCGAGGATCTGCGCACCTATTTCTTCTCGCGTGTGAAGCATGCCTTCGTGCGCTCGGTGGACGGTGTTGACCTGAGCGTCAAGCGTGGCGAGACGCTGGGGATCGTCGGTGAAAGTGGCAGTGGTAAAAGTGTTACCTTTCTTTCCGCTGTTGGCTTGATCAGCGCCGGACCGGGTGTGATTAGCGGCAAGGTGACGTTCCACGACGAAGTGCCGCGAGAACTGCTGCTGGGCTTACAAGAAAACGTCGAGATCGGGCGCCGCGACGGTCGCATCATGTTTGTCGCCAAAGACGATCAGGCCTGGCAAAAACAGCTTGATAAAAATCTGCGCGGTGTGCGCGGCAGCAAGATATCGATGATCTTCCAGAATCCCAAGGCAGCACTGAATCCATTTGAAACAGTGGGCCGGCAGATCACCGAAGCGGTGCGACTGCATACAAGCGTGCAGGGTGTGGCTGAAGCAAAAGAACGCGCCCTGTATTGGCTGGATCAGGTGCGCATCGATTCCCCGCGCTTACGCTTTGACAATTATCCTTTTGGACTTTCCGGCGGCATGAGCCAGCGCGCCATGATCGCGATGGCGCTGGCATCCGAGCCGCGCTTGCTCATCGCGGATGAACCCACTACCGGACTGGATGCCACGATACAGGCACGTATTGTCGACCTGTTGGAAGACTTGAAAATGCGTCTGGGTATGACTTTGGTGCTGATCAGCCACGACATCGGGGTGATCTCGCGTTTGTCGGACCGTATCGCCGTGATGTATGGCGGACGGGTGATGGAGACCGGTGCTGCCAGCGAAGTGCTGGATGAAAACGCAGCAGGTCATCCCTATACCCGGGCACTGCTGGCTTCGACTCCGCGTTTGGAAAATCTGTCTCAATTTGGACGCTTGCCAGCGATCGAAGGCGAGGTGCTGGATACCATCAATGTGCCAAGCGGTTGTCGTTTTCGGGCGCGTTGTCAGCGTATCAACGACAGCGTGCGCGCGCGCTGCGAAACGCTAGAGCCGGAGTTGTTCGAAATCGCACCCGCCAGGCAGATTCGATGCTGGTTGTACTGTACCCAATGATCGAAATCACAAGACAAAAATGAAGCAACCTTTGCTCGAAGTAATCGAACTGCGCAAACATTTTGCGCAACGGCGCGGACTGCTGGGCACACTGCCGCTGGGTGGAGACACGGATACCATTCCGGCCATCGACGGCGTCAGTTTATCGATGTATGAGAACGAGACGCTGGGGTTGGTGGGTGAGTCGGGTTGCGGCAAGACCACTACCGGCAAGGCAATATTAAAACTCATTTCGGTGGACGGTGGCCAGATCAAATATCAGGGAAAAGACATCACTGCCTTCACTCAAGCGCAGTTCCGTCCGCTGCGACGCGACATTCAAATGATCTTCCAGGACCTGGATGCGGCGCTCAATCCCAAGATGCGTATCGAGGAAATACTGCGTGAAGCGGTTCGCGTGCGTGAGCCCCTTGCCGACCTAGTCGAAGTGTTGCAACAGGTTTACGACTTGCTTGATCTGGTGAATATTAAGAAGAACAAGCTCAGCAATTTTCCATCCGAGTTGTCCGGCGGCGAGAAGCGCCGTATTGGCATTGCCAGAGTGTTGGCGGTACGACCAAAACTGATCGTGGCCGACGAACCGACCAGTGCGCTCGACGTTTCCATCCAGGCGCAAGTCATTAATTTGTTGCGTGACTTGCAGATGCAATTGGGGCTGTCGTTCCTGTTCATCTCGCATGATCTGCAACTGGTCGAACTGGTCAGCCACCGCGTGGCCGTGATGTATCTTGGCCAGATTGTCGAGATGGGGCCGGCGCGGGATATTGCAAATGCCGCCCGGCATCCCTACACCTCTATCTTGTGGTCGTCGGTTGTGGAAAAACGTTCACTCGAAGCGCAGAGCAAAGGCAGTTCGAACAATTGGGGTGTATATGACTTTGAACGCCCCAGCGCGGGTTGCCGATTCGCACCGCGCTGCCCTGTCTATGCCCGGCTGGGTCAACCCGGTGAATGTATCGACCCGGCCAATCCGCCCAAGTTGAAACTTATTGAAAATAGCCACGTCGTGGCGTGCCATTTTCCGTTGCGGGGATGAGTGGGGGACGGTAAAAAAACGAAACGCCACTTGCGGTGGCGTTTGAGTTTTTTAGCTGGCGGAGAGGGCGGGATTCGAACCCGCGGTGGGCTATAAACCCACACACGCTTTCCAGGCGTGCGACTTAAACCGCTCATCCACCTCTCCGAAAGGGCGC
>CAZRZH010000023.1:0-26129 GCA_964604485.1 uncultured Sideroxydans sp.
TCGTCTCGGACAACAGCTTAATCTACTGTCTTATATTCGGGGGCCACTATAGTTTGGGGGCGTCAATTGGGAGGTTGAATGGCAATTGAATTGTTTAGCAATGGTAAACATCTCTGCTTGATGTTTGATGATTTGGTGGATGACACTACGGGTGAGGCGGTGCAGGCCAATCAGTTCCTGATTGTCGACCACGGTCACGGCGCACTGCTTGATCCGGGCGGGAACATGACCTATAACGGTCTGTTGATGGCCATGCACAGTTATTTCCCCCCCAAGAATCTAGAATACATCCTGGCTTCACATGCCGATCCTGACATCATCGCCTCGGTCAATAAATGGATGATCCATTCGGATTGCAAAGTGCTGATCTCGAAACTTTGGGCGCGCTTCGTGCCGCATTTTTGCAGTGTGGGAAATGCAACGGGTCGGATTGTAGGAATTCCGGACGAAGGCATGAATATTCCTTTGGGGCAGTCCGTAGTCAAGGCTGTGCCGGCACACTTCATGCATTCCGAAGGTAACTTTCAATTTTACGATCCGGTAAGCAAGATTCTATTCAGCGGTGACATGGGCGCTTCAATCGTTCCCCATTTTGCGGCTGATACACCGGTCGACGACTTTAAATCGCACATCCAATACATGGAGGGATTCCACAGGCGTTACATGATCTCAAACAAGATATGCCGCTTCTGGGTGAATATGGTGCGGGGCATGGATGTCGAAATGATCGTGCCGCAACACGGTCGTATGTTCAAAGGTAAAAAGATGGTTAACGAGTTTTTAAACTGGATCGAGGCCTTGCCTTGCGGTGTTGATCTCATGACGCAGGCGCATTACCGTCTGCCAGCCTGAATGTGGATAGGTGGGGAAACAGTTAGGGGGCGATATACCCTAACTTTCCCAATTAATCATGGCGGTGCTAAGCCAAAGATCCCACAGATTTCTGTTGTGCCACTTCCACCAGAATTCAAGTTCAACCTCGCTTTTTACCGAACTGAGCAGTCTGCGAGCCCTGGATCGTTTTGCCAAAAGCAAATGCAGTTTGCTTAAGCGTTCTTCAAAAGGGGGAATGGAGGTCTTGTTTTCTGCGAAGGCTTTTTCCTGGTAAAACAACTTGATCCGGCTATCCAATTCTTTAGTCGAATAATTTTTCGCTTTTGCTCTCAACTGCCAATATTTTGTGTTCAACTTGAAAGCATTGCCTTCCTGAATTAGTGCAACATCGCCGACAAAAGTCGTATTGTCGACCAACAAGAATAAGCTCAACCTGTCTACAAAATGCATTTCTTTTCTATCCCTGATCTCGTGTCATCTTGTTCTAAAGAAGAATTTCGATTCAGAATAAACTGAATCTTTGAATTCGTTTTCAGCTTCTTTTATAACGCATTCAACCCTGCAGCCGCAACTTGCCCGTCCTGGGAGGAACGTACACCGCTTATACCTAAACCTCCGATGACGTTGTCATCGATGATGATTGGGACACCGCCTTCGGCAGGAATTACACCGGGTAATGCCAAATGGATCAGACGCCCACTCAACACAGCATCTTCCGAAGCTTTGGTGGGACGTTGAAACGCGACTGCGGCGTGGGCTTTGGCAATAGCTGTCTCGACACTTCCGAATTGAGTTTCGTGACTTCGTTGCAGATACAGCAAATGCCCGCCATCATCCACCACTGCAATGACGACCGCCCATGCGTTGTTTTGGGCCTCGCATTCAGCGGCAGCTGCGATTCGCTTGGCGTCTTCCAATGTCAGGACTGGCTTGTAAGCCATATTCACTTTTCCAGCTCCTGAAAGATCTGGTCGCGAATGGCATTTACGTCGCCCACACCGGGAACATGCACTAATTTTGGTGAATCGGGCGAACCAGATTTCTGCCAAGCGGTGTAGTAGTCAACCAACGGCTTGGTCTGGTCATGATAGACATTGAGCCGTTTCACCACGGTGTCTTCGACATCATCCGGCCTTTGCACTAAATCCTCTCCGGTGATGTCATCTTTCCCGTGAACCCTGGGCGGGTTAAATATCACGTGGTAGCTGCGCCCTGAAGGCAGATGAACGCGGCGACCGCTCATTCGATTGACGATCTCGGTATCTGCCACATCAATCTCGACAACGAAGTCGATGTTGATTCCCGCATCTTTCATCGCCTGTGCTTGCGGGATGGTTCGTGGGAAACCGTCGAATAAAAAGCCGTTGGCACAATCTGATTCCTTTATACGTTCTTTCACCAGATTGATGATGATCTCATCGGAAACCAAGCCACCCGCATCCATCACTTTTTTTGCGGCAATGCCGAGCGGGGTGCCTGCTTTAACTGCGTTGCGCAACATGTCACCGGTTGAAATCTGCGGGATGCCGAATTTTTCCTTGATGTAATTGGCTTGTGTGCCCTTGCCGGCACCAGGTGCCCCTAGCAGAATCAGTCTCATGTTCGTCCCCCGGATTGGTTTTTGAAAAGTTGTCTTGCGGTTTGAAGATCCTGCTCCGTATCCACGCCGCTGGGCGGCGCATCAGTTGTGATTGTTACGCCGATCTTGTAGCCATGATACAACGCGCGCAATTGTTCCAGCGCCTCAACCTGTTCTATGACTGCCGGAGCAAGTTTACCGAATGCATGCAGAAATCTGGCGCGATAGGCATAGATCCCGATGTGGCGCAGAACAGGCGCATCGACTGGTACGGGTTGACCTTGCGCATAGGCATCCCGAGGCCAGGGAATGGGCGCTCGGCTGAAATACAGAGCATTACCATCCTTGTCCAACACGGCTTTGACGATGTTGGGATTGCGCATCGAAGCGTCATCATGAATGGGATGGCAAGCAGTTGCGATGTCGCACTGCGTGTGGTCATAAAGATGCTGTGCAACTGCGCGTATCAGCAACGGAGGTATCAACGGTTCATCACCTTGCACATTGACCACGATGGTGTCGTCATTCCATTGCAATTGCTGTGCAACTTCTGCGATGCGATCCGTGCCGCTGGCATGGTCGGCACGTGTCATGCAGCCTTGAAAGCCGTATTGTTGTGCTGAATCGATGATGGGTTGATGGTCGGTCGCGATCACAATCTGATGTGCACCACTCAGTGCAGCTTGCTGCGCAACGCGGATCACCATCGGTATGCCGCCGATGTCCAATAGCGGTTTACCCGGAAGCCGGGTGGAAGCGAAGCGGGCAGGAATGACGACCTTGAAATCCAGCATCAGAGTTTTTCGACTTCCTCGATTGAAAGTGTGCGAGCTTCGTCAGCCAGCATCACGGGAATGCCGTCCTGTATGGGATAAGCCAAACGGTCCGCTTTGCAGATGAGTTCTTGTTCTGTTTTTCGATAGACCAAGGGGGACTTGCACAGCGGGCACACCAGAATATCTAGAAGTTTAGCGTCCATGAAGTGAGATTTTGTCCTTGATGAGTTGGGCAAGCGCCGGGCTGACTTGAGCATCCACTCGCAACACCCAAAGTTTCTCGGTGGCGAACGCGGTGCATTTTACCGCATCTTTTTCTGTCATGAGTATCGCATCCGCATCTTTGAAGGCGAGGTCGGATGCGTGATAGGAATGGTGGTCTGCAAAGGCATGTGTTGTGCAATTCAAACCAAGTTGTTCCAAGTGGCGGAAGAATCGTTGGGGATGCCCGATTCCGGCGATGGCGTGCAAGCGCTCTTGCGCAAATTCTCCGGCGATTGAGATCAACTGCGGATTGAGCAAGTTGTAGAAATGTGTCCCTTCCAGTCGCATACCGAATTCTGTGTCTGACACCGCACCGCCATTGACGACGATCGCATCGACTTCGTGCAACCGTGAGGTTGGCTCGCGTAGTGGTCCTGCAGGTAACATCAAGCCATTTCCGTAACGTCTACTCCCATCCACTACAACAAGCTCTACATCTCGATGTAAACGGTAATGCTGCAACCCGTCGTCGCTCAATATGACGTCGCATTCAGGATGCTCTTCGAGCATACGTTGAGCGACTGCCGGACGATCACTTCCGATCCATACCGGACAAAGATTGCGTTGTGCCATCAATAGCGGTTCATCCCCGATGGTGTCCGGATTGTCATTGCTGTAAACACGACGCGGCGCCGAATTTTTTTTTCCGGATTTTCTATAACCGCGACTGATAATGGCAGGATGCCAGCCGTCGCCGATCAATTGTTCGGCCAGCCACAACGTAAGCGGTGTCTTGCCTGTTCCGCCCACACTGATGTTGCCAATGACGATAACCGGAACAGGCAATTTGACCGAAGCCAACACGCCGCTGCGGTAGAGCAATCGGCGCAAAGCAACAAGCATTCGGAAGATCAAGCTGACTGGAAGCAGCAGCAGATGCAGCGGGGAGAGGCGATACCAATGGTGTTGCAGCCGCTCCATGTCGGGAAACTACTTGTTTTGATTCTGGGTGGTGAAGGTGATGCGTCCGTAACCCGCGATGCGTGCAGATTCCATGATGTTGACCACGGATTGGTGAAGTGCTTTGGCATCGGCATTGATGACGATAGTGGGGTCAGTCTGCTCTCCTGCAGCTTTGCGCAAAACCTGCGCAAAATCATTCACGTCTTTGAAAGAGGCACGGATGCCATTCACCGCAAAGTGTTCTGATGCATCAACAGCTACGGTGATCGGCTTACCAACTTGCACGGTAGTGTCTTCGCCGGAAGCTTGAGGTAGATTGATTTGTAGTTCCGAGAACTTTCCGTAACTGGTGGTGACCATCAGAAAGATCAACACCACCAGTAATACGTCGATCATCGGGATCAGATTGATCTCGGGTTCTTCACGTGCCCGGCCGCGCCGAAAATTCATTTGCGCTCACCATGCAGGACCTCAACCAATTTGATCGCCTGCTGTTCCATCTCGATCGTGAAAGAATCCACCGAGGCGCGAAAGTGACGGTAGGCGATCATGCTGGGGACGGCAACGATGAGGCCGAATGCAGTGTTGTAGAGCGCCACAGATATACCATGGGCCAACTCGGCAGGCGCGGCGCCACCTGCATTTTGTGCGCCGAATATCTCGATCATGCCCACGACCGTGCCAAACAGTCCCAGCAACGGGCTGATCGAAGCGATCGTGCCTATCGTGGTGAGGAATCTTTCCATCTCATGTGTAGCGGCACGCCCAGCCTCCTCGATTGACTCCTTCATGACTTGGGGTTGACTCTTGACGTTTTTCAAGCCGGCGGAGAAGACCTTGCCCAAGGGTGAACTGCCGCTTAGTTTGTTCAGCATCTGCGTACTGACGCCCCGCTGCTTGAGCTCTTCAACCACCTCATCCAACAATTTAGGAGGGATTATGTTATTGCTACGCAGAAAAATGAGCCGCTCGACGATGAGTGTGACGGCGATTAATGATGCGATGATGAGTAACCAGATAGGCCAACCGGCCGCTTCGATGAGAGTGAACACGCAGCGTCTCCAAAAAAATAGGTGCATAAATTCCAAGGCGCGAACTGTAACTTGTTCCCCTGACTTTGAGCAAGGTAAGTCAGCAATTCAAAGCTAACTGGGTGTTGTGAAAGCGAATTGTTTTTTTATGCACAAAAAGTGTGGATAACTTTGTGGATGAATAGGGAAAATCATGGCTTCCAGCCCCGTTATTCCGATATTGTTTGACCTGAGCACAAAATATGAACAATAAATATTCACATTAAAACATATAGATACTGTAAGTGATATATTTTTGCCGGGGTTGACTTAACTGCAAGTGGCGTAATTGCTGGGGTTGTGGATTGTAATGAATTTGTCAATATGTAAATTCGATGTTTCGTTAAATTTATTTAACAGATTGCTTTAATCCTTTTAAATCAAATTCAAATAGGACTTCAGTGATGGGCGCCCCTCAACGATGGAATTATCATGAGGAAAATTTACTGCGGAGTAAGGGCTAAGTAGAAAAATATTTGTTGAAGAATATCACTTGCCCGATGTATTCCTTGATCCAAGGAATTTAGATAAAAAATTCAGAGATTCTCCGTATTTGGTTTGACACAAAGGTGTTTTTTATCAAAAAAGCGCAAGACTTTGGCGGGGATTTTAGATATTGACTTCAAATTCAAGCGAAACCCTGATTTATTTTAAACGCGACATCCTGCCGTTGAGTCGTTCTGCAGCTTCGGTTACAATGCGCGCCCTGTTTATCCGGCGATGCTGAATAAACAGGCATTCACACATTCGTTCATGTTGGGGTGTCCCTTGAATACTGGGGGATCAGGCTGACGAGTGGAAGACTTAACCCTTAACGTTTGGAGTAATCATAATGGCTGTAACAATGCGTCAAATGCTGGAAGCGGGCGTCCATTTCGGACACCAGACCCGTTTCTGGAATCCCAAGATGGCCCCGTATATCTTCGGTCATCGCAACAAGATTCATATCGTCAACTTGGAAAAGACCGTCGTGATGTTCAACGACGCGCTGAAGGAAATTCGCAAGATCTCCGCAAAGAAGGGCACTGTCCTGTTCGTGGCGACCAAGCGTCAAGCGCGCGAAATTATCCGCGAAGAAGCGATTCGCGCCGGTTCGCCCTTTGTTGATCATCGCTGGCTCGGCGGCATGTTGACCAATTTCAAAACTGTTCAACTTTCCATCAAGCGACTGAAAGAACTTCAGGCCATGATTGAGGATGGCAGCATCGACAAAGTCTCCAAAAAAGAAGGTTTGGTTTTCCGTCGCGAACTGGAAAAGCTGGAGCGTAGCTTGGGAGGCATCAAAGATCTGCAGGGATTGCCTTCAGCCATCTTTGTGATCGACGTCGGCTACCAAAAAGGAACCGTAACCGAAGCCCAAAAATTGGGTATCCCGGTCATCGGCGTGGTGGATACCAACCACAGCCCGCTTGGCGTGGATTACATCATTCCAGGCAACGATGACTCCAGCCAGGCGATTCGTTTGTATGCACGTGGCGTGGCTGATGCGATCCTGGAAGGGCGCGAGCAGGCATTGAACGAATTGACTGAACAAGTCGCGGAAAAAGCTGCTTAAGTCGGCTTTTCGCACCGAGGGGGCGCAAGCCCCCTTTTTTGTAACCCGAGTTTTAGTGAATCGATTAGGAGTTTGACATGGCAGAAGTCACCGCAGGTATGGTGAAAGAACTGCGCGAGGCCACTGGTCTCGGCATGATGGAATGTAAAAAGGCGCTGGTGGAAACCAACGGCGACGCCAAGGCGGCAGAAGAACTGTTGCGTATCAAAAGCGGCGCAATAGCCTGTAAAGCGGCAAGCCGGGTGACAGGTGAAGGTGGGATCGGCGCGTATCTGGCGGCTGACGGAAAGACCTGAGCTGTCGCGTAAATCAACTGCTAAACCGACTTCGTGGCCAAAAACGACGACTTCATGGCATTCGCCAAGAACGTTGCGGAAACCGTTGCGCAAAAAGCACCGGCCAGCTTGGAAGCATTGCTGGAACTGCCGATCGCCAACGGCTCCGCTTCTGTTGAAGAAACCCGCAAAGCGCTGGTAATGAAGCTGGGTGAAAACCTCTCCGTGCGCCGTTTCGAGCGTTACGCTACCATCGATGGAAAGCTGGCAACCTATTTGCACGGCAGCCGCATCGGTGTGATGGTGAACTTCACCGGCGGTGACGAGACCTTGGGTAAAGATCTGGCGATGCACATCGCCGCCAGCAAACCCAAATCGGTGGATTCTTCCGGTGTTAATCCGGAAGACATCGCCACAGAACGCCGTATCGCCATCGAAAAAGCACGCGAAGGCGGCAAGCCCGAAACGATGCTGGAAAAGATTGCCGAAGGGACTGTGCAGAAATTCCTCAAGGAAGTTACTTTGCTTGGACAAGTCTTTGTTAAAGCAGAAGACGGCAAGCAAACTATCGAACAATTGCTGAAGATCAAAAGCGCTTCCGTGGTTGCCTTCCAAATGTTCGTGGTAGGAGAAGGCATCGAGAAAGTGGTGGAAGACTACGCTGCTGAAGTTGCAGCCACTGTCGCTGCAATCAAGAAGGGCTAAACCATGACCGCACCCGCCTACAAACGCATTCTGCTTAAACTTTCCGGCGAAGCCCTGATGGGCGATGACAGCTACGGCATTAACCGCGCGGTCATCGAGCGAATCGTGGCCGAAATCAAGGAGGTTGCGGAGTTGGGTGTGGAAGTGGCGATGGTGGTTGGCGGGGGCAATATCTTCCGTGGCGTCGCGCCAGCGGCGGAAGGGATGGACAGAGCGACCGCCGATTACATGGGCATGCTCGCCACAGTGATGAACTCGATGGCGTTGCAGGATGCGATGAAGCGTGCAGGTTTGGATTGTCGCGTCCAGTCCGCTTTAAGTTTGGAACAAGTGGCCGAACCCTTCATTCGGGGCAAGGCGTTGCGCTATTTGGAAGACGGTAAAGTGGTGATTTTTGCGGCAGGTATCGGCAGCCCGTTTTTCACAACTGACACTGCGGCTGCCTTGCGTGGCGTTGAGATGGATGCTGAAGTCGTCATCAAGGCGACTAAAGTGGATGGCGTTTATACCGCCGATCCAAAGAAAGATGCCAAGGCGACCCGCTACCAGAAGGTGAGTTTCGACGAGGCGATCGGTAAGGATTTGAAAGTGATGGACTCAACGGCGCTGACGCTTTGTCGGGATCAGAAACTTCCTATCATCGTATTCAGCATCTTCAAAGAAGGCGCGCTGAAACGCGTTGTGATGGGCCAAGATGAAGGCACGCTCGTTTATTGTGATTGATGACGGAGACAACCATGATTGCTGACATCAAAAAGAACGTCGAACAAAAAATGAACAAGTCGCTGGAAGCACTCAAGGCAGACTTGGGGAAAGTTCGCACCGGACGTGCGCACACCGGCATATTGGACCATGTGACGGTGGAGTACTACGGAAGTCCTGCACTGGTGAATCAGGTGGCGAACATTACACTGGTCGATGCCCGCACCATCGGTGTGCAGCCGTTTGAAAAAAACATGATCAGTGCGGTGGAAAAAGCCATTCGTAATGCGGATCTGGGTCTGAACCCGTCCACCAACGGCGATTTGATCCGCGTGCCGATGCCGATGCTGACCGAGGAACGCCGCCGGGATATGATCAAAATCATCAAGAACGAAGGTGAGGATGCCAAAGTAGCCTTGCGCAACATCCGCCGTGATGCCAATGAGCAACTGAAGAAGTTGCTCAAAGACAAAGAAGTAGGCGAGGATGAAGAGCGGCGTGCGCAAGATGATGTGCAAAAGTTGACGGATCGTTTTGTCGCCGAAATTGACAAAGCGTTACAGGCCAAAGAAACCGACCTGATGGCGGTATAACGGGTATCGCAAGTAGCCTCTTTATGAAGAACCTTGTCCTACCCGTTGCCTCTCCCCAATCCACTGGTGGGACTACTAGCCATTCGACTAAGCACGATAAAGCTGTGCAAGTCGCTGGTTATCCCGCAAGCGGGCGAGGAGGCGAGCGAATCGCTATGCGAGTTTCACGTTAAAACGAGCCATCCAAAATGGCACTGCCTTTCTTCAGTTCCACCCGTACTATCCCGGACGTCAATACGGTGCCGCGTCATATTGCCATCATCATGGATGGCAATGGACGCTGGGCCAAGCAGCGGTTTATGCCGCGCGTCATGGGGCACCAGCGGGGGGTGGAAACGGTGCGTGAAGTCGTCAAGTCCTGTCGCGAGATGGGTGTGGAATATTTGACGTTGTTTGCATTCAGTAGCGAGAACTGGCGGCGTCCCGCCGAGGAAGTGACGTTCCTGATGCAGCTCTTCATGAAGATGCTGGAACGTGAGGTTGGCAAGCTGCATGAGAACAACATACGCCTCAAGATCATTGGCGACGTCAGTCGTTTCGATGCAAAACTGATCAGCCATATCGAACAGGCGGAGCAACTTACCGCCAACAACTCCAGCCTCACACTGACGATCGCGGCCAATTATGGCGGGCGTTGGGACATTATGCAGGCAGTGCATGCCTTGAGTCAGGCGCATCCGGAAAGGACTTCAGCCTTCGCTGAAGAAGAGTTAACACCCTTTCTTTCCATGTTTTACGCCCCCGAGCCGGATTTGTTTATCCGCACCGGCGGTGAGCAACGCATCAGTAATTTCCTGTTGTGGCAATTGGCCTATACCGAACTGTATTTTACCGATGTCTTGTGGCCGGCCTTCGGTCGCCCTGAACTGGAAGCTGCCATCCAGTCTTATCAAAAACGTGAGCGGCGTTTCGGTCGCACCAGCGAACAACTGAAGGGAGATCCCAGTGCTTAGATCGCGTGTCATCACTGCAATAGTGATGTTGGTACTTTTTCTTTCCGCACTGTTCTTCCTACCTCCATTAGCATGGTCTGTACTGGTGTTGGCGATCGTGATGCAAGGCACATCCGAGTGGTGCCGCATGTCCGAGTTGAGTCCGCGTGGCGCCAGGGTCTATTGGATCTCGACGCTGCTGTTGATGGTGGCGATATTTGCCTTGGATGCCAATTCGAGTGGCGAGCAACGCGTCACCACACATCTTATTGCCTATCTTTTGTCTGCGGTGTTGTGGCTGATCGTCGTTCCGCCCTGGTTGATGATGGGATTGAAAGTGAAGCAACCGCTACTGATGGCGTTGGTGGGGTGGATGTTGTTGATCCCGACCGGATTGGCCATGATCGATCTGCGTGAGGCGATTCCTGGTCCCTGGATATTGCTTGGCATTATGGGCTTGGTCTGGGTTGCAGATAGCGCCGCTTATTTCGCCGGTCGTCGATTCGGCAAAACGAAATTGGCGCCAAGCATCAGCCCCGGCAAGACTTGGGAAGGTGTGGCGGGTGCGATATTAGGGGTGTCCATTTACATTGGGCTGATATGGATATTCAGACCCGAATTCACCAATCTGCAGATGCTTCCAGCACTGATGCTGACTGCCTGGTGGTGGGTCGTGCTGGCGGTGATCGGCGACTTGTTCGAGTCCGCCATCAAACGTCAGGCCGGCATCAAAGATAGCGGGGCGTTATTGCCGGGACATGGCGGGCTGTTGGATCGTATCGACGCGCTGACTTCCACCTTGCCGTTGGCTGCCTTGGCGTTGATCTTCCAAGGGTTGAGCTAGTGCAACGCTTAACCATTCTGGGTTCCACCGGGAGTATCGGTAAAAGCACGCTGGATGTGGTCGCCCGTCATGCGGACGACTATCAAATCATTGCACTTACCGCGAATCAGCAGGATGAGTTGCTGTTCGAGCAGTGCCAGATCTTCAAACCGCGCTATGCCGTGTTGTTGGACGAGGCTGCCAGTGAGCGGCTAAAGAAACGTATCCAGATATTGGGTATCGAAACGGAAGTCTTGTGCGGTACTGCGGCGCTGGAACGGGTTTCGACCTTGCCCGAAGTTGACGCCGTAATGGCTGCCATCGTGGGTGCGGCGGGTATGCCGCCGACTTTGGCTGCCGCGCACGCGGGCAAGAAAATAATGCTGGCGAACAAAGAGACGCTGGTGTTGGCGGGCCACCTGTTCATGGAAGCCGTGCATCACAGCGGGTCGATGTTGTTACCGATCGACAGCGAACATAACGCGATTTTCCAAGCCTTGCCCCACAACTATACGGGCGATATGAAGTCGAGCGGAGTGAGCAAAATTTTACTCACTGCGTCCGGTGGACCGTTCCGCAATACGCCTTTGGAACAGTTGCAAAGTGTCACACCGGAACAGGCGTGCGCGCATCCGAACTGGAGCATGGGACGCAAGATCTCGGTGGATTCCGCCAGCATGATGAACAAGGGACTGGAAGTGATCGAGGCGCACTGGCTGTTCAACGTGCCTGCCGACGCTATCCAGGTGGTAGTGCATCCACAAAGCGTAATCCATTCTCTGGTGCAATACGTCGATGGCTCTGTACTGGCGCAGCTCGGCAATCCGGACATGCGCACACCGATCGCCTATGCCTTGGCTTATCCGGAGCGTATCGATTCCGGTGTGGCGCCGCTCGATCTGTTCCAGGTGGCTAAACTGGATTTTGTAGCACCTGATTTCACCCGCTTCCCCTGTCTGTCATTGGCCTATCAGGCGTTGCGCGCAGGCGGCACGACACCGGCCCTATTGAATGCTGCAAACGAAATCGCCGTCGCCGCTTTCCTGGATCGACGAATCCGCTTCCTCGATATTCCGCGTCTGATCGAATCCGTGCTGGCCGGTTTGGCCCGGGCTGAAGTGCATCATTTGCAGGATGTGTTGGATGCGGATGCCGCTGCACGCCTTGCCGCAGAAGAGTGGATTGCGCGATGACCACTTTATTAGCCTTTATTGTCGCTATCGCTCTGCTGGTGGTGTTCCACGAATTGGGGCATTACGTCGTGGCACGCTGGTTTGATGTGAAAGTGACGCGCTTCTCGGTCGGTTTTGGCAAAGTACTTTTCAGCAAACACTTTGGAAACGGTGAGACCGAATGGGTAATCTCGGCCATCCCGTTAGGCGGCTACGTCAAGATGCTGGACGAGCGAGAAGGGGAGGTGGCGGAACAGGATCTGGCGCGCTCTTTCAACCGCAAACCGGTGCTGCAACGCATGGCGATCATAGTGGCCGGGCCGCTGGCGAATTTGTTGCTGGCAGTGGTTTTTTATTTCGCATTGTTCATCTATGGCGTCCCCGGGGTCAAACCCATGCTGGGGGATATTCCAACTGATACACCTGCGGCCACGGCAGGATTGCACTCCAAAGATACGATCATCAGCATCAACGGCCAAGTTGTCCCGAGTTGGCAGGAAGTGCGTTGGTTGTTGCTGGATTTGGTGTTACAGCAGAAGGCGGCAAACATCGCGTTGCAAAACGAGCAAGGCGAAAAATCGTACCGTACGCTTCAGATGAATAGTCTGACCGCCGCAGATCTTGATGAAGATTTCATGCGCAAGCTTGGCTTGCAATCCTTTCAGCCACCTGTCTACCCCGTCATCGGCAAGTTGGTCGAGGGTGGCGCAGCGCAGCGTGCCGGAATGCTTGTGGATGATCGCGTCGTGCGTGTTAACGGCACTGAAATGCTGTTGTGGGAGAATTTTGTCGAAGTGGTGCGCAGTCATCCGGGCAGTGAGCTTGAAATGGATATTGAACGTGCAGGCAGCCTTGTCCGGTTGCACATCACGCCACAACCTGCAAGTGAGGGAAGCAAAACCATCGGCAGGATCGGTGCGGCTCCAGTGATCGATAAACGCGCTTTTGAATCTTTGTTGACCGAGGTGAGCTATCCGCCACTGGAAGCTTTGCAGCATGCGCTGTCCAAAACCTGGGAGACTTCGATTGTGAGTTTGAAGATGATGGGAAAAATGGTGATGGGGGAGGTGTCGATGAAAAATCTGTCCGGCCCGATCACCATTGCCGATTATGCGGGACAATCGGCCCAACTTGGGCTGGGTGCCTATATCGGTTTCCTGGCATTGATCAGTATCAGCCTGGGAATTCTGAATTTGCTGCCCATCCCATTATTGGATGGCGGCCATTTACTGTATTATGCGGTCGAATTTTTCAAAGGCAGTCCGGTTCCGCAAAGTCTGTGGGAAGCCGGACAGAAAGTGGGCATCGCGCTCTTGGTTACCATGATGGCTTTTGCGTTGTACAACGACATCAGCCGCCTGATTTTGGGTTAAATAATAATGGATTTTAAATTACTGGCGGGAGTGCTTCCGCTGATCTATGCCGTAAGCGCTTGGGCAACCGACCCCTTCGTTATTAAAGATATCCGCGTTGAAGGTATTCAACGTACCGAGGCGGGAACGGTGTTCAGCTACTTGCCGGTTAAGGTCGGCGATATGCTGGATGATGAACGCTCGACTGCCGCGTTGCATTCATTGTTTGCCACAGGCTTTTTCAAGGATGTAAAGCTGTTGTCCGATCAGGGTGTGCTGGTGGTAAGGGTGTTGGAACGCCCGACTATTGCCAGTGTCGAGATCAATGGGGTGAAGGATTTCCCCAAGGATCAGTTGCGTGACAATCTGAAATTAGTTGGCTTGGCGGAGGGCCGCATCTTCGACAAATCTGCTCTTGAGAAATCCGAACATGAATTAAAGCGGCAATATGTCGCACGTGGCAAATATGCGGTATCTGTGAAAACTACGATCACTGAATTAGAGCGTAACCGCGTCGCGGTGAGTTTCGAGGTGACCGAAGGCAAACCGTCAAAGATCAAGCAGATCAACATCGTCGGGAACCAGATGCATCAGGATGCCGAATTGTTGGATGTGATGAAATTGACCACGCCGGGTTTGTTCACATGGTTCACCAACAACGACCAATACTCCAAACAAAAACTCGCCGCCGATCTTGAGGCCATCCGGAGTTTTTACCTTGATTCCGGGTACATGGATTTCTCCATCGAATCCACCCAAGTGTCGATCTCGCCGGATAAAAGGGACATCTATATCACGCTGAATATTTCCGAGGGCGGTAGGTATACCGTGACCGATATCAAAGTGGTCGATGCCAAATCAGTCATACCCAATGCTGAAATGAAGAAATTGATTACGGTCAAGTCGGGTGATATTTTCTCGCGTGAAGCACTGACTGCGTCTTCAGGCAAGATCAGCGAGCGCTTGGGTGAGGATGGATACGCCTTTGCCAATGTGAATGCCGTCCCCGAGATTAACAAGGAGAAGCAGCAAGTGGCATTCACATTCGTGGTGGATCCGTTGCAACGTGCTTATGTACGGCGCATCAACATTTCGGGCAACGACAAAACTCGGGATGAGGTCATTCGCCGCGAGTTCCGCCAGATGGAAGGCGGGTGGTTCGCCACCTCGAAGATCAAGAAATCGAAGCAGCGCATCGACAAACTTGGTTTTTTTGCCAACGTCAATATTGAAACTCAACCTGTGCAAGGTACCAGTGACCAACTCGATTTGAACTTATCTATCGAAGAGAAACCTACCGGCAACTTTCAAGCCGGTATGGGTTACAGCAATACAGAAGGGTTGACCTTCATGGGAGGGATTACCCAATCCAATTTGTTCGGAACCGGAAACCATTTGGCAACACAGATCAACACCAGCAGCATTAACCAAGTCTATTCGGTCTCGTATACCAATCCCTATTACACGGACGATGGTATCAGTCGTGGCTTTGATATTTATAAACGCAGAACCAACGCGACCCTGATTTCGGTCAGCCAATATACTTCAGAGACCTATGGCGCAGGGGTCAGGTACGGCGTACCCATTACAGACGAAGAGATGTTCCATTACGGTGTCTCGTTTGAAAATACAACCCTCGGTTTGACTTCCATCAGCCCGCAACGGTTTCTTGATTACATCAATACATTCGGTTCTTCCAACAGCAACTTGTTGGGGACGATTGGCTGGTCGCGCGATACACGGGACAGTTCTATTTATACGACCGAGGGTGCGGTTCAACGCGCATCGATTGAGGCGTCTATGCCGGTATCGGGACAGCGATTTTACAAATTGAATTATTCACAACAGTGGTTCCAACCCTTGGGGCATGACCTGGTGTTGCGCCTTAATGGTGATCTGGGTTTTGCAGGCGGCTATAGCGGGATGCAACTTCCGTTCTTCAAGAACTTCTATGGCGGCGGAACCGGTTCAGTACGCGGTTACGATTACAGTTCCCTCGGTCCCAGAGACATTAACAACAATGCACTTGGGGGTGATAAGCGCGTTGTCGGCAATGCAGAACTGTTGCTACCATTTCCGGGAATGGAAAAGGAAAAGTCTGTGCGGCTGAGCGGATTTGTGGATGGCGGGGCGGTTTACGGATCCGGTGGACTGGTTCCTGGATCGATAGGAATGCGATATTCTACGGGCTTGGGGGTGACTTGGTTTTCGCCTGCCGGTCCGATTCAGATCAGCTGGTCAAAAGCCTTGAATGCTCAGCCGCAGGATAAGTTGCAGGGATTCCAGTTTTCATTGGGCGGCATGTTCTAACAGTTGCGATGGGGAGACCACTTCTGAAATGGTTTGTCCGGTGAGGAGTCAAGATGAAAAAATCGATTGGTATGTTCATGCTACTGGCAAGCACCTTCGCAACATGCGAAGCGGCTGAATTTCGTATCGGATACGTCGATACCGAGCGCATCCTGAGAGAATCCGAACAGGCGGTGCAATCGGAGCAGAAAATCGAAAAAGAATTTTCTGTACGTGATCAGGAAATCAAAAAACTCATCAAGCAAGTAAAAGAATTACAGGTTTCACTGGATAAGGAAGGCAGCAAGATCTCGGATTCAACCCGGCGCATAAAGGAACGTGAATTGGCCAATCTGAATTTGCAGTTGCAGACGCAACAGCGCGAGTTCCGTGAAGATTTGAACTTGCGCAAGAATGAAGAACTGGCGCAGGTGTTGGCCAAGGCCGACAAAGCGATCAAGACCATCGCCGAGAGCGAAGACTACGACGTCATTCTGCAAGAGGCGGTGTACCGCCACCCACGCGTGGATATCACGGATAGGGTGTTGAAGTACCTGGCCGAGGAATCGGTTGAAACCACAGGCAAATAAACAGGCATACGGCGTCATTCGATGATTTATCCAACCTTTCGCCTGACGGAAATTGTGTCTCGATTCGGCGGGCGCGTACTGGGCGATGCGGATACCTGCGTTTCCCAGATTGGTACGTTGGAAAAGGCGATTGCCGGTCAAATCGCCTTTTTGTCTAATGCCAAATATCGTAAACAATTGGAGGCGAGCAAGGCGTCTGCTGTGATCGTGTCCGAAGCCGATATTGAGGCGACACAGTTGCCGCGCATCGTAGCTGCCAATCCCTACTCTTATTTTGCCAAGTTATCCGCCTTCTTGAACCCTTTGGCTGAGTTTGCGCCCGGCATCCATACTTCCGCCGTAATTGGCGCAGGCGCTTGCATTTCACCGCAAGCCCACATCGGGGCGCATGTGTCGGTGGGCGCCGGTGTAAGTATCGGGGCAGGCGCCGTGGTGATGTCGGGGTGCAGTATCGGCGAAGGTGCCTCAATAGGAGAGCAAACGCGTCTGTATCCGCGTGTCGTGGTGTATCACAATTGCGTCCTGGGCAACCATGTGATTGCACATTCCGGTGCGGTGATTGGCGCCGACGGTTTCGGTATCGCGATGGAAGAGGGGCGATGGTTGAAGATTCCCCAAATTGGCCGTGTCGTGATCGGAGATTTTGTCGAGATCGGCGCGAATACCACGATTGATCGCGGTGCGCTGGACGATACGGTGATCGAAGAAGGGGTGAAACTGGACAACCAGATACAGGTCGCTCACAACGTTCGTATCGGCGCACATACCGCCATTGCGGGGTGTGTCGGAATCGCCGGCAGTGCACACATAGGACGCTACTGTCGCATCGGGGGAGGGGCGA
Source organism: uncultured Sideroxydans sp. (assembly GCA_964604485.1). Taxonomy (GTDB): domain Bacteria; phylum Pseudomonadota; class Gammaproteobacteria; order Burkholderiales; family Gallionellaceae; genus Sideroxyarcus. The sequence goes on from CAZRZH010000023.1 coordinate 17,256, forward strand.
TCATTCTGGGGCATTTGCAAATTGCCGACGAAGTAGAGGTTTCTGCCGGGACGGTGATCACCAAATCCATCCGCGAGGCAGGTGTTTATACGGCTACATTCCCTTTTAGTGAAAACCACACTTGGCGTAAAAATGCCGCGCAGCTGCGCCACCTTGACGAAATGTCCGAACGCATCAAAAAACTGGAACAACAAATAACAATTTTGAAGGGGAGAGAATAATGAGCACCACGATGGATATTCACGAAGTATTGGAACACTTGCCGCATCGTTACCCATTCCTGCTGATCGATCGCGTTCTGGAAGTCGTGCCCAACGAAAAAATTGTGGCGTTGAAGAATGTCACCATCAATGAACCTTTCTTTCCCGGGCATTATCCGCATCACCCGGTGATGCCGGGTGTATTGGTCATCGAGGCGATGGCTCAGGCGGCAGCGTTGTTGTCATTCAAAAGCATGGGCACCAAGCCCGATACGAATTCGGTGTATTACTTCGTCGGTATCGACAACGCCCGTTTTAAAAGACCCGTCAGCCCGGGTGACCAATTAATCTTCAAGGTGGCGATCATTCAGAATCGTCGCGGATTATGGAAGTTCCAAGCCGTAGCCGAAGTGGATGGACTGGTCGCGGCAGAAGCGGAATTGATCTGCACCATACGGGATAAATGATGGAAAGCTTGCTGCATCCGACTGCACTTATTCATCCCAACGCAAAACTTGCGGACGATGTCCGGGTGGGGGCGTATTCCGTCATTGGAGAGCATGTCGAGATTGATGCCGGAACAAATATCGGTCCGCACGTGGTCATCAGCGGACATACACGCATCGGCAAAAATAATCGCATCTTTCAGTTCAGTTCATTGGGCGAGATTCCGCAGGACAAGAAATATGCGGGGGAACCGACCCGGCTGGAGATCGGCGACGACAATACCATCCGCGAGTTCTGCACATTCAATTTGGGTACGGCACAAGATGTCGGTGTGACGCGCATCGGCAACAAAAATTGGATCATGGCCTATGTGCACCTTGCGCATGATTGCCAGATCGGCAACCACACCATTTTTGCCAATAACGCCCAACTGGCGGGGCATGTGATCGTGGAGGATTACGCCATCTTGGGCGGTTTTACTGTGGTGCATCAGTTCTGCCAGATCGGATCACACGTCATCACCGGCATGGGAACGATATTGTTCCAGGATATCCCGCCGTATTTCACTGTCTCGGGAAATCCCGCTTCGCCGCACGGCATCAACTCGGAGGGGCTGAAACGGCGCGGGTTTTCGAGTGGCGCTGTGATGGCGATCAAACGCGCCTACAAGACGATCTACAAATCCGGATTGTCGCTGGAAGATGCTAAGGTGGTCATTAACGGGCAACTTGCCGAAAATCCAGAGTTGAAAGCACTCGCCGAATTTCTTGGCCGCACACAACGCGGCATCGTTCGTTAAACCATGTCAACAAAAGTCAAGACGATTGCCATCGTGGCAGGGGAGGCTTCGGGCGATTTGCTCGGAAGCCTGCTGATGTCGGCTATAAAACAAGCTGCACCGAATGTGCGGTTTGTCGGAATCGGCGGGCCCAAGATGTCTTCCGTTGGAATGGATGTGTTATTCCCATTGGAAAAACTCGCTGTTCGCGGCTATGTCGAAGTATTGCGGCACTATCTTGAGATCGTCGGAATTAGGCGCAAGCTGAGAGATCGCTTCATAGCCGAACCGCCCGATTTGTTCATTGGAGTTGATGCGCCTGACTTCAATTTGGATCTGGAACTTGCCTTGAAGCAACGCGGCGTGCCGACTGTGCATTACGTCAGTCCGTCAATCTGGGCTTGGCGCGGGGAGCGCATCCATAAGATCAAACGGGCAGTGTCGCACATCCTTGCGCTTTTTCCCTTCGAAGCGCCGTTGTACACCCAGGCTGGGATACCTGTTACCTACGTGGGCCACCCGCTCGCGGACTTTCTGCCGGATCAGCCCAAGCGGGACGAGATGCGCGAACAGATGCGCATCTTGCCCAGAACTGCCAAGGTGTTTGCATTGTTGCCAGGAAGTCGTCAGAGCGAAGTCAGGCAACTGGCCGCGACCTACATTGAAACTGCCAAACTGATCCTGCAACAGATTCCAGATGCCCAATTTCTGATTCCGCTTGCCAGTCGTGAGACGCGAAACATTTTCGAAGTGGCACTGTGGGAATTGGATGCCCAACAATTGCCGATCACCTTGCTTTTCGGTCATGCACATGACGCGATGATTGCTGCTGATGGCGTGCTGGTGGCATCAGGCACTGCCACCCTGGAAGCCGCATTGCTCAAACGTCCCATGGTTATCACCTACAAGATGCCGGCGATCTCCTGGTGGTTGACCAAGCGCAAGCAGTATCAGCCTTACGTGGGATTGCCGAATATCCTTGCGGGCAAATTCGTTGTTCCCGAGATTCTGCAAGACGATGCCACGCCCGAAAACTTGGCTCAGGCTTTACTCAATCTGGTGAACAACAAAGCTGCCGTAAAAGAGTTGGAAACAAACTTTGCCGAAATGCATCAGGACTTGCGCCAGAACACCGCACAGAAGGCAGCTGCGGCTATCTTGCCGTATTTGGCTTAAATCGGCTCATTGACGAATGACGAGCACACATTGATGGACCAACTCTTTCTAGTCTGCGGGGTTGATGAGGCAGGGCGCGGTCCGCTTGCCGGGCCGGTATGTGCAGCGGCTGTCATTCTTGACGAAGCCAATTCAATTGACGGATTGGCCGATTCAAAAAAACTCACTGAAAAGCAACGCGAACGGCTTGCCCCCATCATTCGCCAACGGGCGTTGGCGTGGTCGGTAGCCTATGCTGACGTTGCCGAGATCGACCGGCTCAATATACTGCAAGCCACATTGCTGGCGATGCGTCGAGCCGTGCTTGCACTGCATATCCAGCCGCACCAAATATTGGTGGACGGTTTGTATTGCCCTCAAACCGGCATTCCCAGCCAAGCCATCGTTAAAGGCGACAGCAAAGTCTCAGCCATTTCGGCAGCCTCCATCCTTGCCAAAACTGCGCGGGATGAACTCATGTTGCAACTGCATAAACGTTTTCCGCATTATGGTTTTGCGCAACACAAGGGCTATCCAACCGCAGCGCACTTGGCCGCGTTGCGTATTCATGGCGTATCGGATGTCCATCGCAGGAGTTTCAAACCGGTGCGGGATGCCTTGTATTAAACTGCGTGCCCCTAAACATAAAATGCCATGACTGTATTCAAACTCATTCACTTGCTGGCTGCTTTAGTCTGGGTCGGCGGGTTGTTTTTCTCCTATGTCGTGTTGCGCCCGGCGGCTGTCGAAGTGTTGCAGCCACCAGAACGGCTACGTCTGTGGAATGCAGTTTTTCGCCGCTTCTTCAACTTGCTGTGGAGTGTCATTGGTGCTGTTCTGATCACCGGCCTGTACATGATTTATCAGAATGGGGGACTGGCGCAAGCGCCGCACTTCATCCACCTCATGTTGATACTGGGTGTTTTCATGACAGCGGTTTTTTGTTATGTGTTCTTTGCCTGTTTTGTGCCATTTAGCCTGCATATCTCCAAGGAAAGATGGAAGGAGGCCGCTTCGATTCTGTCAAAAATCCGCCATCTGGTTGCGCTAAACCTGATACTCGGGGTGTCCACGATCATCGTTGCCAAGGTCGGGATGCTGTGGGGATGAATGAAAACTTGAGGAATAAATAAAATGAAACCGTCTGCTGTACTTAGTCTTATTGCCTTGTCTGTTTTGGGTTTGATCATCGGATATTTGGTTTTTGGAAAACTCGCGGGAGACTATGTATCCATCTCCCGTCTGCTTGGTGCGAATAGCAGCTTATTGGATAGCGCGTTCAACTCAATTGCCGGCATCGACGCCATACGCAACAAGATCCTGCTTTCCGGCGTTGCCGGTGCTGTGTTGGGATTTTTGATCGCATTCAGGATGAAATGAGCAAGGATACAATTCGTTCCGAGTGGACTGAAATTACAGCTCGGAACGAACTTTTTAAGTAATGCTACCCGTGGTGTGACAACACAAAATCGTGCGTAGTCTTCTCCGAAAGCGAACTACAGTTACCTCTGCAGCATTACTGCTCTCCGTTGTTCTGTTACTCGCTTCATGCACCTTTGACAAAGGTGTTATCGATTCTGCAGTCCCGAATACAAGCGCAACCCAAGCCGTCGAACTGCCAGCCGATTCTTTAGAATGCCTGATTTTTCCGCCCAACCGCCGTCCAAGGTAGAATGCCGACGTTGCCCGTGATTTTTGCATCAATTATTCAGCATAATATTTCCAATATTTTCATCATGGATTTCGGGTTATTGAAAACAAACAGAGCAGTTCTTGTTGCGTGGACATACCTGTCTTTGTCCGCTCTCGCCAATGCATCTGTTGATACAAACTCTGAGCAGGCATTTCTGGAAGAGATGCCTATCGTGCTCAGTGCATCGCGCCTTGCGCAGCCGCTCTCTGAAGCACCCAATGCAGTGACCGTAATCGATCGATCCATGATCGAAGCTTCAGGGTTTCGCAATATTGCGGATTTATTCAGGTTGGTCCCGGGAATGTATGTTGGCCAGCAAAATGGATATACCCCCTTTGTTTCCTACCACGGCACGACGGATAATTTCGCGCGTCGAATGCAAGTTCTTGTGGACGGCCGCAGCGTTTATTTACCGCCGTTTGGCGGGGTCAATTGGGATGACATTTCGCTACTGCTTGAAGATATTGAATGTATCGAAGTTATTCGCGGGCCGGCTGCGGCCTCGCATGGTGCCAACTCGACACAAGGGGTAATCAGCATCACCACACGGGATGCCCCCGGAATCAGCGGTGCAAGTGTTTCGGTACGTCAGGGTGAATTTGGGATGTCCGACGTGTCGGCGCGTTTTGGCAACACCGGCGACAGATTGGATTACCGCTTTAGTTTGGGGCAGCGTGCGGATGGCGGATACACCTCACCTGTATTGAATGACGATAACCTCACGCGCATTGCAAATTGGAAAAGCAACTTCCATCCGAACGGAAAGGACAACTTCGAAGTTCAATTCGGTTTTACTCGGGCGGTAAGGGGCGAGGGGATAGCAGGCAGGTCGCAGGACCCGTTCAGAAATTCAAAATCCGATTCAGGTTTTCAACAACTTAGTTGGACACGCCCCGGTACGCTGGACGACGAATTCAAAGTCCGCTATTACCACATCCATTTGAAATATGACGACGACGCGATAGATTATCTGCCCGGCACATCGATTATTTTTCCAAAGCTGAATCTCAACGCGCAACGGCACGATATCGAATTCCAACATACTGCGCAGTGGAACAAGTCGAACAGATTGGTATGGGGGTTGGGGTTTCGCTCTGATGCCGTCGATGCTCCATTGGGTTTCGCGAGGGGCGCACCGACGATTCACCAGTCGCGTGTTTTCGCCCATGACGAGTGGAGAATGACTTCTGCTACATTGATGAACATGGGAGCGATGTGGGAGGACGACGGCATGGGACATTTTAATGTTTCGCCCAGGGTCTCGTTCAACGTGCACATGACGCCGTATCATTCGTTGCGTTTCGGTTCGTCCGTTGCCTACCGCAATCCTGTGGCTTTCGAGGAATATGCCAACACGCAAGCTTTCGCCTTCAGACAAATCCATTCGTTAGGGGGGCTGCAACCTGAAAAGATGCTTTCAAGAGAGGTTGGGTATCTGGGTGATTTTCCCGCAATAAATTTGTTGGCAGAGGTTCGTGTTTTCTCCGACCAGATGAAAAATTTGATCTTCGTTGATCCAATTTTGTATGGAAATCCACCCGCGGTTGCAAACAGTTTCAAGAATATTTATGCAGTTAAATTCCGTGGCTTTGAGAGCACGATCAAATACCGCTGGAGTGAACGCAGTAATCTGATTGTGAACGTAGCACACCAACTGGCCAGTTGCGGGCTATCCGGATTACCCACCAACTATGCTTATCCACAAGTTGCGGCGGATTTGCAAACATTGATGGTACTTTGCCCAAAGATGGTGCCCATGAATAGTGGCAGCATCTTGATGACACAGCATTTTTTTGGCGACTGGTTAATGAGTGCCGGGTATTACTATCAGGATGAATTGCAGGTGCTGGATGCAGTTGTGCCACAGTCGGCAACGCGGAGGATCGACATCAAGATATCCAAGGCCTACGGCAACCTGGAAAAGAGCGGTGGAGGGGAAGTGGCTTTGGTGGTGCAGAATGCATTCCAGGATAACTATACGGAATACACCAGCAGTCTGGAAAAGCGCAACCTTTTGTTCAGCCGACGTGCATACATCACTGCGACCTATCATTTCTAACCTGTCCGATAGTCATCGGAAATCGCGTCGTTCCAGCTTTGGGATAAGGTTGCTCGTCTTGTTCTTCGCGTTCCTTTGTTCACCGCTTCTCCAAGCAGCTCCATTGAAAGTTATGCTGGTGTTGAGCGAGGGAACCGGAGCCTATCAAGAGTTCAGCACTGAATTACAGGCCAGGATATCTCCCCAATATGAGTTGCAGATTTCGCACGTGGGCGACCCGGTAAAGGATGCCGATCTGCTGATCGCGGTCGGGATGAAGGCGGCCACTGCACTCTCCTATTCAACCAAACCTGTTTTGAATACCTTGGTTACGAGCGCCGGATACGCCAAGTTGCAACGCTCTGCCGCACCGGATTTTTCTGCCGTTTTTATTGATCAGCCCATAGAACGTCAAATCACTTTAGTCTCGAATACACTGCCAGAAGCAAAGAGACTTGGAATTCTTCACTCATCTTTATCCTTCGACGCAGCGACACTGCGCCCCGTGTTTGCCAAACACGGAATAACTTTGGTAACCCAACTCGTGAACGAGGCACATCCCTTGGCAAGTGCATTGTCTGAATTACTCGCGCAGATTGATGTGTTGTTGGTGATCCCGGATTCGGCAATTTATAACTCGGACACCATTCGCAATATTCTTTTGGCAACTTACCGTGAACAGGTTCCACTGGTCGGACTTTCCGCCAGTTATGTCCGAGCCGGGGCACTGTGCGCCGTTTACAGCACACCCCAACAAATTGCGCGTCAAACGGCAAAAATGATCGAACAATTCTCTATTTCAGGAAAACTCCCCACTGTTCAATATGCCGAAGAGTTCGAGATTTCCGTCAATACACAAGTTGCACGTTCACTTAATCTAAGTATCAAGGACGCAGAGAAACTGCATGCCGAAATGATGGGGGAACAATGAAAAAATTTGGTATTGAACGGCAAGCACTGGCGATTGTGTTGATCCCGATTCTGCTTTTGAGTGTGCTGATGGAGGGGCAATTCATCTACACGCTTAATGCTGATCTGGATCATGCGATGTCCGAAAGAGCAAAGCTGATTGTGGGCCAATTGGCTTCTTCAAGTGAATACTCCGTGTTCTCCGGCAATCAAACGTTGTTGCAACAGCAGGTCGAAATTTCGCTGGCGCAGCAGGATGTTGGTTCGGTAATCATATTGGACCCTGCAGGGAAAGTGTTGGCGAAGGCTGGAAAAACAAAAACAGAGGAACTCTTCATCCCGGCCTCCGGCGAAGAGGAAGCGGTTTATGAGAACAAGCAGTTCTTGACGATATATCAACCCATCGTGGCAACCCAAATCGAGCTGGAAGAGACTTTACTCAATTCCCCCAAGAGGCGTGGCAGAGTGTTGGGAGTGGTTGTACTGGAAATCGACAAAGGTAGAGTAAACGCCGAGAAGCAGCAGACTCTTATCTACAATCTGATGTTGACTCTGGGGATTCTGGTTTTCGCGATCTGGGTCGCCATGCGTGTCTCGCGCCGGATCACGTCGCCAATATTGGGAATGCGCACGGCTGTCAAGAAAATTGGCGAAGGGCAATTGGATACGCGAATCGAAGAAACACGATTGCTTGAACTCAATGAGTTGGGCCAAGGCATCAACGAAATGACCGGGCAACTGCAGCAACAGCGGGAAACGCTGCAACAGCGTATTGAAGAAGCGACGCTGGAATTGCGCGAGAAGAAGAATGAAGCCGAAAAAGCCAATTTTGACAAAACCCGGTTTCTGGCGGCGGCGAGTCATGATTTGCGCCAACCGATGCATGCATTGGGATTGTTTATGGGGGAATTGAACAATCGCATCAATACCCCGGAACAGCGCAAAATCGTGGAAAAAGTGGAAGAGTCGGTAGAGGCGATGTCGGGTCTCTTGGATTCGCTGCTGGATATTTCCAAACTGGACGCGGGTATTGTGGTTCCACAAGTTCAAGACATCAAGATTGGAATTCTTCTTAGGCGACTTGCTCAAGATTATGCTTTCCTGGCCGAGAAAAAGTCGATCACATTAAGAGTACGTACTGCCGATAGAATAGTGAGAAGTGATCCGGTGTTGTTGGAACGCATTCTGATCAATCTGCTCGGTAACGCGATTCGTTATACGCCGCACAATGGCAAAGTGATGTTGGCTTGTCGCAAGCGGGGTGACAACGTGCGTATAGAAGTGCGTGACAATGGACCCGGCATCCCTTTGTCCGAACAGCAAAACGTGTTTAGAGAATTCGTCCAGCTGGCCAACGTTGCGCGTGATCGCAGTAAAGGTTTGGGCTTGGGCTTGGCAATCGTCGATCGTCTGATCAAATTGATGAATCTCCCTATCTATCTAAGTTCATCACCCAAACTGGGATCCACGTTTGCCATCGAAATCCCCTGTGTTCCAGACATGGATAAATTGCCAATTACAGACGTAATTGGCCAGACAGGTACTTCTGAGCAAAGTGAATTTTGTGGGCTGAAAGTGCTGGTGGTGGATGATGATCCGCTGGTGCTGAACGGAACGGGAGGTTTGCTGACTTCCTGGGGATGTCAGGTCTCAC
>CAZRZH010000024.1:0-2903 GCA_964604485.1 uncultured Sideroxydans sp.
GGGATGTTTTCGAACCACGCCAAGACTGCTTTGGCGGGCTTGGGGCGCACCAATTCCGAAATGACGTTGGTGTCGAGCAGATAACTCATAGTTTGATTTTGCGCGTGGGAGTTTGCTCGCGCGTGATTTTAAGATTGCTGTCCGCGAGCGGCGATGTGCGCAGTAATTCGACCAGGCTGGGTTTGGGATGGGTGAGCTTTAGATAATCGCGGCGGGAAATCAGTACGGCAACCGGCTCGCCATGTACGGTGATGTTTTGCGGCCCCTGGCTTTGCGCGCGTTTAACGACCTCGCTGAACTTGCCCTTTGCTTCCTGTAGTTGCCATGTTTGCATGATATTCTCCGAATCTAGTCAGCCTGACCAGATTGTATCAGGTGACAGCAGATGGGAGGGGCGCTAATTTGCTCTAACTAAAACTCCGTATATTTCTTCGCACTCCCCTTGGCTTTCTCCACCGGATACTTCAGAGCGTTCTTCTTGATTTTCTCCAACACGATCTGTTTCACGTCATAGCCGTAGCTGTCCGCCAACAGGAAGGCGTAGGCGAAGACGTCAGCCAGTTCTTCGCGTATCTCGTCTTGGTTGGCTTGTTCGGCGGATTTCCACAGGTAGGATTCCAGTAGTTCGCCCGCTTCGATGCTAAGTGCCAGGGCGAGGTCTTTGGGGTTGTGGAACTGCGCCCAGTCCCGTTCATCGCGGAATTTGAGTAGGGCTTGGGTGACTTCTTTAAGGTCGCTCATGGGGTGTCCTGTGTGGGCTGTGTTCGCGAAGTGGTTGGATTGTAGCTTAAGGTTACAGGGAAACAGCAAGGGCAAAATCCCCCTCGATCCCCCTTTTTTAAAGGGGGAGGCGGTAGGAAGGCGATGTGATTTGTGACCCAGTGAGGGTGGCTAGGAGCAGGGGGTGGGCTGATGAGTCGGCTGTGCTAGAATGCGCCCTTCGTTTTTTTGCCTATTCAGCCAATCAATCGGGTAGCACATGGAACAACAATTCGCCAAAGAAACCCTCCCCGTCAGCCTTGAAGAAGAGATGCGCAAGTCTTACCTCGATTATGCGATGAGCGTAATCGTGGGCCGTGCTTTGCCGGATGTGCGCGATGGCCTGAAACCGGTTCATCGCCGCGTGTTGTTCGCCATGCACGAGCTTTCCAACGACTGGAACCGCGCCTACAAAAAATCGGCGCGTATCGTCGGCGACGTGATCGGTAAATATCACCCGCACGGTGACACGGCGGTGTACGACACCATCGTGCGTATGGCGCAGGATTTTTCGTTGCGTTACACGCTGGTGGATGGTCAGGGTAACTTCGGTTCGGTGGACGGCGATAACGCGGCGGCGATGCGTTACACCGAAATCCGCATGGCCAAGATCGCGCATCAACTGCTGGAAGACCTGGATAAAGAGACGGTTGACTTCGGCCCGAACTATGACGGTTCGGAGCATGAGCCGCTGGTGTTCCCGGCGCGTTTTCCCAATCTGCTGGTGAACGGTTCTTCCGGTATCGCGGTGGGTATGGCAACCAACATCCCGCCGCACAACATGGGCGAAGTGGTCGATGCGTGTCTGGCTTTGTTGCGCGATCCGAACATGGACATCGAACAGTTGATCGAGCTGGTGCCCGCACCGGACTTTCCGACAGCAGGTTTCATCTACGGTTTGGCGGGCGTGAAGGAAGGTTATCGTACCGGACGCGGCCGTGTGGTAATGCGCGGGCGTACGCACTTCGAGGATATCGGCAAAGGCGATCGTCAAGCCATCATCATCGACGAACTGCCGTACCAGGTGAACAAGGCCAATCTGCTGATCAAGGTCGGCGAGTTGGTGCGCGAAAAGAAGATCGAAGGCATCACCGAGATTCGCGATGAATCGGACAAGTCCGGCATGCGTGCAGTGATCGAGTTGCGTCGCGGCGAAATGCCGGAAGTTGTGCTCAACCATCTGTACAAACAAACTCAGTTGCAGGACAGCTTCGGTATGAACATGGTGGCCATCGTTGATGGTCAGCCGCGCCTGCTTAATCTCAAACAAATCATCGAGTGTTTCCTGCGCCATCGCCGCGAAGTTGTCACGCGCCGCACTTTATTTGAACTGCGCAAAGCGCGTGAGCGCGGGCATATCCTGGAGGGATTGGCAGTCGCGTTGTCCAACGTGGACGAAATTATTGCCCTCATCAAAGCCGCACCAAATCCCGCCGAAGCCAAACGTGCATTGATGGCGCGCCCATGGCGCTCGTCGCTGGTGGAGGATATGTTGAGCCGTGTCAGCGAGGCTTCTCGTCCCGAGGGCTTGGCGCCCGAGTTTGGGCTGAGCGGTCATGACGAAGCGCGCGGTTATTACCTTTCCGATGCACAGACGCAAGCTATTCTGGAATTGCGTTTGCAGCGTTTGACCGGACTGGAACAGGACAAGATCGTCGGTGAATACCGCGAGGTGATGGACAAAATTTCCGACCTGCTCGACATTCTGTCGAAACCGTCGCGCGTGACACAAATCATCAGCGACGAACTGGTGACGATCCGTTCGCAATTTAGCGACAAACGCCGTAGCGAGATCATCACCCACACGCAAGACATGAGTATGGAAGACCTGATTGCGCCGGAAGACGTGGTGGTCACACTGTCACACGGCGGCTACATGAAGGCGCAGAAACTGGACGAATACCGCGCGCAGAAACGCGGCGGTCGCGGCAAGCAGGCCGCTTCCACCAAGGAAGACGATTTCGTCGACAATCTGTTTATTGCCAACACCCACGACTACATCCTGTGTTTCTCCAACCGCGGCCGGGTGTATTGGCTCAAGGTGTATGACGTACCGCAGGGCACGCGTATCAGTCGTGGCAAACCGATCGTTAATTTGCTACCGCTGGAGACGGGCGAGAAGATAAACGCCATCCTGCCTGTGT
>CAZRZH010000024.1:2913-25903 GCA_964604485.1 uncultured Sideroxydans sp.
AACCCGCGCAAGGCAGGCATCATCGCCATCAATTAGGACGAGGACGACTTCCTCATCGGCGTGGCGCTCACCGACGGCAAACACGATGTGATGTTGTTCTCCGACGGAGGCAAGGCCGTACGTTTTGACGAAAACGACGTGCGCTCCATGGGGCGTGTGACACGCGGCGTGCGCGGTATGAGGCTGACCAAAGGTGTCAAAGTGATCGCGCTGCTGGTGGCCGAAAACGAACAGCAGAGCGTGTTGACCGCGACCGAAAACGGTTTTGGAAAACGCACTTCAATTGCCGAATACACCCGCCACGGACGCGGCACGCAGGGCATGATCGCGATCCAGACCTCGGGGCGTAACGGCAAGGTGGTGGCGGCAACGCTGGTGCAACCTGAAGACGAGATCATGTTAATCGGCACCAACGGCGTGATGATCCGCACCCGCGTGAATGAGATCCGCGAGATGAGCCGCGCTACTCAAGGCGTGACGCTGATCAATCTGGACGAAGGCGATAAATTGGCGGGATTAAGCCGCATTGCCGAAACAGAAGAAGAGGAAAGTCAGGATTTAAGCGCAGGGCAGGAATCATAAGGCGACAGTGAAAAGCGGTGCTGATGGTATTAGCCGACTTTTCGCCGCCGTCCGCAAAACTTGCTGCAAATTTTATTGTGAAAACTGGGAGTGAAATGAAATGACCATCTACAACTTCAGCGCAGGACCCGCAGTGTTACCCAAAGAAGTGCTGCAGCAAGCACAGGCAGAACTTCTCGACTGGCATGGCAGTGGTATGTCGGTGATGGAGATGTCGCACCGTGGCAAGGAATACATGGGCATTCATGCCCAGGCCGAAGCCGATCTGCGCGAGTTGCTGGGCATTCCCGCGAATTACAAGGTGCTGTTCCTGCAAGGCGGCGCACATCTGCAATTCTCCATGATTCCGCTGAACCTGTTGCGCGGTAAGACTTCTGTGGATTACGTGAATACAGGGGAGTGGTCGAAGAAAGCCATCGGCGAGGCGAAGAAATTTGCCGGCGTAAATGTAGTGGCCGACAACAAAGACAAAAACTGTACCTATGTGCCCGCATTCAATACTTGGAAGTTGGATAAAGATGCGGCCTATGTACATTACACACCGAACGAAACCATCGGCGGCGTCGAGTTCAACTGGATTCCGCAAACGGGAGATGTGCCGCTGGTGGCGGACATGTCGTCCAACATCCTGTCGCGCCAGATTGATGTAACGAAGTTCGGTCTTATTTATGCAGGTGCGCAGAAAAATATTGGTCCTGCCGGTCTGACACTGGTCATCGTGCGCGAAGATCTGGTGGGTCACGCCGATGCGCGCTTGCCAACCATGCTGGACTACAAGATCCACGCGGATAACGAATCGATGTACAACACCCCGCCGACCTACGGCATCTACATGGCGGGTCTGGTGTTCCAATGGTTGAAGAAAAACGGCGGCATTGCCGCGATGGAAAAAAACAACATCGCCAAGGCAAACCTGCTGTATGCGGCAATCGACGGCAGCAACGGCTTCTATAACTGCCCGGTGGCCAAGGACGACCGTTCGCGCATGAATGTGCCGTTCACTTTGAAGGATGCGGGTCTGGATGGCGATTTCCTGAAACAGGCGGATGCGCGCGGTTTGTTGCAACTCAAAGGACACCGTTCGGTCGGCGGAATGCGCGCGTCGATTTACAACGCAATGCCGTTGGCGGGCGTGCAAACATTAGTTGATTTTATGAACGAGTTTGCAAAACAAAAAAGCTAGAGGATGTGTAGGGTAGGCAAACGGATTCTGTTTGCCCACCCTGTTTAATTTCCGCGTGGGCACGAAATTTGTGCCCACCCTACCGAAACTAGAACCAAACACACACGTAGCAGAGGTTCAACGGGAAGTTGCTTAAACATAGGCGAACAAATGGCTAAGACATTCAAAGTGCTCACCCTGAACAAGATTTCAACGACCGGTCTGCAACGTCTTCCGGCAGGTCGCTATGTTACGGCGAATGACATTGCTGAACCTGACGCCATTATGGTGCGTTCGCAAAATATGCTGGAGATGGAAATTCCCGGCAGCGTGCTGGCAATCGCGCGCGCCGGCGCGGGAACCAACAATGTTCCGGTGAAGAAGATGAGCGCGCGCGGTGTGCCGGTGTTCAACGCACCGGGGGCCAATGCCAATGCGGTGAAAGAGCTGGTCATCACCGGCATGTTGCTGGCGTCGCGCAATATTGTTCCCGCGTTGCGCTTCACGGCGGGATTGAGCGGTGATGACACGACGATGCACAAAGTGGTCGAGGACGGCAAAAAACATTACGCGGGAACCGAGTTGCGCGGACGCACTTTGGGTGTCGTCGGACTGGGTGCGATCGGACGTCTTGCGGCGGATGCGGCAATCGGTCTGGGGATGCAGGTGATCGGTTTCGACCCGGAGATTACCGTGGATGCGGCGTGGGGTTTGTCTTCCCACGTGAAGAAGGCGCACAGCATCGACGACCTGCTCAAACACAGCGATTTTGTCACGCTGCATGTGCCGCTGCTGGACGCGACGCGCAACCTGATCGACGCCAAGCGCGTGGCCGCGATGCGCTCGGGTGCGGTGCTGCTGAATTTTTCGCGCGATGCCATCGTCAACGAGGATGCGGTGATTGCGGGTTTGGCAAGCAAACATCTGCGTTGTTATGTGTGCGATTTTCCCAGCAACAAATCTCTTTCGAACGACAAGATCATCGCGCTGCCGCATCTGGGCGCTTCTACCGAAGAGGCGGAAGTGAACTGCGCGGTGATGGTGGCCGAGCAACTGCGCGATTATTTGGAACACGGCAACATCAGCAACACGGTGAATTTTCCCAATGTCAGCATGCCGCGCGAATCGACTTTTCGCCTGGCGATTGCCAATGCCAATGTGCCGAACATGCTGGGCCAAATCTCCAGCGCCTTGGCGGCTGCCGGAATTAACATCCACAACATGATGAACAAATCACGCGGCGAAATGGCGTACACGCTGGTAGATACCGATACCGTGTTGCCGGAAACGCTGATCGCGCAGATCGCCGCCATCCCCGGCGTGTTGATGGTGCGTGCATTGCCACTGGAGGAGGCTGCGTGAACGCGGAACTGAAAAAATACCGCGAGCAGATCGACGCTATCGATGATGAGTTGCTGCGCCTGTTAAACCAGCGTGCCGGGCTTGCCCAACAAATCGGCCATGTCAAAGGTAACGGCGCGGTGTTACGTCCCGAACGCGAGGCGCAGGTGTTGCAGCGCATGGTGCAGGCGAACGGTGGCCCGTTGCCCAACCCCGGCGTGACCCGGTTGTTCACCGAAATCATGTCGCAATGCCGCGCGCTGGAAGCGCCGTTGCGCGTGGCCTATCTGGGGCCGCACGGCACGTTCAGCGAGGCGGCCGTGTTCCAGCGTTTCGGTCAGGCGACCGATGGGCTGCCTGCCGATTCCATCGACGGCGTGTTCAGCGCGGTGGAAAGCGGTGCGGCAAACTATGGTCTGGTTCCGGTGGAGAATTCCACCGAAGGTGCAATAGGCCGCACGCTCGACCTGTTGCTCAGCAGCAATCTCAACATCTGCGGTGAGGTGTTGTTGCAAGTGCATCAATGTGTGCTGTCGAACGAGAACGACCTGTCACTCATCCGCAAGGTTTATTCGCATCCCCAATCCTTCGGGCAATGCCAGGGCTGGTTGAATACGCATCTGCCGCATGCCGAACGCATTACTGCCTCCAGCAATGCCGATGCTGCCCGCTTGGCTGCGGAAGAATCTTTTGCGGCGGCCGTGGCCGGTGCGCAGGCGGCCGCACATTTCAAACTCAAACTGCTGGCGGAAAACATCGAGGACGATTCACGCAATACCACGCGTTTTCTAGTCATCGGCAAGCAGGAAGTGGCCCCTTCCGGCCGCGACAAAACATCCCTGGTGATGTCTGCCGCGAACCGTCCCGGTGCCGTGCATGACTTGCTGGTGCCCTTGGCGCAGCACGGCGTTTCCATGACCAAACTGGAATCGCGTCCCAGCCGTGCGGGGCTGTGGGAATACGTGTTCTATGTCGATATCGAAGGCCATCAAGCCGATGCCAAGGTTGCCGCCGCGCTGGCACAACTCAAGCAGATCGCCGCTTTTGTCAAGGTGCTGGGTTCTTATCCGGTGGCTGTTTAATTTGAAATGAAAACGTTAATCCCTCTCCCCCATTTTTTCAACGTGGGGAAAAGTTCCCCCTTTGAAAAAGGGGGTGGAGCGAAGCGGAGGGGGATTTTTTTGGTTTTACTAAACAAGGCATCAAATGAATTACTGTGATCTTGCACCATCCTACGTACGTTCCATCTCACCCTACCAGCCGGGCAAACCGATCTCCGAGCTGGAGCGCGAACTGGGCATCACCGGCATCATCAAACTGGCCTCAAATGAGAATCCTTTGGGGCCGAGTCCGGCCTCGGTTGCAGCGATGAAAGAAGCGATCAAGACCATCGCGTTGTATCCCGATGGTAATGGTTTCGAACTGAAAGACGCACTGGTGAAACGTTATGCAGTGGCACACAACAATGTGACGTTGGGCAACGGCAGCAACGATCTGCTGGAACTGGCCGCACGCGCGTTTCTCGCGCCCGGCGACAAAGTGGTCTACTCGGCGCATGCCTTTGCGGTGTACGCGTTGGCGACACAGGCGGTGGGCGCAAGCGGCATTAGTGTGCCGGCGAAGCCCGGCTACGGCCACGACTTGCCGGCGATGCTGGAGGCGGCGAAAGCTAACCACGCCAAGATCGTGTTCATCGCCAATCCCAACAATCCGACCGGGACTTTTTTGAGCGGTGACGACTTGCTGCATTTCTTGTGCGATTTGCCGCCCGAAATTCTGGTGGTGCTGGACGAGGCCTACAACGAATATCTGCCGGAAGACAAACGCTACGATTCGGTTTCCTGGTTGAGCCAATTTCCCAACCTGATCATTTCGCGTACCTTCTCCAAGGCCTACGGATTGGCCGGGTTGCGCGTCGGTTACGCGCTGGCACATGAACAAGTGACGGACATGTTGAACCGGGTGCGCCAACCCTTCAATGTAAACAGCGTGGCACAGGCTGCGGCGGTGGCGGCGTTCCGAGATGTGGCTTTCGTAAAGAAAACATTTAAGTTGAACCAGCGCGGCATGCTGCAACTCACCGCAGGTTTAACCAAGCTGGGATTGGAATACATCCCGTCATTCGGCAACTTCATCGCTTTCCGTATCGGCGGCGCGACGGCGATGTACCGACGCTTACTCGAACTGGGTGTGATCGTACGCCCGATAGCCAACTACGATATGCCGGACTGGTTGCGCGTGAGCATCGGTCTGGAAAGTGAGAATGCAAAATTTTTAACTGCGTTGACGCAGGCCATAAATGAAAAAGTCGCTTAGCGTTCATTTGCCTCCTCTCCCGCTTGCGGGGGAGGATTGAGGTGGGGGAACGGGCGTAAATTAACTAGGGGTTGGCTTAATTGTCCAATTCCCGTTTAGGAGAAAACAAATGATCATCGTAATGGGCCCGGAAGTTACCGACGAACAAGTGGGTACAGTTGTAAAGAAACTCGAAGCGGCAGGTCTCAAGGCCAATATTTCGCGCGGCATCGAACGCACCGTCATCGGTGCCATCGGCGACGAGCGCAAACTCTCGGCTGACATGTTCACCCCGCTTCCCGGAGTGGAATCGGCGATGCATATCGCCAAGCAATACAAAATCGTGTCGCGTGAAGCGCACAAGCAGAACACCGTGATCGATGTGGCGGGGATTCCGGTTGGCGGCAACCAGATCCAGATCATCGGCGGACCGTGCTCGGTCGAGACACAGGAACAGATGGATCTGTCGGCGAAGTACGTGAAAGAGGCGGGTTGCCGTCTGATGCGCGGTGGTGCTTTCAAACCGCGCACCAGCCCCTATGCTTTCCAAGGTCACGGCGTGGAAGGTCTGGACATGTTCCGCAAGGCGGCAGACAAATACAAATTGCCGATCGTCACGGAATTGATGGACGCGCGTCAGATTGATGCCTTCATGGAATATGACGTGGACGTGATCCAGATTGGCACGCGCAACATGCAGAACTTCGATCTGCTCAAAGAGGTCGGGCGTATCAACAAGCCGGTCATCCTCAAACGCGGAATGTCGGCCACCATCAGCGAATGGCTGATGTCGGCGGAATATATCGCGGCGGGCGGCAACCACAACATCATCTTCTGTGAGCGAGGCATCCGTACTTTTGAGACGGCATACCGCAACGTGTTGGACGTGACCGCGATCCCGGTGCTGAAGAAAGAGACACACTTGCCGGTGATCGTCGATCCTTCGCACGCAGGTGGTAAGGCGTGGATGGTGCCAGCTTTGTCGCAAGCTGCTATCGCGGCGGGTGCGGATGGTCTGTTGGTCGAGATGCACCCAAGCCCATGTGACGCATGGTGCGATGCAGATCAAGCCTTGACACCCGATGAGCTGAAGAAGCTCATGGGTACGCTGGGTGTCATCGCAGGTGCGATCGGAAGAACGATCTAGTAAAAAGTGTAGGGTGGGTTAGGCGCATGCCGTAACCCACCATTGATTGGCTTTGTGACGAAGATAATCTGGGGAAATTGATGTTCAGTCAGCGTTTTCAGAAGAATATTCGGCTTACACACCATGTCAAAGCACGCATGGATAAGCGGGACATTTCCCTTGAGCTATTGCTTGATTTGATTGAAACTGGAGACGTTCGGCACAAGTCGGAAACCGATTTGTGGATTTTCAAACATTACATTGAGCGTGAAGATAATATGGTTTGTACCGCAGTGGTTGTCGGGCAGGCGGTGATTGTCAAAACGGTAATGGTGGATTGGACACTAGAGGAGCAAAAGCCATGAAAATGCAATACGACGAAGTGGACGATATTCTCGTCATTGAATTCACTCACGAAAAAATCATTCGTGACGTTTCTTTGGGCTGGAATGTGAATGTTGGAATGACAAAAAACGGCGTAGGTGAGATTGTTGTACTTGATGCCAAGGCGGCAGGATTGTTTCCATTGGAGCTGAGCGAAGAATTAAAAGCGGCCTAGTTCCATCTGCGATGAAATAATGAAATCAACTTACGCACCACTGAAATTAACCAACCTCTTTAAGCGCCAAAGTATTGAAGTCAATGCTTTGGTTGATACGGACACAACGTTTATATGCGTCTCGGAAGAGGTGGCTCTGCAACTTGGTTTTGACATCAATGAGGTTAGTCAGCAGGTCGTCACTTTGGCAGATGGTCATCAGCGCAAAGTGCCGAAGATAGCGCCAATCGAAATCATGTTTGGTAATCGTAGCTGTGTCACCGAAGCAGTGGTGTTGGGTAACGAGCCTTTGTTAGGCGTTATTCCCATGGGGGCAATGGATCTGATGGTCGATCCTCGCCAGCAAAAAGTGGTGGCGAATCCCCAACACCCTAATTATCCAGTGGCGTTGGCGAAATAAATACGTAGATATTCTGCCAAAATGAAATTCAACAAAGTCGTCATCTTCGGCGTCGGACTGATCGGCGGGTCTTTTTCGTTGGCATTGCGCAAGGCAGGGGCGGTGGCGGAAGTCGTCGGTTTTGGGCGCAGTGTCGCGACCCTTGAGCAGGCCAAGCAACTTGGTATTCTTGATCGCATCGGTAGCGATGTGGCGCACGAAGTGTGTGATGCCGACATCGTGTTGGTCGCCACGCCCGTGGCGCAGATGGCGGAGATATTCAAACGCATCGCTCCTCATCTTGGGGTGAATACCTTGGTCACCGATGGGGGCAGCACCAAGGGTGATGTGGTGGCGGCTGCACGTGTCAATCTCGGCAACAAACTCTCCCAGTTCATTCCGGCACATCCTATCGCGGGTGGGGAGAAGAGCGGCGCATCGGCAGCGCTGGCTGATTTGTATCAGGGTAAGAAGGTGGTGCTGACTCCGCTGGTGGGAAACTCCAAAGACTCTGTGGCACGCATTCGCAAAGCGTGGGAATTGTGCGGTGCGGTGGTGAGCGAATTGACTCCGCAACAACACGACGAAGTGTTCGCCGCTGTGAGCCATTTGCCTCATTTGTTGTCGTTCGCGCTGGTGCACGATCTGGCGCAACGCGACAACCGCGACCAGTTGTTATCTTTCGCCGCCAGCGGCTTTCGCGATTTCACCCGCATCGCCGCCAGTTCGCCCGAAATGTGGCGAGACATTTGTATGGCCAACCGCGATGCGCTTTTGGACGAACTGGGTCACTACATGCAAGAGCTGGAAAATATTCACGAGGCATTGGCTGAAGCCGATGCTACGAAGCTGGAGGAGATTTTCAGTCTGGCGCGCGAAGTGCGCGGTGCGTGGAAGCAACAATAACTTGATCGTCATTCCCGCGAAGGCGGGAATCCAGCGGGTTGAATAAATATGCCTTTAGTTTTGTCCCGCGTTGCTGGATTTGTTTTTAATGTCTTGATTCCCGCTTTCGCGGGAATGACGGAATTTTGAAAGTGCGGTATGTCCCAACACGAATTTATTGATCTCCCTCCCTTGAAATCCGCGCACGGCACGGTGCGTCTTCCCGGCTCAAAAAGTATTTCCAATCGCGTGTTGTTGCTGGCGGCACTGGCGCAAGGCACGACTGTCGTGCGCGATCTGCTGCGTTCGGACGATACTGAACGCATGCTGGACGCGTTGCGCATTCTGGGGGTTGAGGTGGAGGCGCTGGGCGATAACGCTTATCGCGTGACGGGTTGCGGTGGTAACTTTCCTGTTAAACAAGCCAAGCTGTTTTTGGGTAATGCTGGCACGGCATTCCGTCCACTGACGGCTGCACTGGCATTGTCCGGCGGAAGCTACGAATTGTCCGGTGTACCGCGCATGCACGAACGCCCCATTGGCGATCTGGTGGATGCACTGAGCCAGTTGGGCGCGGACATTTGTTATCTGAGCAGTGAAGGTTTTCCGCCATTGCGGATTTCACCATCAACACTGGCAGGTGACACCGCACAAGTGCGCGGCGATGTGTCGAGCCAATTTTTGACGGGGCTGTTGATGGCGTTGCCTTTGCTGAATCGAACAGTGCGGGTCGAGGTCATCGGTGAGCTGATCTCCAAGCCCTATATCGAGATTACGCTGGCGATGATGGCTCGCTTCGGTGTGCAGGTCGCGCGTGACGGTTGGAACAGCTTCACCGTTGCTGCAGGAAGTCGTTATGTATCCCCCCAAGAGATTTATGTTGAAGGAGATGCCTCTTCCGCTTCGTATTTTCTCGCGGCCGGCGCAATCGGTGGCGGGCCGCTGCGCGTGGAAGGTGTCGGTAAAGTCAGCGTTCAAGGGGATGTGCGTTTTGCCGAGGCGCTGGAAAAGATGGGGGCTGTCATCACTATGGGCGACAACTGGATGGAGGCACGTGCACCCCAATCCGGCAAGCTCAACGCGATCGACCTCGACTGCAACCACATTCCCGATGCGGCGATGACGCTGGCCGTGGCAGCGCTGTTCGCCGACGGCACCACCACGCTGCGCAACATCGCCAGCTGGCGCGTGAAGGAGACCGACCGCATTGCAGCGATGGCGACCGAGTTGCGCAAAGTGGGCGCGACGGTGGAAGAGGGAGCAGACTCTATCCGCATCACACCACCCGCGCAGATCAAACATGCGTCTATCGATACTTACGACGACCATCGCATGGCGATGTGTTTTTCGCTGGCGGCATTTGGCGCTGCGGGTGTGCGTATCAACGACCCCGATTGTGTGGCAAAAACTTTCCCAAACTATTTCGCCGAATTTGCCAAAGTGACCCGGGCGGTGCCGGTCATCGCCATCGACGGCCCATCGGCCTCCGGCAAAGGTACGGTGGCGCAACGTGTGGCAACAGCACTCGGCATGCACTATCTGGACAGCGGTGCGTTGTACCGTTTGTTGGGGCTGGCGGCGCAGCGCCGAGGTGTGGCGTTGGATGCCGAGGCGAAGTTGGCGGAACTGGCTGGACAGGTCGATATCCGCTTCGAAGGCGAAACTATCTGGCTGGACGGTGTATTGGTTGGCGACGAATTGCGCACCGAGGAGGCCGGTTCGGCCGCTTCCCGGATTGCGGCATTGCCTTTGGTGCGCGCGGCGTTGCTGGATAAACAACGCGACTTCCGGCGTGCGCCGGGTCTGGTGGCGGACGGGCGAGATATGGCTTCAGTGGTGTTTCCGGATTCTGCCCTGAAAATCTTTCTGACGGCCAGTGCCGAGGCGCGTGCGGAAAGACGCTACAAGCAGTTGAAAGGAAAAGGGATGGATGGTAGTATCGCCGCCCTTTTGCAGGACATACGGTTGCGCGACGAGCGAGATACTCAACGTAGCGTGGCTCCATTGCAACAGGCGCAAGGTGCGAGCTTGCTGGACACGACCTCTCTGAACATCGAGCAGGCGGTGCAGGAAGTGCTGGATCGCTACCGGGCGCAGGAGTCCAAATAGAAGCCTTTCTGTTTGGGTTTTATAACTAACCCCCCGTTCACCACGGGATTGTTTTGAAAGTAAATCTAAAATGACCGAAGTCGTTGATATGGAAAGTTTTGCCTCCCTGTTTGAAGAAAGCCTGACACGCAAAGAAATGCGCGCGGGTGAATTGATTACCGCCCAAGTCGTTCGCGTCGAGCAGAACGTGGTTGTGGTCAATGCCGGACTGAAGTCCGAAAGTTTTATTCCCGTTGAAGAATTCAAAGACGCAGCGGGCGCTATCGAAGTGAAGGCCGGTGATTTCGTCACTGTTGCCATCGAATCTCTGGAGAACGGCTACGGCGAAACGCGCTTGTCGCGCGAGAAGGCGAAACGCCTGGCTGCCTGGATCGACCTGGAACAAGCGATGGAAGAAGGCCGCATTGTTGAAGGTTACGTGAGCGGTAAGGTCAAGGGCGGTCTGACTGCCATGGTGAACGGCATCCGTGCATTCTTGCCCGGTTCGCTGGTGGATACACGTCCGGTCAAGGACACCACACCATACGAAAACAAGACCATGGAATTGAAGGTCATCAAGCTGGATCGCAAGCGCAACAACGTGGTGGTATCGCGCCGCGCTGTGCTGGAAGCCTCGCAAGGTGCCGACCGCGACAACCTGCTGGAAAATCTGAAAGAAGGCGCAATCGTCAAGGGTATCGTCAAGAACATCACCGACTACGGTGCATTCGTTGACTTGGGCGGCATCGACGGTCTGTTGCACATCACCGACCTGGCATGGCGTCGCGTGAAACATCCGTCCGAAGTGTTGACCGTTGGCGACGAAGTCGAAGCCAAGATCCTCAAGTTCGACCAAGAGAAGAACCGCGTTTCTCTGGGCATCAAGCAAATGGGCGACGATCCGTGGAACGGTCTCGCACGTCGCTATCCGCAAGGCACCCGCCTGTTCGGCAAGGTGACCAACCTGACCGACTACGGTTCGTTCGTTGAGATCGAGCAAGGTATCGAAGGTCTGGTACACGTTTCCGAAATGGACTGGACCAACAAGAACGTACACCCGTCCAAGGTCGTTTCCCTGGGTGATGAAGTCGAAGTGATGATCCTTGAAATCGACGAGGCACGTCGTCGTATTTCCTTGGGCATGAAGCAGTGCAAGTCCAATCCTTGGGACGACTTCGCGGCTAACCACCAAAAGGGCGACAAAGTTAAGGGCGCCATCAAGTCCATCACCGACTTCGGCGTGTTCATCGGTCTGGACGGCGGTATCGACGGACTTGTTCATCTTTCCGACTTGTCGTGGAGCATCCCCGGCGAAGAGGCCGTGCGCAACTACAAGAAGGGCGATGAATTGGAAGCGACCGTTCTCGCCATCGACGTGGAGCGTGAGCGTATCTCGCTGGGCGTCAAGCAACTGGAAGGTGATCCGTTCGGCGGCTTCGTTTCCGGACACGACAAGGGTGCAGTTGTCACCGGCGTTGTGAAATCTCTGGATGCCAAGGGCGCGGTTGTGACGCTTGACGGCGATGTTGAGGCGTATCTGAAGGCATCGGAAGTTTCCGCAGACCGTGTGGAAGACATCCGTAACCATCTGAAGGAAGGCGACACCGTCAAGGCAGTGATCATCAACGTGGATCGCAAGAACCGTGGCATCAACTTGTCCATCAAGGCATTGGACAAAGCGGATACCGCAGCAGCGATGCAGAAGTTCGCGGCCGACAACACCAGTTCTGCGGGTACCACGAACCTGGGTGCATTGCTCAAGGCCAAGATGGATTCCAGCAAGGCTGACGCGCAATAAGTGGGGTGGTCTTCATGACTCGTTCTGATCTGATTGCCAGACTTGCCGAGCGTCATACACAGCTGCTCGGCAAAGATGCCGAGCTGGCTGTGAAAGTGATCCTGGACAGCATGTCGTTGACTCTGTCACGGGGTGGACGCATTGAGATTCGCGGCTTTGGCAGTTTTGCCTTGAACTATCGTCCGCCGCGTTTGGGACGCAATCCCAAGTCTGGTGACAAGGTTCAAGTACCTGCCAAATACGTACCACATTTCAAGGCGGGCAAAGAACTGCGCGAGAGAGTGGATCTGGCACAGCTTTGATATAAATAGTCAGTTGAATATTGGCGGCCATCGCGAGATGTGCCGCCAATTTTTTGTGTGTTCATGTTATCTTTGCACCCCTGTTCGGGAACGATTCGACGCTATGCGATATTTGGTTTGGTTGTTGCGGTTGGTGGTTTTTCTGCTGCTGCTCGGTTTTGCGGTAAAGAACGGCCAACCCGCCACGTTGCGCTTCTACTTCGGGTATGAATGGAACACTTCGCTCGTGGTTCTGTTGTTGTTTTTCTTTATTGCCGGAACGTTGACCGGCATTCTGGCGATGTTGGGCACGGTGTACCGCCAGCGCAGGGAGTCGATAGCCCTTAAGCGCGAATCGCGTTTGCAAGACCAAACGGAACAGACGGAGGAAATTCTGCCTTCTCCCGATCAACCTTCCTGATAATTTCAATAAATGGATTTCGAACCCTGGATGTTGCTTGTCTTCCCTCTCTTCTTCGGAATGGGCTGGTTGGCTGCCCGCATCGATATCAAAGAGTTGCTTACCGAATCCAGCGCACTGCCGCGCTCGTATTTTGAAGGACTGAATTTCCTGCTCAACGAGCAGCAGGATCAAGCCATCGAAGCCTTCATCGAGGTGGTAAAAGTCGATCCGCAAACAATCGAATTGCACTTTGCCTTGGGCAGTCTGTTCCGGCGTCGCGGTGAAGTGGATCGTGCGATTCGCATGCATCTTAATCTGGTCGAACGCGCCGATCTGGATGAGGAAAAAAAACAGCAGGCCTTGTTTGAACTGGCTCAGGATTATTTGAAGGCCGGCATTCTCGACCGGGCTGAAGGTGCGTTCCACAATCTGCATGACACGCCGTATGAGAAGGAGTCTTTGGAATTTTTGCTGGAGATTTACCAGAAGGAAAAAGACTGGCTCAAGGCGATCGACATCAGCCAACGCTTGACTGTTTTGACCGGTCAGTCGCAAAACAAACTGGCCGCATTTTTTTATTGCGAATTGGCAGCCGGCGAGCTGACCAAAAAACAGACCGATGCCGCCATCGTGCATCTGGAGCAAGCGCTGTTTACCCACCCCCAGGGAGTACGCGCCAACATCATGCTGGGCGACATCGAATTGGCCGCTGGGCATGCGGCTCGCGCTATCGAAATCTGGAAAAAAGTTGAACAACAGGATGCCCAATATCTGCCGCTGGTGGCGGAACGTTTACTGCAAGCTTGTCGCCAGACCGGAGGAGAAGCCGCCGGGGTGACACTGTTACAAGGCTACCTGCAGAAATATCCCTCGCTCGATCTGATGAATGTGTTGTTCGGCGTTGTGGTGCAGCGTGACGGCGCGGATGCCGCCTACCAGTTGGTGCGCAACGAGCTCAAGCGCAACCCGACCCTGTTGGGCTTGGATAAATTACTGGAAGCACAGTTGCTGGAGACGACCAGCGAACGCCGCGCCGATATCGAGTTGGTGAAGAATCTTATTCACAACCGCACCCGCAGTTTGGCCATGTACCGTTGCGGGCATTGCGGTTTCAAGGCGCGGCAGTTCTACTGGCATTGTCCGGCCTGCCACAGTTGGGAGAGTTATTCACCCAAACGCAGTGAAGAGAACGGGCTGACCATATGAGCGACGTTGTGCCGAACAACCCGAGAATCATTGTCGCTCTCGATTACCCCCAAGCCGCACCCGCATTGGGTTTGGTGCAGCAGTTGCACCCGTCGCTGTGCCGGCTCAAAGTTGGCAAAGAATTGTTTACGGCGGCGGGACCGCAATTGGTCGAGCAATTGCAACAGCGCGGATTCGAAGTATTCCTTGATCTGAAATTCCACGACATTCCCAACACGACCGCGCAAGCCTGCAAAGCCGCAGCGGCCTTGGGGGTGTGGATGGTCAATGTGCATGCGCTGGGCGGCTGCCGCATGATGGAAGCGGCAAGCGAGGCTTTGGCGAACCTGGAAAAACGGCCGAAGCTGATCGCTGTGACCGTGCTGACCAGCATGACGCAAAACGATCTGCACGACCTCGGCGTCGAAGCCAGTCCGGCACAAATGGTTTCGCGTCTGGCACGTTTGGCGGAAGAAAGCGGCTTGGATGGCGTGGTGTGTTCCGCGCAGGAGGCGACCCTCCTGCGCCAACAATCCGCTGCGGATTTTTGTCTGGTCACACCGGGCATCCGCCCGGCGAATGTCGCGACAAACGACCAGTCGCGCATCATGACGCCGCGTGCCGCGTTACAGAGTGGCGCGAGTTACCTGGTCATCGGACGTCCGATCACACAGGCAGCCGATCCGTTAAACGCGTTGCGGGAAATTTCACAGGACATAGGAGGTGTGGCATGAAGCTGCCGGCATTCGATAAGGCAAGAGTATTGGTGGTGGGGGATGTGATGCTGGACCGCTACTGGTTCGGCGACGTGCACCGCATTTCGCCCGAGGCGCCTGTGCCCGTGTTGAAGGTGAGCCGGGTTGAGGAACGTCCGGGGGGTGCGGCCAACGTGGCGCGCAACATCGCCTCATTGGGCGCGCACTGTACGCTGCTGTCGGTGGTCGGTGCGGACGAGGCGGGCGATTGTTTGCAGCGTCTGCTGACCGAACAGGGCAACGTGGAAGCGTTGCTGCATCGGGACGACAGCATCTCCACCATCGTTAAGTTACGCGCCATCGCGCGTCACCAACAATTATTGCGCATTGATTTCGAGACACCGCCCAGTCACGAAGTGTTGCAAGCCAAACTGGCAGATTTCAAAGACAAATTGCCGCAGTGTGATGTGGTGATCCTGTCCGATTACGGCAAGGGCGGTCTCACCCACATTGCCGAAATGATCCGTCTGGCACGTGCGGCGGGCAAGCCGGTTCTGGTCGATCCCAAGGGTGATGACTACGCGCGGTATCAGGGCGCGACGCTGCTCACCCCAAACCGCAGCGAGTTTCGCGAAGTGGCCGGAAGCTGGAAAGACGATGACGAGCTGGCCGTCAAAGCGCAAAAGTTGCGCACGGATTTAAAGCTGGATGCGTTACTGGTGACGCGCAGTGAGGAAGGCATGACGCTTTTTCGCGAAGGTGCAGTGCTACACGAGCCCACACAGGCCAGAGAAGTGTTCGACGTGAGCGGCGCGGGCGACACAGTCATCGCCACCTTGGCCGTGATGATGGCGGCAGGTGCGGATTTGTCCGATGCAGTGCGCATCGCCAACCGTGCGGCAGGCATCGTGGTGGGCAAGTTGGGCACAGCCGTCGTGACGCATGCCGAGTTATTGCAAGATATTGGAGGTTAACCATGTACTACGTCGTTACCGGAGCCGCAGGCTTCATCGGATCAAACCTTGTCAAAGCACTCAACGAACGCGGCGAGACGAACATCATCGCGGTGGATCATCTTAAAAATGCCGACAAGTTCAAGAATCTCACGGATTGCGAGATCGCCGACTATATGGACAAAGACGCGTTTCTCGACAAGCTGAAAGACGGTTTGTTTGACGGCATTCTCGAGGCAGTGTTACACGAGGGGGCCTGTTCCGACACCATGGAGACGGATGGCCGCTACATGATGGAGAACAATTACCGCTATACGCTGGAGTTGTTGAACCATTGCCAGAGCGACGATGTGCCTCTGCTGTACGCCTCATCCGCATCGGTGTATGGCGGCGGCGGTGTGTTCAAGGAAAGCCGCGAATTCGAATCGCCGCTCAACGTGTATGCCTATTCGAAATTTCTGTTCGACCAGGTGGTGCGCCGCCGCTGGTCGAACCGCAGTGCACAAATCGTCGGCCTGCGCTATTTCAACGTGTACGGCGCACGCGAGCAGCACAAGGGGCGCATGGCCTCGGTGGCTTACCACTTCTTCAACCAATATCGCGCCGACGGCTTCGTGAAACTGTTCGAGGGGTGCGATGGTTATGCCAACGGCGGGCAATTGCGCGATTTCGTTTCGGTGGAAGATGTGGTCAAGGTCAACATGTTCTTTCTGGATAATCCGGATAAATCCGGCATCTTTAATCTGGGCACCGGTAACTCGCAGAGTTTTAACGATGTGGCCGCCGCCACCATCAACACGCTGCGTGCCGCAAACGGTGAAAGCGTGCTGACGCTGGAACAATTGCATCAGCAGCAACTCATCCGTTACATCCCGTTCCCCGACGCCTTGCGCGGAAAATACCAGAGCTACACCCAAGCCGACATGACGGCCATGCGCGAGATTGGTTATGCGGAGCCGTTCCTGACGGTGGAGCAAGGCACAGCCCGTTACGTGACGCATATGCTGGGCAAGACCAAATAAGTCTGTTTGGTTTGAGCTTGGTTTTATCCGTGCCGGTGTCGTCCGCCGATATATTCTTTTCTTCAAAGCATATGACAAGACGTTAGTTTGTTGCGGACAGTTGAGCGTATAGACTGCTGTTATTACCAATCAACCGTAATCAACCGTAAGGAGAAACATCTTGAGTCACTGGTTCGCAGACAATTCACAGTCCATCGGCGGCACACCGCTGGTCAAATTGAACCGCATCGCGGATGGCGCGAATGCAACCATCCTGGCCAAGATCGAGGGGCGCAACCCGGCGTATTCGGTGAAGTGTCGTATCGGTGCCGCCATGGTGGATGATGCCGAGAAACGCGGCGTGCTGGGAGCGGGCAAAGAGATCGTCGAACCGACCAGCGGCAATACGGGTATTGCACTGGCGTTCGTCGCGGCGGCGCGTGGTATCCCGCTGACACTGACCATGCCGGAAACGATGAGCATCGAGCGCCGCAAGTTGCTGGTTGCCTATGGTGCGAAATTGGTGCTGACCGAAGGCGCAAAGGGCATGAGCGGCGCCATCGCTAAAGCCAGAGAAATCGCGGCATCTGACCCAAAATACGTGCTGTTGCAACAGTTCGAAAATCCGTCCAATCCGGCCATCCATGAAGCCACCACTGGCCCGGAAATCTGGAACGACACCGACGGCAAGATCGACATTTTGGTATCCGGCGTGGGCACGGGCGGCACTATCACCGGCGTGTCGCGTTACATCAAGAATACCCAAGGCAAGGCGATCAAATCGGTTGCGGTAGAACCTTCCGCCAGCCCGGTGCTGACACAGAAACGTAACGGCGAAGAACTCAAACCTGGACCGCACAAGATACAAGGCATCGGTGCTGGTTTTGTGCCTGCTGTGCTGGATATTTCGCTGGTGGATGACATCGAACAAGTGAGCAACGAAGATGCGGTGTTGTTCGCCCGACGTCTGGCACGCGAGGAAGGGATTCTTTCCGGTATCTCGTGCGGTGCAGCGGTGGCGGTCGCCGTCAGGCTGGCCAAAAAGCCGGAGAACGCTGGCAAAACCATCGTCGTCATCCTGCCGGATTCAGGTGAGCGTTATCTGAGTTCGATACTGTTCGAAGGTCTTTTCGATACCGCCGGCATCGCGATCTAACCACAGTTTAGAAGTGCAAAAGAAAACGCCAGCATTTATGATGCTGGCGTTTTCTTTTGCAGGAAAGATCATGTACAAAACTCTGGATGATTTTGTGGGCAACACGCCGCTGGTCAAACTCAAACGTATTCCGGGCAACACGTCCAATGTCATTTTGGCAAAACTGGAAGGGAATAACCCGGCCGGATCGGTGAAAGACCGCCCGGCATTGTCGATGATCGCGTGTGCCGAAGCACGCGGCGATATCAAGCCGGGCGATACGCTGATCGAAGCGACCAGCGGCAACACCGGTATTGCGTTAGCGATGGCGGCGGCGATGCGCGGCTACAAGATGATCCTAGTGATGCCGGAAAATCAAAGCATGGAGCGCCGCCAGACCATGCGCGCGTTTGGTGCGGAACTGGTGCTGACACCGAAGGCGGGCAGCATGGAATTGGCGCGCGATACGGCGGAAAAGATGCGCGACGAAGGGCGCGGCATCATCCTCGACCAGTTCGCGAATCCGGATAATCCGCTGGCGCACTACACAGGTACGGCACCGGAGATCTGGCGCGACACGCAAGGACGTATTACCCATTTCGTCAGCAGTATGGGCACCACCGGCACCATCATGGGCTGCTCGCGTTTCTTCAAGGAACAAAATCCCGCCATTCAAATCATCGGAGCACAACCGGAAGAGGGGGCGCAGATTCCGGGAATCCGCAAATGGTCGGATGCCTATTTGCCCAAGATTTACAACCCGCTAAACGTGGATCGTTTGGAGAATGTAGGTCAGCTCGACGCTGAAGAAATGACGCGTCGTCTGGCGCGTGAAGAGGGCATTTTCTGCGGCATCTCATCCGGCGGCGCGTTAAGCGTGGCGTTGCGTATCTCGCGACAAGTACAGAATGCCACCATCGTGTTCATCGTATGCGACCGCGGTGATCGCTATCTGTCCACCGGCGTGTTTCCCGTGTGATGAACAGGCCAATCCACCTATCTCGTCGGCTGAGTTTCACACTTGTCTGCGCAGGGCTTGTCGCGTTGCTTTTTACGGCGAATGCGCGGAGTGACGAATTTGTCGGTCCGCCGGAAAAACCACCCGCACCGGACGAGAAAAATGCATTTGATAAGCCGCGCGAATTTGTGTCAGCTAAGGTCGTCGAATATATGGGGAGTATCGATCGTTTTTTTGGCGATGACCGAAATTATCAGGAGACCAACGACAGCATGCTGCAACTGGATCTCTCCAGGGTGGTGGGTTACGAGGATTACCATCAGTTGGAATTATCGGTACGGGGCAGAGTCAGCCTGCCGATTTTGGAGCGCAAGTTGCATCTGCTGGTGGAGTCTGATCCTGACAAAAATCCCGCTGTTGATCCCTCGCGTAATCGGGCGCCCGTGATAAAGCCTGCCACTACTCCCAAGAGTTTTGCGGCGGCACTACGTTACGAAAAAAAACAATCCGAACGCTGGCATCTGAGTACGGACGGTGGGGTGAAATTCCAGGGGGTTAAGTTGACCCCGTTCACACGTGCCCGTGCCAGCGTGGATATTCCAATGGAAATATGGCGCATGAAAGCGGCGCAGTCTTTGTTTTGGTTCAACACCATCGGCTTGGGTGAATCGACCCAGTTGGATCTTGAACGGCAGATCAGTGAGCCGATCCTGCTGCGTACTACCAGCACCGCAACTTGGCTTAGGGATACAAAAAATGTCGATTTGCGACAGGACATTGCCTTTTTTCACAAGCTGGATGACCGTTCGGTCATTCTGTATCAGGCCAGTGTGACCGGTGTCAGCCGCCCGACGGTAAAAGTGTCGGAATATGTTTTGTTGCTGATGTACCGCTACCGTGTGCATCGGGATTGGGTGTTTGTTGAACTTGGACAGCAAATTCACTTCCCTGAGTCGCGGCAATTTCGTCCCAGTCCGGTTCTGAGTTTGCGTTTGGAATTACTTTTCGAGGAAACGAGATAGTCCGGTGCTGCCACTTGCCGGTTTCGCACCTTCGGGCTAATCGTTTTGTGCCAGCCTGGGTTTGGACAAGGCCGGGTTCTGCGCAAAATATTTCTTTATCCCGCCCAGAATGGCGCGTGCCATGTCCTCCTGATAATCCTCGTCGCGCAAGCGGCGTTCTTCTTCCGGGTTGCTGATAAAAGCGGTCTCAACCAAAACAGACGGTATGTCGGGCGACTTCAATACGGCGAAACCCGCCTGTTCCACAACACCGCGATGCAGTGTGTTCACGTTGCCTAATTCCTTCAGCATGTGCCTGGCTAATTTCAGACTGTCGTTGATCGTGGCGGTTTGCGACAAATCTAACAGTGTGCGAGCAAGGTAGGGATCTTTAACGGCGAGATTCACGCCGCCGATCAAGTCGGCCTCGTTCTCTTTTTTCGCCAACCAGCGCGCACTGGCGCTGGTCGCGCCGCGTTCGGACAAGGCGAACACCGACGAGCCGCGTGCATGCGGCTTGATGAACGCATCGGCGTGGATGGACACAAAAAGATCGGCATGCACTTTGCGCGCTTTTTCCACGCGACCGCTCAGGGGAATGAAGAAGTCACCGTCGCGTATCAGGACGGCGCGCATTCCCGCTTCGTTGTCTATCAGCGTTCTCAGTTTTCGCGAAATGGAGAGTGTTACCTCTTTTTCATGGGTGCCGCGATGGCCGCGTGCCCCCGGATCTTCACCACCGTGTCCGGCATCAACTGCAACGATCAGCACACGGCCTCTGAGTTCGGTGCGCGCCAGTGGGGCGGGTTTGATCTCCGTCAGTTCCGGTCCGATCGGCAACGTCTCGCTGGGTTTTAATACAACCGGGGGTGTTTCGATCTCGGCACTGGCAGAAGAAGGTTCGGAACCGATGATGTTCATCATGGTTTCGCTTTGCAGCGCAAGTGCCATCAGTGGATCGTAGGCAATCAGCGGGTACACATCGACTACCAGACGGTGGCCGTATTCCCCCACCGGTTTCAGACTGAACAACTGCGGTTTTACCTCAGCCTTGAGATCGAGCACCAGACGCACCACGCCGGGTTTGAAGCGTCCGATGCGTACACTTTGGATGTTGGGATCGTCATTGCCGATCTTGCCTGCAAGCTCGGTCAGAACGGGATTGATCGCCACGTCATTTAGATCGATCACCAGCCGATGCGGGTTCTTGATGGTGAACAGGTTGTAGCGAATCGGTTGTTTTGATTCGAGTGTGAGCCGGGTGTAATCCTGAGCGGGCCACACACGTGCTGAGCTGATGGAGACCTCGGCAAAAGCCGCAGGAAGCCATACAAACGTTAGCGCAAAGACTAGGCGGGTAAGGCGTTTAAACATAAGTGACCCGCAGTGGTAAGTGCTTCGAGTTCGAGCACACGCCCGTTTTCCAATATTGTGAAGGTGAGGATGATGTCTGCGGGAGGAAGCAGTCCGGCAGCTTGTTCCGGCCATTCAACCAGACACACATTGCGACCGTCGAACTCATCGCGAAAACCCGAGCTCTCCCATTCTTCGGCATCGCGAAAACGATAGAGGTCGAAGTGCAGCAAGTTCAATCCGCCCGCTTTGTAGCGTTCAAGCAAAGTATAGGTTGGACTTTTGACACGGCCGGTGTGGCCTAGGGTTTGTAGCAATGCACGCACCAAAGTGGTTTTGCCCGCCCCCAGATCGCCGCGCAGATAGAGCATCAGACCGGGTTGCAAAATATGAGCAAGTTGCGACGCAAAGGCATTCGTCGCGGCCTCATCGGCTAGATTTATTCGGCTATGATTCGTTACATGCAAAACGCAACACCTCTAACAGATTACGAAGAACTCACAACACGCATCAAGGCGTGGGGGCACGCACTCGGATTTCAAGCGGTCGGAATCAGTGACACCCACATGGATTCTGCGGAACAACACTTGATGCACTGGCTGGGAACCGGCCAACACGGCGCGATGGATTATATGGCAAAACATGGAGCCAAACGCGCGCGCCCTGCCGAGTTGGTGCCGGGTACTTTGCGCGTCATATCCGTGCGCATGAACTACTACCCCGAGCCGGCCAAAGACACGCATGAAGTGCTGCAAAATGGCAACCGGGCTTTCATCTCGCGCTATGCACTGGGGCGTGATTATCACAAAGTGTTGCGTAACCGGTTGGAGAAACTGGCCCAACAAATACGCAACGAGGTCGGCGAATGTCACTGCCGTGTGTTCACCGATAGTGCCCCCGTGCTGGAAGTGGAATTGGCTCAGAAAGCCCATCTGGGCTGGCGTGGAAAACACACCTTGCTGCTGTCGCGCGATCAGGGCTCATGGTTTTTTCTCGGTGAGATATTCATCGACCTTCCGCTGCCGGTCGATGCACCACCCGACAATCACTGTGGTACGTGCAAATCCTGTTTGGACATTTGCCCGACTCAGGCAATCACTGCTCCCTATCATCTGGACGCACGCCGATGTATCTCCTACCTCACCATCGAACTCAAAGGCAGTATCCCCGTCGAGTTGCGTCCACTGATCGGCAATCGCATCTACGGATGCGACGATTGCCAATTGGTCTGCCCGTGGAATCGCTTTGCGCAAAAAACCGTCGAGCCTGATTTTGGAGTGAGAAACGGACTGGATGATGTGTCGTTGGCCGAATTATTTTCGTGGGATGAAGCCACTTTTCACCACAAACTGGCAGGCAGTGCTATCCATCGAATTGGTCACGAACAATGGCTACGCAACATCGCAGTTGCCTTGGGCAACGCACCTTATTCGGCAGCGGTCGAGATCTGCTTGGGCGCACGCATGCATCACCCGTCGACACTCGTTCGCGAACATGTTGCCTGGGCATTACAACGCCATTCTGCGGCAACTTACGGGGCATAATTTTCTTGACAATTTTGTCTGCTCCCCTAAAATGCGCGACTCTTCCGGGTCGTTAGCTCAGCTGGTAGAGCAGCGGACTCTTAATCCGTTTGTCGCAGGTTCGATCCCCGCACGACCCACCATAAAGACAATGACTTAGGCTTAATCGCCTAGGTCATTTTTCTTTTTGACGTCGAATCCGTGCCGTTATCGTGCCGTTATGCGCTCCTCTATGTTGGTGCGCGTTTAAAACTACCCAGCCCTGCGCGTTGAATTTTACCCAGGCA
>CAZRZH010000025.1:0-25839 GCA_964604485.1 uncultured Sideroxydans sp.
CGGTTCTGGAGCCGCGCGCCCCTGTGGTGACGGTGATGGGACACGTCGACCATGGCAAGACCTCGCTGCTTGACTACATCCGGCGCACTCGTGTGGCCAGCGGAGAAGCTGGCGGGATCACCCAACACATCGGCGCTTACCACGTGGATACGCCGCGCGGCATGATCACCTTCCTCGATACGCCGGGCCACGAGGCGTTCACCGCGATGCGTGCACGCGGCGCGAAAGCCACCGATATCGTGATTCTGGTGGTCGCGGCGGATGACGGCGTGATGCCGCAGACAAAAGAAGCGATCAACCACGCGAAAGCGGCAGAAGTGCCAATCGTGGTGGCGATCACCAAAATCGACAAACCGGATGCCAATTCCGAGCGCGTGCGCCAAGAGTTGGTGGCGGAAGGCGTTGTTCCGGAAGACTGGGGCGGTGATGCGATGTTTGTGGAAGTATCTGCCAAGACCGGTCAGGGCATCGACTCCTTGCTCGAAGGCATTCTGTTGCAAGCCGAAGTGCTGGAACTCACCGCTGCCAAGAATACTGGCGCCAAAGGTGTGGTGGTTGAGGCGCGTCTGGATAAAGGTAAAGGCGCCGTGGCAACCTTGCTGGTTCAGTCCGGTACGTTGAAACGCGGCGACGCGATATTGGTGGGTTCCGTGTCCGGTCGTGTGCGCGCGATGCTGGACGAGAACGGCAAAACCATCACCGAAGCTGGCCCGTCCATTCCGGTGGAAATTCAGGGGCTGTCCGAAGTGCCGCTGGCGGGGGCCGATTTCCTTGTGCTGGCCGACGAAAAGAAAGCACGCGAAATCGCGCTGTTCCGTCAGGGCAAATTCCGCGACGTTAAGCTGGCCAAGCAACAAGCCGCCAAGTTGGAAAACATGTTCGAACAGATGGGCGAGGGCGAAGTTCGCACCTTGTCGGTAATCGTCAAGGCGGATGTGCAGGGGTCGTTGGAAGCAATCGCCGGTTCGCTGCAAAAATTGTCCACTTCGGAAGTCAAAGTCAGCCTGATCCACAGCGGCGTTGGCGCGATCTCCGAGTCCGACGTCAATCTGGCGCTGGCTTCCAAGGCGATCATCATCGGCTTCAACTCGCGTGCCGATGCGACAGCCCGACGCCTGGCCGAATCGGCAGGGGTGGACATCCGTTACTACAACATCATCTATGCGATGGTGGATGAGATCAAAGCGGCGCTGTCCGGCATGTTGGCTCCCGAGAAGCGCGAAAGCATCATCGGCATGGTCGAGATCCGTCAGGTGTTCCACATCTCCAAGGTCGGTACAGTGGCCGGATGTTATGTCACCGAAGGACTCATCAAGCGCAATTCCAGCGTGCGCGTGTTGCGCAATAACGTGGTGATCCATAGCGGCGATTTGGATTCCTTGAAGCGCTTCAAGGATGACGCCAAGGAAGTGAAGTCGAACTTCGAATGCGGCTTGTCTTTGCGCGGTTTCAACGATCTGGAAGTCGGCGATTTCCTGGAAGCGTTCGAGATCGTCGAAGTGGCGCGGGCGCTGTAAGGTTACTGAATGCCTAAGGACTACGCACGTACAGACCGAATCGCCGAGCAGATCCAGCGCGAGTTGGCGCAACTGATCCGGCTCGAAGTGAAAGACCCGCGTGTACGCAAAGTCACTTTAACGGGCGTGGCAGTAACCAACGACCACGCGCATGCCAAAGTGTTTTACACCTCACTGGACGGCGACAGTGTTCTGCTGTTGCAGGGGTTGGAGCGTGCTGCCGGGTTTTTGCGCAGCCAGTTGGCGCATGCCATGAAACTGCGCATTACCCCGCAGTTACATTTTGTCTATGACGCTTCCGTCGAGCGCGGCGCACATTTGTCGCAACTCATCGATCAAGCCGTTGCCAGCGATAAGCATTAGCAAATATCAATAATCTGTCATTCCCGCCCTTCGTCAGGCTCAGGATAAACTGCCCTGCGGGCAGGCGGGAATCCAGTGGTTTAATTCAACACGCCTTTAGTGTTTGCTCTTGCTACGCAAGGAATTAATATTTGACTGGATTCCCGCTTTCGCGGGATAACCAGCGACTTGCCCGCTTGCGGGCTTAGTCGAATGGCTAGTAGTTCTATCAATGACGAAATTGGAATCATTAGAGTTGACCACTAATCCTCTGCCTCGCACCAAACGCCCTCTCGACGGCGTTCTGCTCTTCGATAAACCGCTGGAGCTGAGTTCCAACATCGCCCTGCAAAAAGTACGTCGTCTGTTCAATGCCGAAAAAGCCGGTCACACCGGCACACTCGACCCGCTCGCCACCGGTTTGTTGCCGGTGTGTTTTGGCGAGGCCACCAAATTCACGGTGGCCTTGCTGGATGCAGACAAGTCTTATCGGGCGACCATTCGCCTGGGACAAAACACGACGACGGGGGATGCCGAGGGCGAAGTCACACAGACGCGCCCGGTTGTCGTGAACGAAGGACAAGTGCTGTCGGTGCTGGCTACATTTATGGGGCAGAGCCAACAGTTGCCCCCCATGCACAGCGCCATCAAACATCAAGGCAAGCCGCTGTACGAATATATCCGCAAGGGCGAAACAGTAGAGCGCGAATTACGCACGGTGTTTATCCATGAATTGAAACTGGAACGCCTGCAAGAAAACGAACTGGAATTCAGTGTGTTATGCAGTAAAGGCACCTATGTGCGCACTTTGGCCGAAGATATCGGCGAGGCGTTGGGTTGCGGCGGACATCTGATCGCGTTGCGCCGCACCGGGATCGGCGAATTTCTGTTGCAGGATGCCTATACGCTGGCGCAACTGGAAGCCCTGGACGCGACGCAGCGTGATGCCCGTTTGATGCCGCTGGACAGACTGGTGCTTAACTTGCCCAGTTTGCAACTGGACCCTGTGCAGGCGAGCCGGCTTGCCCAAGGCCAGCGTCTGGGCTTGAGTGATGAACACCCCGATGGCAAGCGCAGATTGTATGCGGACGGTTGTTTCATCGGGCTGGGAGAGTTGCACGGGGGCAGGCTGGTTCCCAGCCGTTTATTGTCCAGCGTTGCCAAAGCTGCCGCGACACAGAATTCAGCTTGAGCGGATACCCCGTTCAAGGTTAGAATGCCGCACTTTTTTATTGGAGAGCAAAGTAAAATGTCTATAACCGCCGCACAAAAATCGCAAATCGTGGCCGACTATCAACGTGCCCAGGGCGATACCGGCTCCCCTGAAGTACAAGTCGCGCTGATCACCGCCCGCATCAATTACCTCACCGACCATTTCAAAGAGCACAACAAAGACCATCACTCCCGTCGCGGACTGTTGCGTCTGGTAAGCCGCCGCCGCAAGCTGCTCGATTACCTGAAGAGCAAGAACGAAGGTGGTTACAAAGAGCTGATTCAGCGTCTCGAACTGCGTAAGTAACAAGATGATTTACCAGCGGGTCGCATAAGCGGCCCGCTTTGTTTTAAGGTCGTTATCCCGCCAGCGATACGTCCGCATCGCGCGCAACCATTGGAGAGAAATATCTTGAACCACTATAAAAAAACACTGAGTTACGGAAATCAACAACTGACACTGGAAACGGGCGAAATCGCGCGCCAGTCGAGCGGTGCGGTGATGGTCAGCCTGGGCGACACTGTGGTGCTGGTCACCGTGGTGGGACGCAAAGATGCCAAGCCCGATCAGGACTTCTTCCCGCTGACCGTGGATTATCAGGAACGCACTTACGCTGCGGGCAAGATCCCCGGCGGATTCTTCAAACGTGAAGGCCGTCCCAGCGAAAAAGAGATTTTGACGTCGCGTTTGATCGACCGTCCGCTGCGTCCGCTGTTCCCGGAAAGTTTCTACAACGAAGTGCAAATCGTGGCGACCGTGATTTCTTCCGACCCGCAGATCGACTCGGATATTCCTTCCATGATCGGTGCCTCCGCCGCGCTGGCGATCTCCGGCATTCCTTTCGACGGCCCCATCGGTGCGGCGCGCGTGGGATATGCAAACGGCCAGTACCTGCTGAATCCGACCAAAGACGAGTTGCTCACTTCGCAAATGGATCTGGTGGTTGCGGGTACCGTAAAGGCCGTGCAAATGGTCGAATCCGAAGCGCAAGAATTGTCCGAAGAAATCATGCTGGGCGCGGTGGTGTTTGGTCACGAGCAGATGCAAGTCGTGATCAATGCGATCAACGAAATGGCGGACTCGGTTGGCCAGGACGATTGGGATTGGACCCCGGCGGCCAAGAACGACGCCCTCATTGCCAAAATCAACGAACTGGCAGAAAACGAATTGAAGGTCGCTTACGCCGTGCGTGAAAAACAGGCGCGTACCCATCAAGTGGACGCCATCCGTGCGAAAGTTTCTTCAGCGTTGGCAACAGGCGAATTCGAGACTGTTTCCAACAATGAAGTGAGCGAGTTGTTCAGCGCGCTGGAAGCCAAAATCGTGCGCGGGCAGATCCTCAGCGGCGAACCGCGTATCGACGGCCGCGACACCCGCACCGTGCGTCCGATCACCATCCGTACCGGCGTGTTGCCACGCGCCCACGGTTCGGTATTGTTCACACGCGGCGAGACACAGGCTCTGGTGGTTGCCACGCTGGGTTCGATGCGCGACTCACAAAAGATCGACGCGCTGCAGGGCGAGTTCTCCGACCGCTTTATGCTGCACTACAACTTCCCCCCGTATGCAACCGGCGAGACCGGCCGTGTTGGTACGCCGAAACGTCGCGAGATCGGTCACGGTCGTTTGGCCAAACGTGCGCTGGTTGCCGTGTTGCCGAGCGAAGAAGAATGTGGCTACGCGATGCGCGTTGTATCCGAGATCACCGAATCCAACGGTTCCAGCTCGATGGCGTCGGTTTGCGGCGGTTGTCTGTCGCTGATGGATGCCGGTGTGGCGATGAAAAATCACGTGGCCGGTATCGCCATGGGCCTGATCAAAGACGGTGGCCGTTTCGCGGTGTTGACCGACATTCTGGGTGATGAAGATCACTTGGGCGACATGGACTTCAAGGTGGCCGGTTCCGACAAAGGTATCACCGCTTTGCAGATGGACATCAAGATTAACGGCATCACCAAAGAGATTATGCAAGTGGCATTGAGCCAGGCCAAAGAAGGCCGCATGCACATCCTCGGCATCATGAAACAAGCCATGCCGACCGTGCGCCCGGAAGTGTCCGATTTCGCGCCGCGCATGCTCAAGATGAAGATCAATCCGGAGAAGATCCGTGACGTGATCGGCAAAGGTGGCGCGGTGATTCGTGCGCTGACTGAAGAGACCGGCACCACCATCGACATTGATGACGAAGGCAATATCACCATCTCCTGTGTCAGCGGAGAAGCGGGTGAAATGGCGAAGAAACGCATCTTGGACATCGTGGCGGAAGTTGAAGTCGGCAAAGTGTATGAAGGCCCGGTGGTCAAACTGCTGGACTTCGGTGCGCTGATTAACATCCTGCCGGGCAAAGACGGTCTGTTGCACATCTCGCAAATCTCGCACGAGCGTATCGCCAACGTGACCGATCACCTCAAAGAAGGCCAGATGGTCAAAGTCAAAGTGTTGGAGCTGGATGACAAAGGCCGTATGCGTTTGAGCATGAAAGCGTTGTTGCCGCATCACGAAGCAGCAGCACCCGCCGCTGAATAAGTCAGTAAAGCAAAACATTCAAACCCCGCTCAAAGCGGGGTTTTTTTGTGTGTTTCAACTGACTTCCTTCTGTTTGATCAGCGCATAAATCACCGGGATCACCAGCAGCGTCAGCCTGTCTTCATACGCGGTTTTCACAGCTTTTCCACAAACATTGGCGTTTTAAAGTATTTGTTGATGATTGCCTTCAGTGCTGCCTGCAAATAGGTTTTATCAGCTTGTTCAATCTCACCATATAGTGCAGTGGCAATAGTTTCAAAAGAACGGAAAACTTTAGGGTCGAAATGCTTTCCGGCCCCATCCCGCAAGATATTTAGTGCTTCTGAAAGCGGTAGAGGCTTCTTGTAGGGTCGTCTGGATATCAATGCGTCAAACACATCTACTACCGCGAACAACCTTGCATTAAGAGGAATATCCATACCATGAACAGAGTGCGGATAGCCTGTCCCGTCAAATTTCTCATGATGGAAAAGCACTACGTCGCGTGCTTGCTTTAACCAATTTGAATCCTGAATAATCTCGCCGCCAAGCACAACATGGCGTTTCATGATCTCGAATTCTTCCGCAGTCAGTCGCCCCGGCTTGAGCAGTATCTGATCGGGAATACCAATTTTTCCGACGTCATGCAGAAAAGCACCGACGATCAGGGATTCAATGCCGGCCCGACTCATGTTCATCGTTTCGGCAAGCTTGACCGCATACAGTGTTACCCGGTAATTATGCGTGTCGGTATCCGCATCCCGTTTGGCGATGACACTGCCCAATGATTGCAGCAATTCAATGTTCGAGTCCAAAAGTAATTGGGATAAAGATAGAGAACGTCGTGTCAATCCCAGCAAGACCGGGTAGAGCAAACACAAGGAAATAATTACAGCAGCGAAAGATGTCAACGCGGCATTGCGTGCATGATGTTTTCTCGCATATTGCGTTCCGGCATCAAGACGATAGATGCCTTCGAAATACGCCTCGGTCGCACTCCCCATACCCTGTAGCGGTATAACCACTTGCACGAAATCTTCCACCTTATGGACTAACCAGTTACTGTGATACTGACCCGACATCGGGAAGTCATGCTGATGCGCCCGCACAGAAAATTGCAGGTTTGTTGCTTCACTCGACCATGTCTCCATCAACACTTTTCCGGACAGATCGAAAATACGAATACCCACGAAACCAGCGTTTTTCAATAGCAGGGAAAGTTCTGGATGACTGATTTGGCTGTCTGTTGCTATCAGTTTTTGCATCTCAGGCGAGTCAAAATGACTGGCACTTGTCACCGCTTGTTCGAAGGCTATCTTTTCAATGCGCCAGCTTTCCAAATAGTAAACAAGTGTTCCGACAAGCACGCTGATCATAATTCCCGAAACAAGGAATCTTGTGATCAGGTATCGGTGAAGCTCGCGGGGATTATTGGGGATGTCAACAAACATGATTTTCGTTAATGCAGCTACTCCTAAGTTCAACAACAGAATGAAAACCCGGTTTTCAGATTAGAGACCTAATTCGCTATTTCAAACAACAAAGGCACTGTGCGCGCCAAGGAGTATCCCCTCCTTGACGCACCGCCGAGCCTTGTTCTTAGTGCTTGTCCTTGGTGTGGTCATGCTTGTCCACTTTCATGGCATCATGTTTTTCCTTGTTGCCAGTAGGTTCCGGTATCGGCATGCCGCTCTTTTCTTCAGCATGGCTGTGCTTCTTTACCGGTTTCTTGGTGTCTGACTTTTTTTCTTTCGCAGCTCCAGGCTTGGCATCCATATGATGGTCTGCGTAGGCGATAGTGGTGGATGTGGCGAATGCAGCCAGTGTGGCAGCGGTCAAGAGTGTCTTCAGATTCATTTCGTTCTCCTTGGATTGGTTGGTTAACGTGTTGCATGCAGGGCTGTATGCGGTCGATGGCCTCCTTTCATGTGGCT
Organism: uncultured Sideroxydans sp.; assembly: GCA_964604485.1. GTDB lineage: Bacteria > Pseudomonadota > Gammaproteobacteria > Burkholderiales > Gallionellaceae > Sideroxyarcus. The sequence continues at coordinate 7,512 of CAZRZH010000025.1, forward strand.
GATACGTATTCAATGCTTATGGGCTGTATCTTCATGCTGGTGCGCATCGTGGCCGCCATGCTCCTGCACCGGGATGGCGATCACGCCCAGCCCGTGCCGGTAAACCAGTTCGGCGCCATGCCACGCTGTGCTGGCGACAAGCGCCCATCCCAGAATCACGGCGCCAATGAATGGCCACTCGGGTATGGCATCCACTTTGTGACGCCAAGCATCAAGACCGGCCAGGATGGTCAAGGCAAGTAATGTTGCCAATGCCCATGAACGGTGCAGCAGCATCGCCGCATGGCCGGCATCGTCGTGGTTGACCGTATTGGAAGCCATCCATCCCAGTATGGCCGTAGGCAAGGCTGACAGCGCGCCGAGCCAGAGTGTGGTATGTGCAAGCACTGCACAATAGGAAGCGCAGCGCGGCTGGTTGCGCAGTAGCCTCGCTGCCAGATGAAAAAATGCCGCAACGGAAATCAATGCGATGGGGAAATGCACCAACAAAGGATGCAAATTCGGTATGACTTCAATCATGCTGGCCTCCTAAATCCTCATTGTTTAGCGTTGAAACTCGGACGACTCTTTGGGGGCGGTCGGCACGGGTTGTTCAGATTTGGTTTGTTGCTCGGTCACGGCCGGTTTTTCATCATGTCCCGCACCGTGCATCATCCCTATCATCCCCATGTGCCTGTTACTTACCATCCACGCCATCATTCCAACCATCACAATAACCAGCAACGTGACTTCTCCTGTTTGATACCGTTTCATCTTTGCTACTCCTTCTTCGTGTTGTGCCTGAAAAGTGTCATGCGCTTAGCACACATATTTTTTGCAGCTGCCGCAGGCCGGGTTTTTGTGAGCCGTGATGGTCGTGACGGGCTGCGCGGCATCCACTCCCGCCCGTATGAGTGCCAGTGCAATGGAGAGTCGATTGAATCGTTTCACCACGTTCATTCCCTGTGCGAGATTTACCTGTGCCGGATGTTGACGATCACCCACTGCTTTCCGTTTTTCTGCACCATCTCAAAACGCACGTTATCACCAGCCTTGAGGTCTTGAGGGAGCGGCGCTTGCAACGCGAACCACATGGTCATTGTTGGCCAACCCAATTCGGCGATGGGCGCATGCGCAATTTGTACCTTGTCTGCATTTGCGTTTACCGCCTTCAACACGCCGCTGGCCGGGTACTTAACTTCGCTGCTGGCGGCGGGCATCGCCATTTGATGTTGCGACATATCGTGTTCGTGTGAGGAGGCTTGTGCCATTCCGGTGCTGGTTGCGAGGATCAGTGCTATGGCGAGAGTCAGTGTTTTCATTGCTTTCCTTTCAGGGGGTATGAGTCGAATTCGTGCGCGCAATTTCGCGTTGCTTGATCAGCGCATAGATCACCGGGATCACCAGCAGGGTAAGCACCGCCGAGGAGATCATGCCGCCCACCATCGGTGCGGCGATGCGGCGCATCACTTCCGAGCCGGTGCCGCTGCTCCATAGGATGGGCAGCAGACCGGCCATGATGGCGACCACGGTCATCATCTTGGGGCGCACGCGTTCTACGGCACCGTGCATGATGGCATCGTAAAGATCTGCGTGGCTCGGGAGCCGCGCGGCGTTTGCTCCCTCTCCCACCGGGGGAGGGTTGGGGAGGGGGAAGGCAGGATGAGTATCGCTGGTCGAGTTTGTTCGTGCTGCACATTCCGCCAATTTGTCCTGCCATGCTTTCTCAAGATAGATCAGCATCACCACACCGGTCTCAGCCGCGACTCCTGCCAGAGCGATGAAGCCCACCGCCACGGCCACGCTCAGGTTGTAATCGAGCAGCCACAGCAGCCACACGCCGCCCACCAGCGCGAACGGCACCGACAGCATCACCACCAGCGACTCGGTGACGCGTTGGAAATTCAGGTAGAGCAACAGAAAAATGAGCAACAGGGTGATGGGAATCACGATCTTCATTTTCGCTGTGGCGCGTTCCATGTATTCGAATTGTCCGCTCCACGTGGCGTAGTAGCCGGGCGGGAATTTCACCTGGTCTGATACGGCTGCCTGCGCACGTTTGACGAAACCGCCGAGATCGGATTCGCGCGTGTCCACGTAGATGTAGGCGGAGAGCAGGGCGTTCTCGGTGCGGATGGACGGTGCGCCTTTGCTGATACTGACGCGGGCGAGCTGGCCGAGCGGAATCATCGCGCCGCTTTCCGTGGGCACCAGTACCTCACGCGCAATCTGCTCCGGTGTACTGCGCAATTCGCGCGGATAACGGATATTCACACCGAAGCGTTCCAGTCCTTCCACCGTGGTGGTGACATTTTCCCCACCCAGAGCAGTAGCGATCACATCCAACACTTCACCCATCGTCAATCCGTAACGCGCCAGTGCCAGGCGATCCGGTTCGATGTTGAGGTAGAAGCCGCCGGTGATACGCTCGGCGAAAGCACTGCTGGTGCCCGGTACTTTCTTTACGACAGCTTCGATCTCCTTGGCGAGCCGTTCCATCTCATCCAGATTCTTGCCGAACACCTTGATGCCGATGGGCGTGCGGATGCCGGTGGAGAGCATGTCGATGCGCGCTTTGATCGGCATGGTCCACGAGTTGGCCACGCCGGGGAACTGCAGCGCGCGGTCCATCTCGGCGATCAGCTTGTCGGTGTCCATGCCATCGCGCCATTCTTCCTGCGGCTTGAGATTGATCACCGTCTCGAACATTTCCAGCGGCGCCGGGTCGGTGGCAGTCAACGCGCGTCCGGCTTTGCCATACACCGACGCGACTTCGGGGAAGCTCTTGATGATCTTGTTCTGGGTTTGCAGCAACTCCGCCGCTTTGGTCACTGACATACCGGGCATTGATGCGGGCATGTAGAACAGTGTGCCTTCATTCAGCGTCGGCATGAATTCGCTGCCCAACTTCAGCGCGGGATACAGGCTTGCCAAGCAGGCCAGCGCGGCGACGGCGAGCGTGGTTTTCTTGCGGCGTAAAACGCCAGCGATGAGCGGGCGATAGCCTGCGATCAGCCAGCGGTTCAGCGGATTTTCTGCTTCCGCTTTGATGTTGCCGCGTATGAACAGCAGCATCAGCACCGGCACCAACGTGACGGAGAGCAGAGCTGCACCGGCCATGGCGAAAGTCTTGGTGAAAGCCAGCGGCGCGAACAAACGGCCTTCCTGTGCCTCCAGCGTGAACACGGGCAGGAAGGAGACGGTGATGATGAGCAGCGAGAAAAAGAGAGAAGGGCCGACTTCTTTGCAGGCGGCAAGGATGGCTTGGGCGCGAGCATCAAAAAGCGTTCCCCCATCCCCGGCGGGGGAAGGGAGCAAAGCACCTCTCCCTTCGGGGGAGGGGTTGGGGAGGGGGAACACTCTTTGAACATCTGCTGATTGCTCCAGCCTCTCCAAATGTTTGTGCGCATTTTCGATCATCACGATCGCCGCATCCACCATCGCACCGATGGCGATGGCAATGCCGCCCAGGCTCATGATATTTGAATTGAGATTCAGAAAACGCATGGCGATAAAGGCCATCAACACGCCGATGGGCAACATCACGATGGCGACCAGCGCGCTGCGCGCATGCATCAGGAACACCATGCACACCAGCGCGACGATCAGACCTTCTTCAAACAACGTTTGTTTGAGTGTGGAGATGGCGCGTTGGATCAATTCGGAGCGGTCATACACTGCTTGTAGGCTTACTCCGTCCGGCAAGCCGGCAGATACTTCGGCAATTTTTGATTTGATGTTTTCGATCACTTCCAGCGCGTTCTGTCCGTAACGCGCCATGACGATGCCGGACACCACTTCACCCTCACCGTTGAGTTCGGTCAGACCGCGCCGCTCATCCGGCCCCAGCTCGACACGCGCGATGTCGCGCAGCAGCACCGGTGTGCCGCGTTCGGCTTTCACCACCAGATTTTCGATATCGCTCTTGCCGTGCAGATAGCCTTTGCCGCGCACCATATATTCGGTCTCGGCCATCTCCACCACGCGTCCGCCGACATCGCGGTTGCTTTCGCGGATCACCTGCGAGACTTTACTCAGCGGGATGCCGTAAGCACGCAGTTTCAACGGATCGACCGTCACCTGATACTGCTGCACGAAACCGCCGACAGAAGCGACCTCCGCCACGCCGTGTGCTTTGGTCAGTTGATAACGCAGATACCAGTCCTGCATCGTGCGCAGTTCGGCGAGGTTGTGTTTTTCGCTCAGCACCGCGTATTGATATACCCAGCCCACGCCGGTCGCGTCCGGCCCCAGTTGCGGCGAGACACCTTTGGGCATGCGCCCCGCGATGCTGTTGAGATATTCCAGCACACGCGAACGCGCCCAGTAGATGTCGGTGCCGTCCTCGAAGATCACATACACGAACGAGGCGCCGAAGAAGGAGAAGCCGCGCACCACTTTGGATTTAGGCACAGACAGCATCGCGGTGGTGAGCGGATAGGTCACCTGATCTTCCACCACCTGCGGCGCCTGCCCCGGATATTCGGTATAGACGATCACCTGAACATCAGATAAGTCGGGCAGCGCGTCCAGCGGTATCTTCACCAGCGTATAGATGCCGGCCAGTGTGATGAACAGTGTGGCGAGGAGAACCAGGAAGCGGTTCTTTGCCGACCACTCGATGATTGAGTTCAGCATGGCCCGCCTCCTTCTGCTTCGTCATTCCCGCGCAGGAGGGAATCCAGCTCATATGCATAGCCCGCGTAGCGGACAAAACCGCATGTCGACACGCTTTGCGTGGACTCTTCAATCAACTGGATTCCCGCCTGCGCGGGAATGACGGGGATGTGGATTTTTGAGTTCGACATATCAGTGTCCCTCGTGCTGCGCTTGCAGCTTGGTGATCACCCATTCACCTTCGCCGCGCTCGACGATCTCGAAGCTGATTGCACTACCTGGCTTGATGTTGGTCGCCAGGGACGGATTCGCCAGCGCGAAGTCCATGGTCATGGCCGGCCACTTGAGCGCGGGGATGGGATCGTGCGTGATGCTCACCGAGCCGTCTTCATTGATGGCTTCGAGGATGCCTTGTGCAGGATGGCTGACAGTGGGTAGGTCGGACTTCAGTCCGACTTGTCGGGATGAATCCCGGCCTACAACGGCGGGTTGTGTATCGGCTGACAAACCGCCCAACACCGCCTTCAAGTTGCTCTCCGCATCGATCAGGAAGTTGGCGGAGGTCACCACCTGTTCGCCTGCTCCGACGCCGCTCAGCACCTCGATATAGTTTTCACTGCGACTGCCGAGACTCACCGTGCGTGGTTCGAAGCGTCCTTCAGTCAGCCGCACCAGCACCACTTGCCGTGTGCCGCTGTCGATCACCGCCGAGGTCGGCACGGTCAGCACTTTGGCGTCCTTGCCCACAGTGATCAACGCGTTGGCAAACATGGCGGGCTTGAGTAGACCTTTCGGGTTGGAGATTTCCATGCGCACTTGCACCGTGCGCGTTGCGCTGTTCAGTGTCGGGTAGATGAAATCCACTTTTCCGTTGAATGAGCGATCCGGATAGGCGTCTACCCCGACCTGTGTTTGACCGCCCAGCAGTACCTGCCCGATGTCCTGTTCCGCTACTTCGCCGATGACCCAAACGGTGGACAGGTCGGCGATTTGGTACAACATTTCGCCGGGCATGAAACGCATGCCTTGCACGGCTTTCTTCTCCAACACGATGCCGCTGACGGGCGCACGGAAAGTTGCAAGCGGCCGTGTCCCGGCGCTACCAGCTGCAGCGGATTGGCCGCCCGTGATATCCCAGTTTTTCAGGCGCGAAGCACTGGCATCGACGAGCTGCTGCATGTCGTTTCGGGCTTCGTCATCCGCATCTTTAAGCGACGCCAATCCTTGCAAAGCCAAAACATGTTCGCGTTGTGCCGAGACCAGTTCCGGACTGTACACGTCGAACAGTGTCTGCCCCTTGCTTACAACTTGTCCGGTGGTATTCACATAGAGATGTTCCACCCAACCTTCGAATTTTGGCGCGATAGTGTAGGTGCGCCGTTCGTCGATCTCGATGCGCCCAGTGACGCGCAGCGTCTTGTGTAATTTTCTCAGCGTTGCGGCTTCGCTCTTCACGCCCAGTTTTTGCACCTTGTCGAGACTGAGATGGAGTTGGGTGCCGGACAGTGTTTCATCCACATACACCGGCACGTAATCCATGCCCATCGGGTCTTTCTTCGCCACGGGTGTAGTGTCCGGCAAGCCCATCGGGTTGCGGTAGTAGAGCACTTTTCGTCCAGCCGGTTCACTGCGCTTCGTTTCATTTGCAGCGTGAGGAGCTCGCGTGCCCATCCAGTACGCTGTTGCCGCGATACCTAATAACAGCAGTACTCCCAAGATCGATTTGCCCAAGCGGTTCATAGTGAGTCCCCCAATAATTTTTCGATGTCAGCCAAGCGCAATTGCATTTCGGTTTGCGCTTGCAGTTGTTGCTGGCGTGATTGCAAGATTTGTTTTTGTGCCTCGATCAGCATGGCGAAATCCACTTTTCCGGTCTCGTAACCCGCCAGTGCCGCCTGGTAAGTGAGTTCGGCCTGCGGCAACAGGCGGGTCGTGATCAACGCTTCGGTGCGGCGTGTGGCTTCCAGTGAGGAGAGGTTTTCCGACAAGTCTGCCTGTGTCTGATTCAGCAACGCTTGTTTACGCGCGTTCGAGGCAGCCAGCATCGCTTCCGATTCGTGTTCCTGCGCGCGTCGTGAACCTTGTTGCAGCGGGATGTTGAATTCGAGCATCAAGTCCCAGCTCTTGATCGCGTTGCCGGCCTGGGTGGGCGCGATGCCCAGAGCGAATCCGGGATAACGATTGAAATACGCCAAATCACGGCTCTTCTCGGCAGACTGGATGTTCGCTTCGGCGATCAACAACTGCGGATTGCGTGCCCGCAATCGTTCCAGCAAAACCTGTTCGTCCAGTGTTGCGACAGGCGGTAGCTGTCGCAGTTGTGCCGGTTCTGCCAGGGGTGAGTTAACGGGGCGTGACAACAGCGCGTTGAGACGGGCATGGGTATGGTGGACCTCGTTTTGCAGCGCGATCAATTCGCCGCGCAACCGGGTTTTTTCGACCTGCACGCGGATTACATCCTGCTGTGTGCCGAGGCCGTTGGCATAACGCGTCTGGGCGATCTGTTCCAGATTATCCAGCAATGCCAATGTCTGTTGCGCCAGCCGCTCACTGGCGGTCGCGGCGAAATGCATGGCGTAAACCACTTTGATTCGGCTGGCCAACTCCGTCCAACTTTCAGCAACACGTGCGTCGGCTTGCGTCCGTTGCGCGTTGGCGACGTCGCGTTGCAAATCGCGTTTGCCAAACCAGGGCACACTCTGCATCAGCAGATAACGCGTTGCACCGACCTGCGTGGGCAGCAAACGCGGGCTGGTCGTGCCTTGGTTGGTGATGTCCATCAACTCGGCGCGCAACACCGGGTCGGGCAAAGCGGCGGCAGGTTCGGTCCGTTCCAGCGCAGCTACAGCCTCAAAACGTGAGGCGGCCAGTTCGGGATTGTGCTCACGCGCGTAGTCCAGTAAGCCGTTCAGGTTGCTGCCCAGTGGCGGTTCATCCGTGGCGCAGGCGGGTGTAAGCCAGAGTGCGCATAGCATCATGTAAAACGGTAAAAGTGGTTTCATGTTCCGCATCCTGTTGCAATTGCAATGCAAGGGGACAGTCGTTAACGACTGCCGCATAAAACGGGACGAAGGTCAGGCTATGCAAACAACAGACGGACTCGTCCCGCGTTAGGCGCGAACGAGGGGAGGCGGGAGCAGTGGGGCAGAGGTGAAAGAGTGGTAGGTGAGCAGATAGGGAGTGATTTCACGGGTGGCGGTTTGTATCGCCACCGTGTCCACATCGGGTACGGTTAGATAGCCGGTGCAGGCCAGATGACACACACCGCACGCGCTGCAGGAAGGGGTTTGTTCATCCGCAACGGCAGGCGTTTCGCCGTGATGTTGATGATGTTCGCCCATCTCATCGTGCGCCATCACCTGAATTGTTGTCGCCTGATGACAGTCGCCGCGTTGCAGTTGCATGGACACTGAAACCGCGAGTGCGTTGCCGCTGAACAGCGGCAGCCACAGCAGCATCAGGATGGCAACGAATTTTCTGGAGAGGCGGGACATGGGCGTAGTGTGTCAAAGAGCAGTGCGATAGTCAATCAGTCGGCTAATAGCTCAAGTTCAACGTTGTGCCCATACCAAAATCAGGGCTGTTATCGGTAAAACCTTTGAGTAAATACATTTGAATTCTAGTTTTGTCTGAAACGTTGTAATTGGCGAAGGCGAGTAATTCTGAAAAATTTGCCGTGCCGTCAATCAAAGTTTGGCGGAAGTCGTAAGCCAGGCCGATGCGCGTGGATTGCGTGAGAGAGTAGCCCGCCCCGACCGAGGTGAACCAAGGGTTGTTAAAGAAAATTCCGTCGGGATTACCCATCTTGCGCCAGCCGACCGTGCCGAATAAATCAGTACCTTCAAAATATTTCGAGAAGTCAGCTTGAATTGAGTAGTCGTTCTTGCCCGTCCCCAGACCTTTAGTGCTATCTGCCGTGCCAAACTTGATGTTGCCCGCCATATCGATTGCCCAGTCATGTTCTGTATTCGCATAGATATTTTGCGTTGCTGACAGCACAACGTCGCCTAAGCCGGCAGTCGTGCGGCGCGAGCTGTTAGTTCCGCCACTCATGCCGCCATTCATCTGTAACTGGTTTCCGATGGCACCGATAACATCACCGGAACTGGTAATACGTACATAGGGGACAGTCAGGCTGACAGACGCGTTGTTCATCTGGTAACTGGCGGTGACAGGAAAGAACCAGACATTGGTGGAGGTGGCCGCGCCATATTTTCCACTGGTGTATTCGGAACCGACGGACAGATTAAATGTGCCTTCGGCTTGGGCAGGAAAGGAGAGAATCGCTGCAATCGCGATCCATCCAGAGGTGATTATTTTTTGCATGTTTTTCCCATCTCGTATTTTTTAGCGAAGCCCACGGTAGTATTTCGCTGTGTGCTTCTGGGTGTGTCACACCGAATTAATGTTGGTGTGATGCGGGTTCGCTTGCTGGTTTGTTGGTTTCACTACCGGATGGAGTGACTTTAGCTACTTCATGTTCGGCAGAGTGACCCATCATGCCCATGCGTCCGCTGACCATCCAGGCCATCATTCCGACCATCACAATAACCAGCAACGTTACTTCTCCTGTTTGATACCGTTTCATCTTTGCTACTCCTTCTTTGTGTTGTGCATAATTTCTGATGCGATATATGTGCCGTGTTTTCGCTTATACGACAATAAACTGCCCCATCATTCCGCGATCTTCATGTTCCAGAATATGGCAATGGAACATATAGGGGGACATTGCATCGGTGGCGTAGTCGGTCATCTGAATAATGATTTTGACGCTGTCATACGGATTCAGCAGCAGCACATCTTTGTAACCGTTTTCATAGGCGGCCACATTGGCGGCGCTGCCATTGCGCTCCAGTATATAAAAGTGTGTTCCGTGAACATGGAAGTTATGGGTGAGGTTCATCGTGTTGGTGATTTCCCAAATTTCGATGTCATTCAGTTTCAGGGACTGGTCGATACGGTTCATGTCCATCGCCACTCCGTTGATCAGAAATCCCATTGCGCTTCCCATTCCCATGTTCATGGAAAGATTGAAAGTGCGCGTTCGGACCGCAGAAGCCGGGCTCAATTTGGGCAGGGTAGTGAGTGTTGCAGGCAAGGTAGTCATGCTTGCAGGTACTTTGTTGATATTCAAGGTGACCAGCGTGGCGCCACTATTGCTGTCCAGTAGTACCAATGACTTGCCGTTGTCGGCGGCTAAATTCACCACGATCTCTGCGCGTTCGCCGGGGCTTAATTTCAGGGCAAGCAAGCGGGTCGGCGTTTCTTGCAAGGCAGTGTCTGTGGCGATTTGTTGGAAGGCTCGTCCATCGCCGAATGCCAGGTTATAGACTCGCGCGTTGGACCCGTTGAGAAGACGCAAGCGCACTTCCTTGGCAGGCAAAGCAAGCACTGCGTTGACCGTGCCATTGCACAGCAAGGTATCACCTTTCATTCCTGACATTTGATCCTGCATGTTTGGCAGGTAGCTAAAACTACCGTCAGTATTGAATAGCCGGTCCTGGAAAATGAGCGGGATGTCGTCTTCTCCCCAAGTCCTCGGTAAATCCAAGGTGTCTGTGTCGGTGTCTTCCACGATAAGCAGTCCAGCCAATCCCATATAAACCTGCCGCCCAGTTTGGCCTTCCACGTGGGGATGAAACCAGTTCGTTCCCGCTTTTTGATTGACTGTAAACGCAGCTGTCCAAGTTGTGCCGGGTTGTATAAGTTGATGCGGCCCACCGTCCATGTGTGCCGGGAGGTGCATTCCATGCCAATGCAAGGTGCTTGCTTCCGTCAGATTATTGGTGACATTCAGGGTGACAAGATCCCCGTTTCTGACTTTGAGGGCTGGCCCCAGATAATTGCCGTTGATGCCGTAAGTGGAGGTAGTTTTTCCTGCCAGGAATGCCATGCTTCCGGTTTGTAGCGAAAGATCGAATGTGGTGCCTGTCAGAAGATTCGGGATTGCCAACGGGCTGGGCGCTTGCAATGCGTTGCCAAGCGTGCGGTCACTGGACATGCCGCCCATTCCGTTTCCCATCCCCATCACCCCGCCCCCGCATCCAGTCAATTGCACAATTGCGGCACTGGCAGTTAACTTCAAGAATGTTCTTCGCTTCATTTTTCTTCCTTAGTGCTGATGCGCAGTTCTATCAGCTGCCTTGTTGTGTTTCATCCTGCCGTGTTCGCCATGTTTGCCGATCAACATACAGCCTTGCAAAAAAATCAACAGCAATAGTGTCATCAGATATTTCATTCGATTTCTCCGCATAGTTGAGCCACCCGCAAGCGGATGGCTCGTCGGTGTTATTGAGCCTGAACAGGTGTCGCGGTGGCTGCTGTGTTTTGCATTGCCGCGTGCTGTGCGGCATCGTGGTTCTGGTTAGGTGTGCCGTGCACGCCTTGACCCGTCATCGCACCTTTGCCCATGCTGCCCGTGCCATGATTCATGCCTGCCCCGCCAACATTGCCCGCGCCCATGCTGGAACGCATGGCGGCTTTGTCGGCTGCACTCATCGTACTCATTTTGTTGTGCATGGCCGCTTTGTCGGCTGCGCTCATATTGCCTGCACCCATGCCGGCCGCCATCGCCACGGTAGAAAATGCGAACATCATTCCTGCGATCAATATTGTTTGTTTCATTTGGGTCTCCTGGATTTTATGCGAGTGGGAAATATTCCCACAAGCGGACGTATTGTGTGTGTAAAATAATCCCACGTCAAGCGTTTTGGATTACACTCTGAACAATCCGCATCATTGATGACTATGAACAACCCTGACATATCGCCGATTCTGGTTAGAGCAATCAAGCGTGTACTGCATCCGCTGGTGCGGCTGATGCTGTCCAGCGGAATCACTTTTCCGTATATCGCCGAGTTACTCAAGGGGGTGTTTGTTGAGGTGGCGGACAAGGAGTTTAGACTCGGAGAAAACGCTTCGACGGATAGCCGCATCAGCCTGTTGACGGGGGTGCATCGCAAGGATGTCAAACGTTTGCGCAATCACAACAGTGATGCAGACATGCTCATGCCGGAAGTCATTTCCGTGGGGGCGCAGCTTGTGGCGGCCTGGCTGGAGCAGCCGCCCTTCGTGGATGCCGAGGGGCGGCCGCGTGCGTTACCGCGCCTTTCGAGTTCCGATAGCGAGGTGTCCTTTGAACGTCTGGTTTCGAGTCGCAGCAAAGACATTCGGGCGCGTGTCGTGCTTGATGAGTGGTTACGCTTGGGCATCGTCAGCCTGGACGACAAAGACCGGGTAGTCCTCAGCACAGAGGCCTTCATTCCCAAAGAAGGTCTGGAAGAAAAACTCTACTTCTTTGCACACAATCTGCATGACCATGCCGCTGCGGCCACGCATAACCTGGTGGGCGATGGCGCGCCGTGGCTGGAGCGCAGCGTCTATTACGATGATTTGTCTCAATCGAGTATTGATGAGTTAAACGCACAGGCGCAGCAGTTGGGCAGCAATATGCTGAAAACACTTAACCAGTCGGCAATGCGCTTGGAAGAGCGTGATGCGCAAGAGGCCACACCGCGCCAGCGTTTCACCTGCGGACTGTATTTTTATAGCGAGCCGGTGTCCGGAGAAAAGAAAAAATGAACACCTTACGCCATGCTCTTGTACAAACGACGAGGTCGCTGTGCTTGTTGTTGATCCTCATGCCCGGCGTCGTGTTGGCCGCGTGTGTCGAAACGCAAGGTGGAATCGGTGGAACCGGGATTCCGCTTATACAAAATGGCGTTGCAAGCGAGGGGGGGATTGGCGGTACGGGCACCCTAGCCAAGGGCGGCATCGGCGGAACGGGAATCGTTGGGACCATTACCGGATTTGCCAGTGTGTGCATTAACGGTCTTGAAGTGAATTATGACGATGCGACGCAAGTGAGCAGCAACGGCGTAGCGGCGGGTATTCATAAACTGGCCATCGGGCAGGTTATCGCGATTGATGCTGTAGATGCCAAGAATGGAATGTTGGCGCGCGCAATCGACATCCTCAACGCAGTCGAAGGGCCGGTGACTTTTGCAAAAGTCGAGGAGGGTTTGATTGAAGTCATGGGTCAAAAAGTCAGGTTGAATGGGGCGACGAGGCTCGGTGAAACCGCAGCCATTCAGCAGATAACCGTCGGCACGCCACTCAAAGTGAGCGGTTATCGAAATGCGACTAACGAAATCATCGCTACGCACATTGAGATAGGACACGATATGTCGGTCGCCAGTATCGTCGGCGTGGTTGAGAGGGATAGCTCCGGGCAATATGCGGTTTCCGGCACGCCGGTTCAGGTGGGAGAGTCACCGTTGGTGGTGGGTACGGAAGTTCTGCTTAAGGGAAAATGGGACGGTCGGCAATTCCATGCAGATAGCACACAGCAAGATCCTTCCCTGCATTTTGCCGGACACGGCAAGCAGGTGGTGGTTGAAGGCCTGGTTATGCATCGGGCGGACGAGAAGCAAATGCAAATCAGTGGATTTGATGTTGACTATTCAAGTTCAACCTCGGTAGCTGGCGGGGGCATGGGTCAACTTAAACAAGGCCACCTGGTTCGCGTCACCGGGCAAATGCAAGCAGGCCGCCGTTTACGGGCGCAACGTATCGAGATAATGCGACGCCCTGCGGTTGTTGGCAGCATGTTGGGTGTCATGTTTGAGCAGAAGGATCGCAAACACAATGCAGGTATGACGCAGTCAATGCCCGGGCAGATGAGACATAACCGATCGGGGCATCCAGACCCGTTGCGGCGTCCAATGCCTGCCATGAATCAGCATCGGCCGATGCAGATGCAGATGATGAAGCATTAAATTGAAGTAGCACTCATCCACACTTATCACCGCACATCCTGCCAGGCGTGCTCCAGATATCACAGCAAGGCCAGTGTTTGAATAGGCATTGATAGTTCCTATCAAGCGTTCCTAATCCAGAGTTGTGAAATGTATAATCGCCACCGGTTGAAGAAGCTCTCGTCAACTGAAATTTACAAAGAGGAAAATTATCATGCGTAATCTGATCATTGCTGCAATCGTTTCGTTGTTCGTTGCTACTACCGCATTTGCGACACCTTGCGAAGACAAGGCCGTGGACAAGAATGGCAAGCCATTGGCCGGGGCCGCCAAGGCTGCATCCATCAAGAAATGTGAGAAAGATTCTGCCGCCCCGGTTGTTGCCGGTAGCTGTGCAGACAAAGCTGTAAGTAAAGATGGCAAACCGCTGGCAGGTGCTGCCAAGGCCGCATCCATCAAGAAGTGTGAAAAAGACGCGGCAGCCAAATAAGTTTTGGGCAAAACGTTTTTGAAACTCCGGCGGGCTTAACCCGCCGGAATCATTTTGTGGGATCGATTCGATGTTAGCCTGGAAAGACGGACAACCTTTCTCCGAACATTTTGGCGATATTTTCTATTCAGCCGATTCCGGCTTGGAGGAAAAGCGCCATGTCTTTCTACGGGGCAATGACTTGCCAAAACGCTTCACAACCTTGGCAACAGGTGACAGTTTTTGTGTGGGTGAAACAGGATTCGGCACCGCTTTGAATTTTCTGTGTACTTGGCAATTGTTCGAAGACACGGCTCCTGTGGGCGCGAGTCTGGATTTTTTCAGTGTCGAAAAATTTCCGCTGGATGAGGGGGACTTGCGGGGCGCACTGGACTTGTGGCCGGAACTACGCGAGTTGACCGAAAGCCTGTTGCTTTGCTGGCGGCGGCGTGTGCCCGGATGGAACCGTTGGAGTTTTGCGGGGGGCCGCATACGTTTGACGCTGGCGATTTGTGACGTTGCGCAAGCTCTGAGTGAACTGCCTGCGGCCAGCGTAGACGCATGGTTTCTGGATGGTTTTTCTCCCGCCAAGAATCCGGACATGTGGAGCGTCGGAGTGATGCTGGACGTTGCCCGTGCTTCGCGCACTACCGCCACTCTGTCGACTTACACCAGCGCGGGTTGGGTGCGGCGCGGTTTGCAACAAGCAGGATTTGAAGTGGAAAGAATTCAGGGCTTCGGGTCCAAGCACGAGATGCTCCGAGGCGAGTTGGTAGGCGCAGCGGATTCCCCCACCCTCAGTCCCTATTCCGATGAGAGAGGGAGGTTAAGCCCTTCTCCCGCCGGGGGAAGGGTTGGGATGGGGGAGCACCCTCCGCAATCAGCTACACGTCATAGAACCCCACGTAACGCCATCATCATCGGCGGCGGCATTGCAGGTTGTGCCGCTGCACACGCACTCGCCCAACGCGGCATCCGTGTCACGTTAATTGATCGTGCGCCGCAACTCGCCGCAGGTGCTTCCGGCAATCCGCGCGGCATCCTGCATGCGCGTTTTGGTGCGAGTGACAATCTTTCGTATCAATTTGTTTTGGCAGCTTATGGCCATGCGCTTAGTTTGTTTGACGCAGTGTTGCAGGTGGATGGCGTGAGCCGTGCTGAATGTGGTTTGCTGCAACTGGCCTGCAATGCCGTGGAGCAAAAGCGCCTCTCGCGTTTGGCAGAATCGTCATGGCCCGAGCACCTCATGCAATTTGTGGATGCCGAACAAGCGGGACGACTGGCCAGTGTCGCGATGCAATTCGGCGGCGTGTGGTTTCCCGCAGGCGGCTGGGTCGTGCCACCTGCAGTGTGCGCGGCGTTGGCCAGCGATGAGTTAATCACCCAACTGCTGGGACATAGAGTCGAGACTTTTGAACAAATCGGCACTGCTTGGCAACTGCAAGGGCACGACAGCAACGGCAATTCATGGACGGAGACGAGCGAAATTTTGGTGCTGTGTTGTGCCCACGCAGCAAAACAGTTCGCGCAATTCTCACAATTCCCGCTCACGCCCGTGCGCGGCCAGATCAGCATCGTGCCGCAAACTCTCTCAAGCTTGGCGCTACAGACAGTGGTGTGCGGTGATGGATATTGCGCCCCGGCAGTGCAAGGCATCCATGTTGTCGGCGCGACGCACACTTTCGAAGATGAATCGACTGAAGTACGGGACACCGATCATGCGGAGAATTTGGCGAAGCTTGCAGCGTATGCACCGGCATTACATCAGGCATTAACGCTAAAGAATCTTTTAGATCGTCATTCCCGCGAAGGCGGGAATCCAGCAAATTACACTGACTCGCCTAGCGGACGAAACGCAAATTCTGACGCGCTTTGCGCGGATTATTTAAACAACTGGATTCCCGCCTGCGCGGGAATGACGAAACCTGGGGCGAGCGGATTATTCGGACTGGTCGGCCGGGCCTCGGTGCGTTGTTCCGCACCCGGCTCGATGCCGATGGTAGGCAAGGTGCAGGAGAATCTGTATTGCAGTCTCGCCCACGGCACGCGCGGACTGCTGAGTGCCGGCCTAGCGGCAGAAGTGCTGGCGACACAGATTTGCAATCAATTACCCCCACTTCCCGCTTCCATCCTGGGTGAGTTGTCACCGTTGCCAAGAATCCGAAAACAAGGTAAATCTGCGTCATGAAAAAAACCACTCCCGCAGAATATCCGGAAATCCGCCCCGGCCAATCGATAGAGCTGCTGAAGGCACTGCACATCCTGACGCGCGACGGCAAGATGAATCAGGACTCGCGCCGCAAATTGAAGCAGGTGTATCACTTGTATCAATTCATCGAACCGCTGCTATTGGATGTGCAGTCAAAAAAGGGCGCAATCACGCTGGTGGATCATGGCGCGGGCAAGTCGTATTTGGGATTCATTCTGTATGACCTGTTTTTCAAAGCCTTGAAAGATGCCTCGCATATATACGGCATCGAGACGCGCGAGGAATTGGTCAAACATTCGCGTGAACTCGCGCAACAGCTCGGTTTCAGCGGAATGTCGTTTCTGAATTTGTCGGTGGCCGATTCGATTGTCTCGGACAAATTGCCCGCCAAGGTGGAGGTGGTGACGGCGTTACACGCCTGCGATACGGCGACCGATGACGCGATCCATTTTGCGCTGAAGAAACACGCCAGCCACATCGTTCTGGTGCCGTGTTGCCAGGCCGAAGTTGCGGCAACGCTGCGCAGGAACAAAGGCAAACAACTTGCAAAAGAAGCGCTCACCGAACTCTGGCGACACCCCATCCATACCCGTGAATTCGGCAGCCACCTCACCAACGTGTTGCGCTGCCTGCAACTGGAAGCGCACGGCTACCAAGTGACGGTGACCGAGTTGGTGGGGTGGGAACACTCGATGAAAAATGAACTCATCATCGCCAGTTACAAAGACCTGCCGCGCAAACGTGCAGCGGAGCGGTTGGACGAAGTGTTGCGCAACGTCGGTATCGAAGAATTGAGGTCACGTTTCTTTTCGGAGCAAGCAGATGCAAATCAGTAACGACACCCGTACCCATTACGAACGCATCGGCGGCGAGCAGAAAGTGCGCGCTCTGGTGCAACGCTTCTATCATCTGATGGACGAGCTTCCTGAAGCACACCGCATCCGCAAGATGCATCACATCAGCCTGAAAAATTCCGAGGACAAACTGTTCATGTTCCTTTCCGGCTGGATGGGCGGGCCGCAATTGTTCGTGGAGAAATTCGGCCACCCGCGCTTGCGCCAGCGGCATCTGCCATTTTCTATCGGGGATGCCGAACGCGACCAGTGGATGTTGTGTATGACCCAGGCGATGCAGGATGTCGTGGAGGACGAAGTGTTGCGCAGGGAGCTTACGGATGCACTTTCCAAAGTGGCCGACTTCATGCGAAATCAGGCAGAATAACTCATGGACAATTCCAGCCAATCCCAATCCAGGCAGATCACCTTGCGCATCGGTCTGCTGTTTGTGTTGCTCGCAGCGACGGAGTTGCTTTGGTTGCATGCGTTAACCCCGCTGGAAAACCGGCTATCCGATTGGTTCGTGCGCAGCCATGCTGTGCAACTTGCACCCGACCCGGACATTGTCATCGTGGACATCGACGATGCCAGTCTGGCCAATATGCAGAACGAGGCGGGAAGCTGGCCGTGGCCGCGTGCGGTGCATGGCGAGCTGGTGCGCGGTATCGCCAGGCAGCAGCCCAAAGCCATCGTGTTCGATATCTTGTTCAGCGAGCGCGACGAATTCAGGCCCGACAGCGACCGTGCTTTCAATCAGGCGCTGCAAGGTTTGAACAACGTGTATTTCCCTTTGGTGCGCCGCGATGCGGCAAATGATGGACAGGGCGCACCCGCTGTACAAGTGGCGCCGTTGCTGGGTTTGGTTCGCACCGAACATGCCGACGACACAGCGCACATTGCACTGTTGCCTCCGCTGGCGATCGATCCGGTGTTTTGGCGCAGCGGCAGCATCAATTTTTCGGAAGATGCCGATGGTGTGGGACGCCGCTATCAATTATTCACCGATGCTTATGGCTGGCTCATCCCCTCGTTGCCTGCGCGCGTGGGACAAGACCTGGGTTATGCCGTGCCGCAACAGGCGGACACGATCCTGGCTTGGCGCGGCAAACCCGGCGCCTTCAAACATATTTCCTATGCCGATTTGTTTGCCGATTTCAATCGCGAACAAACGCAACGTGATGGTGATGAACTGAAAAACAAAATCGTCATCATCGGCACGGCGGCCACGGGATTGCATGATGTGCGCGCGACACCGATATCCAGTTTGTATCCGGGCATCGAGATGTTGGCAACGGCTATAGACAATCTGAAAAACGGGCGCGCCATGCAGCGTGCCGACGAAGGTTTTGCGGCAGGATTGGCCTTGTTGCTACTGGGTGTGCTGAGAATCGCTTTCCTGCGCGGAATCAATGCGCTGAAGATCGGTGTGGGATTGGCTGTATCGACGCTCGCGGTATTGGGC
>CAZRZH010000026.1:0-25698 GCA_964604485.1 uncultured Sideroxydans sp.
ACTATTTTGCTGCGCGGTTGATGAGGTATTGCGTGAGCAAAGGTACCGGGCGACCTGTTGAGCCTTTTTGTTTGCCAGATAACCATGCTGTACCCGCGATGTCCAAGTGTGCCCAGCGATAGTCTTTGGTGAAACGCGCCAAGAAACAGGCGGCGGTGATGGTGCCGCCCGCGCGTCCGCCGATGTTTTGCATGTCGGCAAAGTTGCTGTCCAGCAACGGTTGATAGTCTTCCCACAAAGGCAGTTGCCATACACGGTCGTGTGCTTGTTCGCCTGCGGCCAGCAGTTCTTTGGCGAGTTCGTCCTGGTTGCTGAACAGGCCGCTGGCGACATGGCCCAGCGCGATGACGCAGGCGCCGGTAAGTGTGGCGATGTCGATCACGGTGTCGGGTTTGAATTTTGCCGAGTAGGTGAGCGCATCACACAAAATGAGGCGGCCTTCGGCATCGGTGTTCAAGATTTCGATGGTCTGACCGGACATGCTGGTAACGATGTCGCCGGGTTTGGTGGCTGTACCGCTGGGCAAGTTCTCGCACGTCGGGATCACGCCGACCACGTTGAGTTTGAGTCCCATTTCGGCGATGGCCTGCAGCGTTCCGAGCACGCTGGCGGCGCCGCACATGTCATATTTCATCTCATCCATCTCGGCGCCCGGCTTGAGCGAGATGCCGCCGCTGTCGAAGGTGATTCCCTTGCCGACCAGCACGATGGGCTTTTGCGTCTTGGCCGCACCGGCGTATTCCAGCGTGATCAGTTTGGCGGGCTGCTCGCTGCCACGGGTGACGGAAAGGAACGAACCCATGCCCAATTTCTGCATGTCTTTTTCTTCCAGCACGGTGGTCTTGATGCTTTTGTGTTCTTTGCCCAACGCCAGCGCTTTGGCGGCAAGGTAGGTCGGGGTGCAAATGTTGCCCGGCAAGTTGCCGAGGTTTTTGGCGAGCGAGATGCCCCGTGCCGTGGCGGCTGCTTGGTCGAGTGCCTTTTTCAGGGTGGTTGCAGGCTTGTCCAGCGAGGCGAAAGTGATGTGCTTCAGCGTGGCGACTTTGGCGGGTTTGCTCTTCAGTTCATCGGCACGGAATGCCTGCTCTTCTGCGGCAAACACGGCTTGTTTGATGACCCACTCAGCGTCTTTGCCGACACCTTCGTCAAAGAGATACAACGCTGCATCTTTGGCGGCAGTGGCGTTCAAGGCAACGAAAGCTGCGCGCAATATTTCTGTGCAGGTTTTATTGTTGAGTTCCTCTGCTTTGCCCAGACCAACAAGCAAAACACGCTCGGCAGCGATGCCGGAAATTTTGTGCAGAAGCAGGGTGGATGCGGCCTTGCCATTCATGTCGCCGCGTGTCACGACGTCACTCAGCGCATGTTGCGCCGCCTTGTCGAGAAGTTTTGCGGCGGCGGACAATTTGCCATCTTCGAACACACCCACTACGACACAGCCGCTCTTCAACGAGTCCGGATTGCCTTGTTTTATGCTAAATTCCACGCGCTACTCCTTATCTACCAGTAATTTTCTTAATGACGGATTATCCGCAATCTACAGACCAAAAGTCAAAGAAGCGCAGATCACGCAAGGTGCGCGGCATCTTCTATTGGTCCTTGGTGCGTGAATTTGCCAGTGTGGGCTTGCTGGTTTTCTCGGTGTTGTTGGGCATCGTTTTGTTCACCCAGTTGATCCGCTTTCTCAGTGAGTCGGTCAGCGGATTGTTGGCGGTGGACGGCATTATGGTGATGCTGGGATTCAGTTCGCTGAATTATCTGCCGGTGCTGCTTTCGGTCAGTTTGTTCCTTTCAATTCTGATCACGTTATCGCGCTGTTACCGCGACAGAGAGATGGTGGTGTGGTTCTCCAGCGGCATCGGACTCACCCGTTGGATACGTCCGGTGATGGCGTATGCCTTGCCGGTGGTGGCGTTGATTGCGTTGATGAGTCTGGTGTTATCACCTTGGGCGCTGTCCAAGGCGGACGAATATAAACGCAGACTGGACAGCCGTGATGATGTTTCTGCCGCCACACCGGGTGCTTTTAGAGAATCGAAACAAGCGGATCGGGTGTTCTTCCTGGAAGACGTGGATACCGAAAAAAAACGTGTTGGCAACATTTTTGTGCAGTCGGTGCAAAACGGCAAAGACGGCACGATGGTAGCCAAAGAGGGATTTCAGGAAACGGCCGCCAATGGCGACCGATTTTTGGTGTTGCTCAACGGCACGCGCTACGAGGGCATACCCGGCCAAGCCAATTTCAAGATCGCCGAGTTCGAACGTTATGCGATGCGTATCGAGCCGGTGGAATTACGCCAGGAATTGCCCAATCTCAAAGCCTATTCGACCCGTTACCTGTTACAGCATCCGACCTCGTGGAACATGGCGGAGTTGGAGTGGCGCATTGGTTTGCCGCTCAGCGCCCTGATCTTGGCCTTGTTGGCGATTCCACTCAGTTATGTCGATCCGCGTGCGGGACGATCATTGAATCTCATTAACGCGCTGATCCTCTATATGTTCTACAACAACATGATCAGCCTGACCAACTCGTGGGTAGGGCGCGAAAAAATTGGGGTGATCGCCGGATTGTGGGGGCTGCATCTGCTGATGTTCGCGCTGATGCTGGCACTGTTCTACCACCGAGCTTCCGTTTTCTCGTGGAGGCGCTGGAAAAAATGAGACTGCTGCTACGCTATCTCGCGCATGAGATCTATTTCAGTGTGGCATTGGTGTTCGCGGCTTTGTTAATGCTATTCGCCTTGCTCGATCTGATCAGCCAATTGAATGAGATGGGCAGCGGCAATTACAGCCTGAGCTATGTGCTGATTTATGTGGTTTTGATCCTGCCCGGACATATCTACGAGTTGTTTCCGGTGGCAGTTCTAATCGGAACTATTTTTGCATTGGTGCAGATGGCGGCCAATTCCGAGTTGACCGTATATCGGGCATCCGGTGTTTCATTGAAGCAAATGATAACTTCGCTTTTGTTGATCGGCGCTCCGCTGCTGGTGCTGTGCCTTGTGTTCGGTGAGGTGATCGCCCCTCCCAGCGAGCACTTGGCTCAGCGCATCAAATTGAAGGCGCAAAACGCGCAAATCAGTTTGCGGGAATTTCGTTCCGGAGTTTGGGTGAAAGACGAGGGGAGTTTTGTCAATGTAAGAAGTGTCTTGCCGGACACTTCGCTGCTGGATGTGAGTATCTACCAGTTCGATGATACCTATCACTTGCGCAGTATCACCGCCGCCGAGCGGGCTGTCTTCAAATCCTCCCGGTTGTGGGCGCTGGAAGGCGTCAGGCAGACGCTGTTTTCTGCCGAGGGCGCAAGTGTTAGCAACCTCCCCGCAATGGATTGGAATTCATCTTTGAATCCGGAGATTCTAAGCGTGTTGATGGTGGTTCCGGAAAAGATGTCGGCCTGGAATTTGTACCAATATACCCAGCACCTTGCCGAAAACCACCAGAAGACGGGACGTTACGATATCGCCATGTGGAATAAATTGGTCTATCCGTTTGCGGTGCTGGTGATGATGTTGCTGGCGCTGCCGTTCTCTTCCTACCACCGGCGCGAGGGGGGAATTGGCAGCAAAATATTCTTGGGCGTCGTGCTGGGCCTTAGCTTCCATTTTGCCGGCCGGCTATTTGCCAATCTGGGGGCGCTCTACGAGTGGCCATCTCTGTTGAGTGCGGCGGCGATGACTTGGCTTTTCCTGGGATTGGCGCTGACCCTGCTTTGGCGCAGCGAACGCCGGTAACGTTCAGCGTGAAGGGGGCGCGAATACACTGCTCGCCGCCGTACCGGTTTGTTGCTCGCGCACCATTTTCTTCACTTCCTCGCGTTTTTCATGTGGCACTTTACTGAAAGCTTTGTATTTTTCACGCGCAGCTTGCCTTTGCTCTGGCGTAAGTTTGCTCCAGGTTTCCATGCGTGAATGTAGCCGGTGTTGTTGTTGTGTATTGAGTTTTGGATAGTGATTTGCGATCCCCAAAAAACTTGCTTGTTGCTTGTCTGGCAAAGAGTCCCACGTGGCCGCCAGCGGGGCAAGTGCCACCTGCTGTTGGGAGTTCAGGCTGCTCCAGGATTGGGCAACTGCTATCGCCGGTAACGCGAAAATCAATACGAGCAGGCAACAAAAATTAGATTTGTATTTGGACATGGGTAGAAATTCTTCAGGCTAGTCGACGTACATTTCAACGGGGAGATCGTCGGTCAGGATTGCCATGTCGATCTCGCTGTGGTCGTGTTCATGGGAAGAGTGCCAATAATACACGCCACCGGATAACGTCATCGCCAGCAGCAGCGCCAGGGCAAGGTTGTGTGACTTATGGAAGCGCCCGGAAGGATGAGTGTCATGATGGATCAGGCCCAGGTGGCTGAGCCAGACTGTTACGGGCGAATGTTTTGCCGTCAATTGGTGTTGCAGCGCATTGCGGCGTGCATCACGCAATTTGTCCAGAGTGTCGTTATCCAGCCGGGTAATAGAACGGCTCAGGATTTTTCCGATATCACGCAGGATCAATTTGTTTCCCATGATAGGTCGATTCCTTTTTCTTTAAGTTTTGCGGCCACAGAGTGTGTTGCACGCGAGCAATGCGTCTTTACGCTACCTTCGGAACAGCCCATGACCTGTGCTGTTTCAGCCGTGTCAAGTTGTTCCCAGTAACGCAATAGAAACGCTTCCCGTTGACGCGCGGGAAGTTGGGTAAGTGCAGCCTCAATCACGGCCAATATTTGAGACTGTTGCAGCGCGGCATCCGGTTGTGCCGGTTGACTCTGATTCTGGCTGTCTTGCAAGGTGTCGAGCGGGTCGAATTCATCCTCGCCATTTTTGGGCGAAAAAGAAGAAAATAAAGTGAACCAGAAGGAGCGAACTTTTTGGCGGCGGAAATGATCCGTGATGGTATTTCGCAGGATGCGGTGAAACAGCATGGGGAATTCTTCCGCCGGTTTATCTCCGTAGCGTTCTGCAAGTTTGAGCATGCTGTCCTGTACGATGTCCAGTGCCACATGCTCGTCACGCACCGCAAACAACGCATGTTTGTAGGCTCTGCGCTCGGCACTGGCAAGAAATTCGGAAAGTTGTTCGCGGGTGGACAGGGTGGCCTCCTAAAGGCGCGGCATGATAACAAATTCCTGTAGAGACAAGGGTTTTCAGGGGGATTTGGCGTGATTGGGGTTGACCAAAACGCCGCCAGCCATTATCTTGCGCGGTCTTTAAATCGAAGCAATTCATAGGTTTTCGCTCATGGAACTGACCGGCGCAGAAATTACCATCAAATGTTTGCAGGAAGAGGGCGTGGAGTACGTTTTTGGCTATCCCGGTGGTGCAGTGCTGTTCATTTATGACGCAATGTTCCAACAGGATAAAGTGAAACACGTATTGGTGCGGCACGAGCAGGCGGCCGTGCATGCGGCAGACGGCTATTCCCGTTCCACAGACAAAGTCGGTGTGGCTTTGGTCACGTCGGGCCCCGGCCTGACGAACGCGGTGACAGGTATCGCAACCGCTTATATGGACTCCATTCCGATGGTGGTCATCAGCGGCCAAGTGCCCACCAGCTATATTGGCGAAGATGCCTTCCAGGAAGTCGATGCGGTCGGCATTACACGTCCCTGCGTCAAACATAATTTCTTGGTCAAGGACGTCAAAGACCTCGCGGTTACGCTGAAGAAGGCGTTCTATCTGGCGAAGTCGGGACGCCCTGGCCCTGTGCTGGTGGATATCCCCAAGGATGTATCCAACACCAAGACCGAGTTTCTCTATCCCGAGTCCGTCAGCATCCGTTCTTATAACCCGCAAACGCGCGGCGACATGGGGCAGGTCAAAGAAGCCGTTAAGTTGTTGCTCGAAGCTAAACGCCCGATGGTGTATGCGGGTGGCGGCGTGGTACTGGCTGATGCGTCCGCACAATTGACCGAGTTGGTGCGAAAACTCGGATTCCCGCTCACCAACACCCTGATGGGCTTGGGCGGCTATCCCGCGACCGATACACAGAATCTCGGCATGTTGGGCATGCACGGTACTTACGAAGCCAATTTGGCGATGCAGGATTGCGACGTATTGCTGGCGGTTGGCGCGCGCTTCGATGATCGCGTCATCGGCAATGTGAAACATTTCGCCTCGGTTCCGCGCACGATCATTCACATCGATATCGATCCGGCCAGTATCTCCAAGCGCGTGAAGGTCGATGTGCCTATCGTGGGTGATGTGAAACAAGTGCTGACCGATATGCTGGGTGTGTTGGGTGCGAGCAAGCAAAAGCCGGATGCGGCGAGCCTCAAGTCTTGGTGGCAACAGATCGACACGTGGCGCAGCCGTAAATCGCTGACTTACAAGAATTCCGATGAACTCATCAAGCCACAGTTCGTCATTGAGAAGCTGTACGAGATCACGCGTGGCGAAGCTTTCATCACGTCGGACGTGGGCCAGCACCAGATGTGGGCAGCCCAATACTACAAGTTCGACAAACCGCGCCAATGGATCAATTCCGGAGGCTTGGGCACGATGGGTTTTGGCTTGCCCGCCGCGATGGGTGTGCAGCTTGCACATCCGGGTGCGACCGTGGCCTGTGTGACGGGAGAAGGCAGCATCCAGATGAACATTCAGGAGCTATCCACCTGCAAGCAATACAACATCCCGGTCAAGATCATCGCGCTGAACAATCGCTATCTGGGCATGGTGCGCCAGTGGCAGGAATTTTTCCACGGCAACCGCTATTCGCATTCTTATATGGACGCGTTGCCTGATTTCGTGAAATTGGCCGAGGCTTATGGGCACGTGGGTATCCGTATCGATAAACCGTCTGATGTGGAAGGCGCTTTGAGAGAAGCCTTTTCCCGCAAGGACGACTTGGTGTTCCTTGATTTCCGCACCGATTCGACCGAGAACGTCTATCCGATGGTGCCCGGCGGCAAGGGATTGTCCGAAGTGATTCTGGCGGAGGATCTGTGATGCGACACATCATCTCTTTATTGATGGAGAACGAAGCCGGTGCGCTGTCGCGTGTGGCCGGATTGTTCTCCGCACGGGGATACAACATCGAGTCGTTGACCGTTGCCCCGACTGAAGACACCACAATGTCGCGCATGACCATTGTTACGCGCGGGTCGGATGAAATCATCGAACAGATCAAGAAGCAGCTCAACAAGTTGGTGGACGTCGTTGCGGTGATGGATCTGACCGACGGCGATCATCTGGAGCGGGAATTGATGCTGTTGAAAGTGAGTGCGGTGGGCGAGGCGCGTGAAGAGTTGAAGCGCGTCACCGACATTTTCCGTGGCCGCATCATCGATGTCTCCAGCACCAGCTACACCATCGAGTTGACCGGCACCGGTTCCAAGCTGGACAGCTTCCTGCAAGCAATCGACCACGATCTGATCATTGAGACGGTGCGTACCGGTTCTTCCGGTATCGGTCGTGGCGAACGTGTTTTGAAACTTTAACAACGATTTCACAATTTCTGATTTTTCCAACGAGGCCAACATGAAAGTTTATTACGACAAAGACGCAGACCTTTCCCTGATCAAGGGCAAACAAGTGACCATCATCGGCTACGGCTCGCAAGGCCACGCCCACGCACAGAACCTGAAAGAGTCCGGCGTCAACGTGACTGTCGGTCTGCGCAAAAGCGGCGCTTCCTGGAAGAAGGTCGAAGCTGCCGGCATCAAGGTCGCGGAAGTGGCGGATGCAGTGAAAAACGCAGACGTCGTGATGATGTTGTTGCCGGACGAAAATATCCCCGACGTTTACAACAACGACGTCGCACCGAACATGAAGGCGGGCGCTGCCTTGGCATTCGCACACGGCTTTAACGTGCACTACAACCAAGTTGTGCCGCGTGCCGATGTGGACGTGATCATGATTGCGCCAAAAGGCCCGGGGCACACCGTGCGTTCCGAATATCTGAAGGGGGGCGGTGTACCGACACTGATCGCTGTTTACCAAGACACGACCGGCAAAGCGAAAGACATTGCATTGTCCTACGCGGCAGCCAACGGTGGTACCAAAGGCGGCGTGATCGAGACCAATTTCCGTGAAGAGACCGAAACTGACCTGTTTGGCGAGCAGGCCGTGTTGTGCGGTGGTGCGGTAGAGCTGGTGAAAGCGGGCTTCGAGACATTGACCGAAGCCGGTTACGCTCCCGAGATGGCTTATTTCGAGTGCCTGCACGAACTGAAGCTGATCGTCGATCTGATGTACGAAGGCGGCATCGCCAACATGAACTACTCCATCTCCAACAATGCGGAGTACGGTGAATATGTAACCGGCCATCGCGTGATCGCGGATGAAGCACGTGCTGCCATGAAGGAATGTCTGAAAAACATCCAGAACGGTTCCTACGCCAAACAATTCATCTTGGAAGGCCGTACCAACTATCCGGAGATGACGGCACGTCGTCGTTTGAATGCGGAACATCCGATCGAAGTGGTGGGCGGACAGTTGCGCGCCATGATGCCTTGGATCGCCAAGAACAAATTGGTCGACCAATCCAAGAACTAATTTGCAGCAAGGGGGAGTGGCTTGTGGGGAGTCTTAACACTCCCATGCTTCACCATTCCCTTTCCTGTATATCTTTCCAGTAATTATGGCAAGCTATCCTCACCCCATCATCGGTGATAAAGTGTTCGCCGCGACCACCCTCTTGGCGAAACTCTAAATCTATGACCGATCTAAATCAGCGCAAGCAGCATATGGACCTTCGCCGCCGCAGTATTTATTTGCTGCCAAACTTGTTCACAACAGCGGCTTTGTTCGCCGGGTTCTATGCCATCGTGCAGGCGATGAACGGCCGTTTTGAAGTTGCCGCTGTCGCTGTCTTCATTGCCATGGTATTGGATGGTCTGGACGGGCGTGTGGCCAGGATGACGCATACTCAGAGCGAGTTTGGTGCTCAATACGACAGCCTGTCAGACATGGTTTCATTTGGTGTCGCTCCTTCCATTCTCGTTTATGAATGGGCCTTTCGTGATCTGGGCAAGTGGGGTTGGTTCGCCGCATTCATTTACTGTGCGGGCGCTGCATTGCGCTTGGCTCGATTCAATACCAATATTGACGTGGTTGATAAACGCTATTTTCAGGGTTTGCCCAGTCCTGCGGCGGCGGCATTGGTTGCAGGATTTGTGTGGGTGATGCAGGACAATCATTTCAACGGCAGTGAGCTGCGTTGGTATGCGGTAGCTTTGACCGTGTTCGCGGGTTTAAGCATGGTGAGCAATTTGAAGTATTACAGCTTCAAATCCATCAACATGCGCAAGAGTGTTCCCTTTATCGTAATTTTTCTCTTTGCGCTGTTCTTCATTTTGGTGTCTGTCGATCCGCCTTTACACTTATTCTTGCTGTTTTTTGGCTATTGCTTGTCAGGCTATGTATTGTTCCTGCTGGGTTTAAGAAAACCCAAGTCCCCGCCAATTCCTTGAGTCTGAAATACAAAAGGCGCACAAAACACTGTGCGCCTTTTTGATTTTTGCGGTCTGAAATTATTTCGCCGATGCTGCTTTTTGACGACTGCTCTCGGTCAAGCGCAATATTTTTGACGATGAGAACAAGCCGCGCAGCCTTGGCTCTTGCCCTGCTTTGACATCCAATACCGGAAGATGGGTCCGGCTGTGTTTTTGCAGCGACTCCAGAATGTTCTGAACATTCGCCTTTTCGATATCGTGCATCTCGGTAACAACCCAGTCGTTGGTGCTTTCCATGATGTCGCGTACCCGGATGTCCTTGTGAGTGACACCGCGGTCAGAGAAACCGACACTTTGCAGAAAACGCATGGGCTTTTCGCCCATGATGTCGTACGAGGTAATCGAGCCAAGCAGTTTTTCCGAGGACTTTTCTTTGACGAATGCAATACGCAGACCCGCGACTTTCATCTTGCGCAATGCCTCATCGATTGTCTCGTCCGGCTCGACTTTGAACATTCCGCGAACACGAAAATCAGTCATCACCGACACGGCCGGATCCTTTAATTCAACTTGCCAGGGAACATTGTGCGGCTCCAAAATCTCTTGCAGATGTGTTGAAGTCTTTAATACGAAAGGCTGGTGATGATGATGGTGCGGCATTGTGTTCTCCCTTTAACAAGTTGATAACGAATTTATTCTAACGTAAATATTCACTTGCAATGTGTGTTCCAAACTTGATGATAAACAATTGTGCACGACCGGCTGATCATGTTTTTTGATGCATCCACAAAATCTCAGTATTGCCGCCTGTCCGATTGAGTACGCGTGCCACGATGAACAACAAATCGGATAGCCGGTTGAGATAACGCAGACCCTCCCGGTTTTCATTCTCACTGCGGATTAGATGCAGCAAATCGCGTTCGGCACGGCGTGTGACACAGCGTGCCACATGGCAAAGTGACGATGCCCGAGTTCCTCCAGGCAGGATAAATTCTTTCAATGGTGGCAGGCCGGCATTGTAAGAGGCAATAGCCTTATCCAGTCGAATCAATTTTTCGGAATCGAGTGAAGAACCCGGTAGGGCCAATGCGGCACCCAGATCGAACAAGTCTTGCTGTATTTGTATCATTTCAGAGCGGATATCCGAGGGTAAGACCTCGGCAAGCAATACGCCGAGATGGCTGCTGAGTTCATCGATACTTCCAAGCGAAGTGATGCGGGCACAATCCTTGGGCACACGTGTGCCATCAGCCAATCCGGTCGTTCCATCGTCGCCGGTGCGCGTAACGATTTTGCTCAACCGATTTCCCATCACTGTTTTACCAGACAGTTCAAATATACGGAGGCATCCGGTGAGGTCTTGTTACGTTGTGCTTGCCATATCATCTCGCCCAGACAATCCATCATGGCATGTTGCGCTTCATGTTCGGATTGGTACTTCTGAGTCAGTCGAGTGAATTGCTCGCGGATACCGGTGGGCTGGCCGATTGAGATCTGCTCCTCGATTGTCAGATGCATCATCAGATGCAGGAACGGATTCACGACATTACCATCTGGCGCAAAATCCTTGTCCTGATGACTATCAGGGTCGTCAAGGAGCGCGTGGTACTCGGGGTGTTTTTCAATGAGTTGAGCAGTGAGATCTTCGAGCGGAGAAAGAAGCTCACCCTTGCGTCGTTTGCGCCAGGATTCGAACAGGAATTTTCTTGCGTCGTCGCGTGTGGGATTAAACATACCGCATCCGGCTTGGCTTCATGGTGCGCGGGATTGTCCTTGCATCCATAGAATCCGTCAATGCGGGAAATCATGCGTCACACAGGCTCGGTCTTAGTGAGTTCGAGCCATTGTTTGGATCAAGCGTTATACACTTCCAAGATTGCGACCGGTATTGGGCAGATTGGTTTGGCCATCAGGTCCGTAGAGACCGGCGGCATATTGAGTGGCACCAATCAACACAACCAAGGCTTGCTGGTTGTAACGCATTTTGATCTGAATCAAATCCCCATTGCTACGATTCAAACTTTGCGCCTGTTTGGCAAGGTCGACGATCTCCTCCCACAATCCGATGGACTGGGGCGCATTCTTCTTCAGCCATTCCCCGGTGCTGCCCGTTCCAGCCAATTCGTCGTAGCGCTCTTTTTCCAAGGCAGCCAATTTGTCTGCGGTACTTGTTTTGAGCTCGGCCAGAGCCAACAAGGGTTCAGTGTCTGTCCCCAGCAAAACTTTTTGCTCCTGTTCAAGCAGAACAACGAAATCGCGCAATGTGTCGCGTTCGACATTCAATCGAGCCAATACTCCCGACCCGAGCGCAGAAGAAGGGAGATTATTCAACGTGCACTCGCGCTGATCAGATCTTGTACGGTGTTGATCAGTTTGTCTGCGACCACGGCGGAGTTGACTTGGAAGCGGCCTTCGCTGATCGCTTGTTTGATCTCGGCGACTTTCTTGGCATCCACAACTGGCGCGGTGGAAACGCTGCTTTCCAAGCTACGCAATTGCGCAGTAGTTGATCCAAGATGCACACTGGTTCCTGCCGAATCTGCAACCGAAGCCTTGCTATTATTGGCTTTTGCGGCGGTGTTGCGCGTGCCGGCTTCGCCAACCGTAGGGGGGGGCAACGGTTTATTGCTCTTTTCAATTTTCATTGGGTACTCCCTTTACACTGGTTCGATTGACACACTCATCGGCAATACTTTCCTGAACTTTAGGGTGTGAGCGGCCGGACTCTCCACTCCCACACCAGAACAGTGTTAATGCTTTTGCTTTTCGCGTCAAGGTTTGACCGATGCATTTCCATCGGCAGTGGCAATCGCCGATATAAGCTGGCCGGAAGCAACTTTTACCTTTATCCCTTGCCCGACTGCAGCATCATTCATGGATAGCCCTTCAGTACTGACGAGATAGCCGTTCCCGCGTGTTTGCAATTTGACGGTTTGCCCCTGAAAAATGGCGAAAGGCTCGCGCAACATATCCAGACGCAAAACCTGTCCGGCACCGATTGAATATTTAAGCGTCTTGCCAACGGCGAGCAATGGGTCGAACAGCAGTCCCGGCTGACCCATCTCGCCACTTTGTAGAGCGTAGTCATCACGACTCAATACGCTACCCTGCATCAGGGGTTTGTTGCTGACCAACAGCTCCACGCTGACTCTTATATCGGCTTGCACAAAAATGTTCCAGCCCGGTTTTTCGTTGCATCGGACACCGATGCTGGTCTTGCCGGGTATCCGCGCACCACTTGGCAGGAAAGCCTCCAGTTTTTGACATGCGGGCAAGACTACCCGTGAGTCGATGTCTTGAATTTTGATATTCACCTTGCCGGGCAGATTGAGCGTCTGCTGGCGGGCGAATTCAAGCGCCACTTGGTGGATCATCGGGTGACTTTGCCGGGCTTCCGAGAATGCGCTCAGCGGGGTGACACAACCGAGGAAAAACACAATGAGGAAGAGAATTTTCATGTGTGTATTGTCCGTCTGCCTTGACGGAGCTAAGGCGCGAAATAAAACTGGTTTTCACCTTTAATCGATAGATAGGGGTGGACTTGCCTTGATTAGTATGCAATCCATCGAAAAAGGTACGGGGAAGGCAGGGAAGGCAGATGAGCAGCAGGATAGACCAGATGTTTCAGTTCCACCAAGTCGCCTTGAACTTGCGGGCAGCAAGACAAGAGTTGATCGCGTCGAACATCGCCAATGCGGATACCCCGAACTATAAAGCCAAGGATATTGATTTTGCCAGTGCCCTCAAAGGAGCGATGGAAGGATCAAGCGAAAAGTTGCCGATGGCGACGACAGTATCCAGCCATTTGCAGGGTGCAACAGGCGGCAGTGTGATGGGCGCACCGGTTCTATACCGCATCCCACAGCAACCGAGTGCTGACGGCAACACGGTGGATATGGATGTGGAACGGGCGCAGTTCGCAGACAACGCACTGCGCTATGAAGCCAGTCTGCGATTTATTAGCGACGCCGGTAAAGACGTGCTCACGGCATTGCAGGGTTAAGCGAAACGAGTCTTGGCTTTGGCTGGTGTAACCGGGCGAGTGGCAAGGGATGAGTAGGACACTTAGGAGAATTCGACATGTCACTGTTCAACATATTCAACATCGCGGGTTCCGCCATGACTGCCCAGTCGCAGCGCCTCAACGTGGTGGCCAGCAATCTCGCCAACGCGGATAGCGCCACCGGGCCGGATGGTAAACCGTATCACGCGAAACAAGTTGTATTCAGCACTACTCCTATCGCGGGCCAAGTGGGCGCGGGAGTCAAGGTGTCGGCTGTGGTGGAAGATACCTCACCGATGCGCGTGATGTACGACCCCAAACATCCGATGGCGAATGAGCAGGGATACGTGACATTGCCCAACGTCAATCCGGTGGACGAGATGGTGAACATGATTTCGGCATCGCGCTCGTATCAGAACAACGTGGATGTGATGAACACCTCCAAAACACTACTGCTCAAGACACTCACCATCGGTCAATAAAGGAGATAGGACATGGTTACCCCGGTACAAAACAACTCATCGGTGGCGGCATCACAGGCAGCCAACGCGGCATCCGCTTCACAGGTGGGCGCCACTCAGGATCGATTCCTTAAACTTCTGGTCACGCAGATGAAGAATCAGGACCCGCTCAATCCGCTGGACAACGCACAAGTTACTTCGCAGATGGCGCAGCTGTCAACGGTAAGCGGAATTGAGAAACTCAACTCAACCGTTCAAGCGCTGAGTGCCAGCATGTTGGCATCCCAATCTTTGCAGGCCGTATCAATGATCGGACATGCAGTTTTGGTTCCCGGTACACAGATCGATCTGCAGAACGGCAAAGCCAATGCGGGAGTCGAATTGGTGCAACCAGTGGACAGCGTGAGCGTCAATATCACTGATGCCTCCGGCAACGTGGTGCGTACATTGCAGTTGGGTTCGCAGAACAGCGGTTTGGTGCAAGTGCAGTGGGATGGCCGCACGGATGACGGAGCATCTGCGGCTGACGGCAGATATCAGTTCAACGCAGCGGCCGTGCTGGGCGGGAAACAAAGTGATGCGACCACCTTGTCATACGGCTTGGTGAACAGCGTGGCACAGACCCAAAGTGGTGTCACGGTCAACGTCGGTCAATTGGGCGAAGTCAGCCTGACGACCATCAAGCAAATTTTGTAACGAGGAGAAAAACATGAGTTTCCAACAAGCGCTTTCCGGACTCAATGCCGCAGCCAAGAATCTGGATGTGATCGGCAACAACGTATCCAACGCCAACACGGTTGGATTCAAGATGTCGCAGGCACAGTTCGCCGATATCTACGCCAGTACTCTGGCCGGTTCGAGTGGGGCGCAGTCCGGTATTGGCACACGGGTTGCGGCTGTAGCCCAGCAATTCACTCAGGGCAATATTACGACCACCAACAATTCGCTGGATATGGCGGTGAGCGGAAATGGATTTTTCCGCATGAACGATAACGGTTCGATCTTGTATTCGCGCAACGGACAGTTTCAGCTGAACAAGGATGGGTACGTTGTTAACAACCAGGGAGTTCGTTTGACCGGATTCTTGCCCAATGCTCAGGGGCAAATCGTGGCAACAGCACCGACCGATCTGCAGATATCTGCGGCCGATTTGTTACCCAAGCAAACGACTACGATAGCTGCCGGCCTGAATCTGGATGCGCGTTCGATCATCATCCCCGCTGCACCCGCTTTCGATCCGAACAATTCGGCTACGTTCAACAACTCTACTTCGATGACGGTGTATGACAGCTTGGGCGCCAACCATATCGCATCCCTATATTTTGCCAAGACGGCGGCAAATTCCTGGAATACCTATATGGTCGTGGATGGCAGCATGGTTCCGTCTGCCGGTACCCCGCTGTCAGCCATGACTTTTAACACCAATGGCACGTTAGCTACACCCGCGTCTCCCATCATTTCTTCCTCGTTCAGCCCGACACCGAGCGCCATTTCACTTGCCGGCTCTTCTCTTGATGCGGCGGGCACCACAGCTACAGTCAGTACCACCTCCGGGTTGGCGGTGGGTGCAACAGTGACAGGCGGCGGATTTCCGGCAGGCACCACGATTACGGCCATCACTAGTGCTACCACGTTCACCACATCGGCTGCGGGTACGGGATCGGCTACAGGGCTGACCTTGTCGGTGACCAATCCGGCCAGTGCCGCACTGCAGACGCTGACATTCGATTTTTCCGGCACCTCGCAATTCGGTGGTATTTTCGGCGTCAACTCGTTGAGTCAGGATGGTTACACC
Organism: uncultured Sideroxydans sp.; assembly: GCA_964604485.1. Classification (GTDB taxonomy): domain Bacteria; phylum Pseudomonadota; class Gammaproteobacteria; order Burkholderiales; family Gallionellaceae; genus Sideroxyarcus. The sequence continues at coordinate 15,639 of CAZRZH010000026.1, forward strand.
TCGGGCCGCATGACCGGCTTCAGCACAGGTTCCGACGGGATGATCTCAGGCCGTTATTCAAACGGGCAGACCAAGACACTGGGGCAAGTGGTATTGGCCAATTTCAACAACCCGCAAGGCTTGCAACCCATGGGCGGCAACAACTGGGGCGAGACATCTTCCTCTGGCACACCGCTCACTGGCGCTCCCGGTTCCGCCAGTCTGGGTGTGTTGCAGACATCGGCAGTGGAAGATTCCAACGTCGATCTGACAGCGGAGCTGGTGAACATGATCACCGCCCAGCGTGTGTATCAGGCCAACGCGCAGACCATCAAGACCCAAGACGCGATTTTGCAGACGCTGGTGAACTTGCGCTGATCAAGTTGATGTACGGAGGCTGATATGGACAGACTGATCTACACCGCGATGACCGGTGCTTCGCACATCCTGCAACAGCAGGCATCGGTGTCGCAGAACCTGGCGAATACCAACACGCCCGGTTTTCGCTCTGCTATCGATGTGTTCCGCAGTGTGCCGCTGGTGGGTGAGGGGCTGCCTACACGCACCTTTGTGGTGGACTCGACGGCAGGTACCGATTTCACTCCGGGCGCGATGCAGGCGACTGGTCGTGCTCTGGATGTGGCAGTAGATGGTAAAGGTTGGATTGCCGTGCAGGATGCCGGTGGTAACGAGGCGTATACCCGCAACGGAAGCTTTCAGGTTCTACCCGACGGCATATTGCAGACGCGCGGCGGCCTGAATGTGTTGGGTGATGCCGGGCCAATTACCATTCCCCCTGACAGTGAAATAACCATCGCCAAAGACGGCACCATCTCCACTGTTCCCAGTGGCACCAAGCCATCGCAATTGGTGGTTGTCGGACGCATCAAGCTGACCAATCCGCCGGAGAATTTACTGGTACGTGGCGAGGATGCGCTGTTCCGAACACGCGATGGCAATGCGGCGGAGGCCGATGCCAACGTCACGGTTGTCTCGGGGAATCTGGAAAGCAGTAATGTGAACATGGTGGAATCCATGGTCAACATGATTACGCTGGCACGTCAATTCGATACCCAGATGAAACTGTTGCAAACAGCGGATGCCAACGCCAAACAGGCCGCGTCACTGCTCAACATCAATGCGTGATTTAGTACAAGCAATTTCAGGCGTAGACGCGGAGGGCACGGAGTAAGGGCAATCGCGCAATTCCTGTACATTTCGATTTTCCCCGCGTTCTCCGCGCCTCCGCGTGACAATCAACTTTTCCCAAAATCCGAAATTGAATAGCTTTTCTGCAAGTGTTCCCTAGATGGTTTTGCGACCGTATCGCTAATGTGTCAACCAAGCAAAAGTCACTTGAAAGGACACAAACATGATTCGCTCCCTGTGGATTTCGAAGACCGGCCTCGAAGCGCAGCAGACGCAGATGGACGTGATCTCCAACAATCTTGCCAACGTCAGCACCACCGGCTTTAAACGCTCGCGCGCGGTGTTCGAGGACTTGTTATATCAGAACCTGCGCCAACCCGGCGCGCAGTCCTCGCAGCAGTCGCAGATACCTTCCGGCTTGCAGATTGGCACCGGTGTGCGACCGATCGCCGCCGAGCGTATCCATACCCAGGGCAATTTGCAGCAGACCGGCAACAAATTGGACGTGGCGATCCAGGGCGCGGGTTTCCTGCAAGTGTTGTTACCCGATGGCACCACGGGATACACGCGGGACGGTTCATTACAGACCGACAACCAGGGCCAATTGGTGACTTCCAACGGCTACGTGGTGCAACCGGCCATGACGATTCCGGCCAACGCCACCACCGTTACCATCGCACTGGACGGTGTGGTCACCGTCACCCAGCCGGGCGCGACCGCACCGGTGCAGGTTGGCAGTATGCAAGTGGCGAGTTTCATCAATCCGTCCGGTTTGGAAAGCATGGGGCAGAACCTGTATCTGGAAACTGCTTCATCGGGCACACCCAGCACCAACGTGCCGGGAAGCAACGGCACCGGTACGATCAGCCAAGGTTATGTCGAGACTTCCAATGTGAATGTGGTGGAAGAACTGGTGAACATGATCCAAACACAGCGCGCGTATGAGATCAACTCCAAGGCCATCACCACCTCGGATCAGATGTTGCAGAAACTGTCCCAGATTTAGTGAGGCAAGCCATGACTAATTTTATTAGCCGGGTATCGATGGCGGGAATGACGCTACTACTGGCGGCCTGCGTCCCGACCACCCATATCAAAGAGCCGTTGACGGTGCTCCCGCAAAGCCGCCCTGTTGTCGCGGCGCCTGCTAACGGGGCGATCTTTCAGACGGGTATCAACGACAGACCGTTGTTCGAGGATAGACGCGCACGTCATGTGGGCGACATCCTGACCATCACCATTGTCGAAACGACCTCGGCTTCAGGCAAGTCCGGCACCACGCTGGAAAACAGTGGTTCGTTGGCGGTCACCACACCGGCGATCACCGGCGGTTTATCCGGTAGCAGCTCGGTGAAGTCGGCCAACAAGAGCGATGCCTCGGGTACCAATACCTTCAGTGGCACGCTCACTTCGACCGTGATCGAAGTGTTGCCAAATGGCAATCTGCGCGTGGCGGGTGAGAAGCAAGTGACCATCCGGCACTCGAATGAATATGTGCGATTCTCCGGCGTGGTCAGTCCGGTTGACATCAGTTCCACCAACAGCGTGCCGTCCACCAAAGTGGCCGACGTACATCTGGAATACAAGGGCGCGACCAACCTCGATGCGTCGGATGTGAGCAGTATGTTTGCGCGCATCTTTACCACCGTGCTGCCGTTCTAAGGGGTACAGATATGAGACAGATGATCAAATTATTTCTGTTCGGAACGCTGATACTGCTCTCGCAGAACACAGCGGCAGAGCGCATCAAAGATCTGGCCAGTGTGCAGGGTGTGCGCGAGAACCAATTGCTCGGATACGGCTTGGTGGTTGGTCTGGATGGCAGCGGCGACCAGACCACGCAGACACCGTTCACAGTTCAAAGCACGGTCACCATGCTGGCGCAGATGGGCGTCACTCTGCCTCCCGGCACGACCTTGCAACTGAAGAACGTGGCCGCCGTGACGGTGACCGCGTCGCTGCCGCCGTTTGCACGTCCCGGACAGACCATCGACATCACCGTCTCGTCTATTGGCAACGCCAAGAGTCTGCGCGGCGGTACGCTACTGATGACGCCGTTGAAAGGTGCGGACGGTCAGATCTATGCCATGGCGCAGGGCAATATGCTGGTGAGCGGCGCGGGCGCTGCGGCCGCCGGTTCCAAGGCGCAGATCAATCATCTGAGCGTGGGCAGGATCCCGGGAGGTGCCACGGTGGAACGTGCCGTCGCCAGCGGCTTGGAGTTGGGTGACTCGATCTTCTTGCAATTGAACACGGCCGATTTCACCACCGCCTCGCGTATGGCCGACACCATCAATCGCGATGTCTCACCCGATGCGGAAATTGCCTCCGCACTGGATCCGCGCACCATCGAAGTGAAAGCTCCGGCGGGCAACGCGCGCATCGTGTTCATCTCGCGCATCGAAAATTTGTCGGTGGATGCGGCAACGGCGGGAGCGAAAGTCATTGTCAACGCGCGCACCGGATCGGTGGTGATGAACCAGAAAGTATCGCTCGACGAGTGCGCGGTGGCTCACGGTAATCTCACGGTGATTATCAGCGCGGATAACGCGGTTAGTCAGCCGTCCGCGTTGGCTCAAGGCGAGTCGGCGGCGGTTAGCAATGCCAGCATCGAGATCAAGGCTGCACCCGGCAACCTGTTGCAATTGAAGCGCGGTGTGGCCCTGGGCGATGTGGTGAAAGCATTGAATTCGATAGGCGCCACTCCGCAAGACATGTTGGCTATCCTGCAAGCGATGAAAGCGGCGGGCGCGCTGCGTGCTGACCTTGAGGTGATTTAGGCAAGCTGCCATGGCGATCTCATCCAACGATATCAGTAGTCTAGCCGCAGACAGTCAATCACTGGACAAGCTGCGTTACCAGGCCAAACAAGCGCCGGATTTGGCACTCAAGACGGCCGCGCAACAATTCGAAATTGTGTTCCTCAACATGATGTTGAAAAGCATGCGCGAGGCGACACCGCAAGACGGCATGTTCGATAGCGAGCAAACCAAAATGTTCACCGGCATGCTTGACCAACAATTGGCACAAGACATGGCAACGCGCGGCGTTGGTCTGGCGGACATCATGGTCAAACAACTGGGCCGTTCGTTACCCGCAAGCGGCCTCTCCACAAACTCTCCTATTTCACAATCGAAGGCTATTCCTTCCGCATACAAGGCAGATATTCCGCAGTCCTTCCTCGATGCGATGAAAGTTCCGGCAGAGCAGGCCAGTCGCAGTACCGGCATCCCCGCAAATTTCATTCTCGGCCAAGCCGCATTGGAGAGCGGCTGGGGCAAACGCGAGATCAAAATGGAGGACGGTAGCCCCAGTTACAACGTGTTCGGCATCAAGGCTGGCAAGTCATGGGAAGGCAAAGTGGCGGAAATTACCACGACTGAATATCAGGCCGGTGCGGCAAACAAAGTTGTTCAACGTTTTCGCGCCTATGATTCTTATGCCGAGGGGTTTCAGGATTACGACAAATTGTTGCGTGACAATCCACGCTACTCCGAGGTGTTGCAGCAGCAAGGCGGACAGGGCTTTGCGCGGGCGCTACAGCAGTCCGGATATGCGACCGATCCGAGTTATGCGGAGAAATTGGTGCAAGTGATTGGTTCGATCAATACAAGGGCATAAGACACTTGCCGGGATAACCCAATGTCCCAGAACTTTCTGATGATTCTGCGGCTCTGTGGCCGAGAACCCGGTCAGGCGCGAGTTTGGATTCCCTAAAGTATTTCCATCCGTTGCCGATAGCCACTGTAGACAAGGTGATGAGGTGTTAGGAGGGCAAGATGAGCAGTGGAATGTATGGCATCGGAGTGAGTGCGCTGAAGGTCGCTCAGGCGGGCATCAGCGTGACTTCGCATAACATCGCAAACGTCAATACCCCGGGCTATTCGCGGCAGGAAGTGTTGCAAGCCGCACTGGTTCCGCAGAATACCGGCGCCGGATTCTTCGGCCAGGGTGCGGACGTGGTTGGTGTTAAACGCAACTACGACGAATTCCTCAACGCGCAGTTGGCCGAAGCGCAAACGCAATCCAGCAATCTGACCACCCAATTTGGTTTGTCCCAGCAAGTGAGCAATCTGCTGGGAGATATCAACGGCGGACTTGCGCCCACCTTGCAGGATTTTTTCAACGCGGTGAACACGGTGGCTGATGCGCCCGAATCGGTTGCGGCGCGCCAGACCATGATCGGTAGCGCGCAATCGCTGAGCAATCGCATGCAGACGCTGGATCAGCGTTTAACAGAGATTCGCAGCGGGCTTAACGGTCAGATCGGCAACAGTGTTGCGCTCATCAACAGTTACTCAAAACAGATCGCCGCGTTGAACGACAACATCGTGCGCGCCCAGGCACAAAGTTTACCCAACCAACCCCCCAACGATTTGCTCGACCAGCGCGACCAGTTGCTGACACAGCTCAGCCAGGAAATTCGCGCCTCGTCGATCAAACAGCCGGATGGCTCGATGGATGTGTTTATCGGCAACGGTCAATCGCTGGTCATCGGCAGCAAGTCATCCACGCTGCAAACCACGACTTCGCAGACCGACCAGACCGCGCTTGAAGTGGTGTACGTCAACAATAAGGGAGTTAGCCGCATTCAGCAAAGCTCGTTGCAAGGCGGCAACTTGGGCGGGTATCTTAGCTTCCGCCAGACCGTACTTGATCCCGCACAGAATGTGTTGGGGCGCATCGCAGTAGGATTGGCGGAAACCTTCAATCAGCAGCACCAGCAGGGTATCGATCTGAAAGGTGCGCTCGGAGGCAACTTCTTCGCCGCCGGTGTGCCGCAAGTTTCCCCCGCCAGCAGCAACGTGGGTAACAGTAGTATCAGCGCGACCATCAACAGCGCCACCGCACTCACCGGACACGATTACGCTCTGCATTACGACGGGGCCAGCTATACCCTGTTCGACACCTCCAGCAATGCGGCAGTGCAGTCTTACTCTGCGGCGCAACTACAGCAACCAGGTGGGCAAGCGGTGGCGGGAATCGGGATTACTCTGCAATTAACTGCGGGCACAGTGGCCAGTGTGGCAGGAGATTCCTTTGCAATCCGTCCCACCGTCACGGGTGCGCGCGATTTTGGTTTGGCAGTTACCGATCCGGCTAAAATCGCCGCCGCCAACCCGATCAGGGCCAACACACCGACCGCCAATCTGGGCAGCGGCGTCATCTCACAACCGAGCCTGAGCGGCGGTTTGCCGTTGAATGTGAATCTGCAGCAACCGATCACCATTTCCTTCACCAGCACGACGACCTATACAGTTTCGGGTACGGGCGCACCGGCTGGTGTACAAGCCTTCACCCCCGGGGCGGCCATCAGCATCAATGGTTGGAGTACGCAGATCACCGGAATACCCGCCACGGGCGATACCTTCAGCGTCACCCCGAACACGAATGCCACCACGGATGGCACCAACGTGCTCAAGCTGGCGCAACTGCAAACGGCCAATACACTGGTGAACGGTACGGCCAGTTATCAGGGTGCATACAGCCAATTGATCAGTCAGGTAGGCACTCAGACGCGTGAGCTGGATGTCACCAGCAAGGCGCAAGCCAGCATGTTGAGCCAGGTGAGCAAGGCGCAACAGTCGGTGTCTGGCGTTAATCTGGATGAGGAAGCGGCCAATCTGCTGAAGTATCAAAATGCCTATCAGGCGGCGGCCAAGGCGATGTCGATTTCCCAGACAATGTTCGATACATTGCTGACTCTCGGAAGGTAGGTGAATCATGCGTATCAGCACGAGTACTTTTTATAGCGAGAACGTCAGTTCGATGAACCAATTGCAGGCCAACATCGCGCAGACACAACAACAAATCGCGACGGGACGACGCATCCTGTCCCCGGCAGATGATCCTGCGGGCGCAGCGCGTGCGGTGGAATTATCCCTGTCCGATTCGGCGAATACCCAGTTTTCGTCCAATCGAACTGCTGCAATCAATACGCTGTCACTCTCCGATGGCTTCCTGCAGAGCGTCACTTCGTTGCTGCAAGATGCTCAAGCGACGGCAATAGATGCGGTCAGCCAGGGATCGAACAGCGCAAACCGCAAGGCATTGGCGACACATCTGCAAGGCAGTTTGCAAGAATTGTTTGGCTTGGCAAACAGTACCGACGGTACCGGCAACTATCTGTACTCCGGTGCGCAGGGGGGCGTACAACCCTTTGCCAATACTGCGGGTGGCGTGATCTATCAGGGCGATGATGTGCAGCGCAAAGTGCAGGCGGCAGCCTCGCGCCAGATACCCATCACCGATTCCGGAGCCGATATTTTCATGCGCATCAAGAACGGCAATGGCACCTTTCAAGCCGTACCGGCAGCGGCCAATACCGGCAGCGGCATTGTCAGTCAGGGCATGGTGACCAATGCTTCACTCTATAACGGCAATAGCTATCAGGTGACGTTTAGTGTGGCCGCCGGGGTGACCTCCTACAGCATCAACGACACGACCGGCGGCGCCCCCGTTGCGTTGGTTCCGCCGGTGACGAGCGTGCCTTACGTGAGCGGACAGGCCATCAGTTTTAACGGCATCCAGTTCGACATCAAGGGAGCGCCCGCCAATGGCGACACGTTCAATGTCAGCCCCAGCAACAACCAAAGTATTTTCGATACGATCGATAAGCTCATCACCACCTTGACGGCCCCCCTCCCGGCCGGGAACACAGCGGCCATGGCGGCCTATCAGCAAGGGTTGAGCAATGCCTCGGCTGCGTTGGGCTACAGTCTGGATACGGTACTTGGAGTGCGTGCCACCCTCGGCTCGCGCCTGAATGAACTCGATGCGCTGCAACTCACCGGAGATACTTTGGGGTTGCAGTATAAGCAGACACTTTCCAGGATCCAGGACACGGATTACACCAAGGCGATCAGCGATCTTACCCAGCAGAATATGAATCTGCAGGCGGCGCAACAGACCTTTGCCAAAGTTGCCAATCTGTCACTGTTCAATTTTCTAAAATAAGCCGCCCGCACTTTTGTTGCGTGTAAGGGAGTTGACACAACATTGGCAGTTGCGCTCAAACATTCTTAGTCGGTTTGTTTCGATGCGAGGAATTTCGCAACCAATGTGTTACGAATAATGAAATGCAACTCGTGCTGAACGCATGTGCTGGGCAACTTATGAAAACGCCAAATCTGTTTCAAAACGAGGCCAGTTTGAATCTGTGTGCGGGGATCTGATGATCAGAACGATACTGCTGGTTGATGACGACCAGAACATCTCATCCTCCCTAACACGCTTGTTGCGGCGTGATGGTTACCACATTCTACGGGCGAACAGCGGGCAGGAAGGTTTTGCGTTGCTGGCGCAACACAAAGTCGGCGTCATCATTTCCGATCAGCGTATGCCGGGTATGACAGGTACCGAGTTTCTGAGCAAAGTCAGAGAGCTATATCCCGACACCGTACGCATCGTGTTGAGCGGATATACCGAGCTGAATTCGGTGACCGAAGCCATCAACCGCGGCGCCGTGTATAAGTTTCTGACAAAACCCTGGGAAGACGATTTGTTGCGTGCCCATGTGGAAGAAGCTTTCCAGCGCCACGAAATGAAACTTGAAAACGCCCGGTTGACCAATGAGTTGCGCCAGGTCAACGATGAGTTGCGTTGCATCAACCAGGAATTAGAGCATCGGGTCGAATTGAAGACACGCGAAGTCTTGCGCAGTCTGAATGTGGTTCGAATTGCACAGGAGATACTTGAACATCTCCCAGTCGCCATTATCGGTATCGGGGATGATGGGTATATTGCGACCGCCAATCAAGCTGCCCATCGGGTCTTCGCATCGGGAAACACAAAGGCGCTGATAGGTGAAGCGGCACGCGAGGTGCTTCCCGTGGAGATATTAGACTGGGCATTGACTGGAACACACTCGGAACATGAAGGAGCGAAGCCATTCGCGTTTGATGGGCATGAAATCGCATGCAGATGCCGCTCGATGGGCGAGTTCTCACAATCCAGCGGTGTTTTGTTGATCATCGAAGCGGGGTTGCAGACCGAGTTATTCGAAGACTGGTTGACCAACCGGAAAGCGAATTGAATATGTCCCTCAGTCAGCAGGAACTCATCGCCAGGTTGCATCAACTCCCCAGTCTGCCAGTTGTGGTGCAGGAGGTGATCGCCAGTTTTAAGGATCCCGGTCTGGACACGCCTTCACTGGTGGAAAAGATTTCGCTGGATCAAGGATTAAGCGCCAAGCTACTGCGTGTGTCCAACTCGTCATTTTATGGATTGCCCCGCAGGATCGGTTCTGTTCAAGATGCCGTTGTGGTTCTGGGATTTGATGTGGTGCGTTCGCTGGTTTTATCCGCAGGAATATCCAAGATATTTCCAACTGTGCCAGGCAGTCCCTTCGATCGCCAAGCTTATTGGCGCAAAAGTTTTCGGGTGGCGGTATTTTCCAAGGCGCTCGCCACGATGTTGCGCAACGAACCGCAGTTGGCGTTCACCGCAGGCATGTTTCATGATATCGGTTTGCTGGTGCTGGATTTGTGCGCGCCGCAGCAGTTTGCGGAGCTCTTGCAAGTGCATGTTACAACAGGCGAGGATTTAATCGGAATTGCGCGCAGAGAATTGGGTTTTGACCATACCTCGATCGGCGCAGAAATTATCCGGTATTGGAATTTTCCCGCCGAAATTGAGCGTGTTGCCCGCGACTGTCACCAGTTGGCAATCGTGCCGATTGATCCGTTGGCCGGTATCGTTCATCTGGCGATATTGTTGGAACGGGGACTGGTCGGTGAAGATCTGATGGAGTCACTTCCGCAAGTGCTAAAAGACGGACTGGAAATCTCCTGGGTACGTATCGAAGAGTGCCTGCCCTCCCGCGTGCAACTGGAGGTCGCGACTGCCTGGTTGTCGGATCCCTAACGCGGGAAACAAAAATGCCCCTCGACAAACTGCAACAACTTTCATGGATTTACGACCTGCACAAACT
>CAZRZH010000027.1:0-25145 GCA_964604485.1 uncultured Sideroxydans sp.
GCCAAGGATAGACAGCATGGGCAACACTTCACCAAAACGAATCTCACCCGGCCAAGCCAGCACCAGCACACCAAGCACAATGAGCGCCATGCCCAGCGCGATACGGCGGTCGAAGTTTTCTCGAAACACGAACCATGCGATCAAAACTGTGAACACACCTTCTGCGTTAAGCAGCAGCGAAGCGCCCGATGCGGGGACTTGCGAGAGTCCCCACATCAGCAGCACAGGCCCGATCATCCCACCAAAAATGATCGCTCCGACCAACCATCCCGTTTCTGCTCTGGATAGTTTTGCCGGAGGGGCGCGACGCATGATGCGTAAGCAAAACAACCCAACACCGGAGCCCAAATACAACAGACTCGCCAGCAACCAAGGACTGGTCTGACCTAGAAGCACCTTTGCAAATGGCGTGCCTGCTCCGAAAAGCACTGCGGCCAATAGCGCTGCCAGAACACCTTGATGGCGCAACAGACTCATGTCGTCTCCATCACTCCCAATTCTTGCGATTCGTCACTTTGGTTGATCGATCCGAAACGCAAATACAGCGCGGGAACCACAATCATATTGAGCAGGGTCGAGGTGAAAAGACCAAACAGGATGACGATGGCCATGGGGGACTGGATCTCGCTGCCCGGTTCACCCGCAGCCAATGCCAAGGGAACCAATGCGAGACCCGCCGCCAGCGCAGTCATCAGAATCGGAACGAGCCGTTCAGTCGCGCCACGCACGACCAATTCGACAGGCTTCAGCATGGTCTCTGTCTCATGCAGATGGCGGATGTGCGCGATCATCATCACGCCGTTGCGTGTGGCGATACCGAACAAGGTGATGAAGCCGATCAAGGTGGCTACCGACATGATGCCGCCCGACACGAACATCCCCAGCACGCCGCCGATCAGCGCCAGCGGCAAGTTGATCATCACCACCGCCGCATCGCGTGCCGAGTGGAAAGCCAGATACAGCAGCATAAAGATACCCACCAGCACCAGCGCACTCAGGATGCTCAGCACCTTGGTCGCCTCGGCGGCGCTTTCGAATTGGCCGCCATACTCGATGTGATAACCCGTGGGCAGTTTCACGTTCGCATCCACTTTGCTGCGGATATCTGCCACCACGCCGGCCAGGTCGCGTCCGGCCACGTTCGCCATCACTACGATCTTGCGCTGCACTGCTTCGCGGCTCACCAAATTGGGACCGCGATCTTTTCTGACCTCGGCCAGTGCCGATAACGGCAGACGGGCGCCGCTTGCGGTGGTGATCAAAGTGCTGGAGATCGCTTCGACCGATTCGCGCACGTTAGGATCGAAACGAACAATGAGGTTGAAACTCGCCTGTCCCTCCATCACACGCGACACCTCAAGTCCGGCGAAGGCAGTCTCTACCGCATCGGACACTTCGCGGATGGATAAGCCATGTTGCGCAATGGCATCGCGCCGGAATTTCACCAGCACGAAGGGAATATCGGCCTGCTGATCCAGCGCCACATCTACCGCCCCCTCCACACCCTTGGCTTGGGTCTTCACCAGTTCGCCGATGCGGCGCAATTCGTACAGGTCGGGGCCGAATATCTTGACCGCGATATTGGCGCGGGTGCCCGACAGCATATGGTCGATACGATGCGAGATCGGCTGTCCGATGACCACGTTCAGGCCGGGAATACTGGACAGATCGGCACGTAGTGCGGCGAGTAGTTCTTCTTTGTTGCGATCCTTTAACGCCAGACTGGCTTCGATCTCGGAAGCATAGATTTCCATTGCGTGCGGATCACCTGGAGAACGGCCAGTACGGCGCGCAGTCGTAACTATTTCAGGATGGCCAAGCATGACTGCTTCCACGCGCTGGCCGAGGCGGTCGGACTCTTCCAGCGAAGTGCCGGGCAAAGTTGTAATGCTCACAGTCAGGCTACCCTCGTTGAAGTCTGGCAGGAAGGCACGCCCGGCGAACCCTAGCCCTAGGATGGCGACCAGCAGTGCGGCAAAGGCGGACAAGCCGATCAGTTTCAAATGCATCACCACTTTGCCCAATGCGGCGGCATAGCGTTCTTTCATCAGTGTGAGCCATCTTGGTTCCTGATGCGCGATCACGCCTTTGGCTTTGGGCAGGAAGATCACCGCCAATACGGGCATCACCGTAATCGCCACCAAGAGCGAAGCGGCCAGCGCGATCACGTAAGCGAATCCCAGTGGGGCGAGCAAACGGCCTTCCACGCCAGACAGGAAGAAGATCGGCACGAAAACCAGCATGATGATGAGTGTGGCGAATACGATCGAGCCTTGTATCTCGCGTGTCGCCGCGAACACGACCTCACCGGTATGGCGCTGCTCACTGGGCGGGAGTACCACGTTCTCCTTCAGGCGTCGCATGATGTTCTCGACCACGATGATGGCATCGTCCACCAGCGCCCCCAGTGCGATAGCCAGTCCACCTAGAGTCATGGTGTTGAGCGTCGCCCCCATGGCTTGCATGATGATGATCGCCGTCATCAACGACAGCGGTAATGCGATCAAAGTGACGGCAGTGGCGCGGGCTGACACCAGAAAGACGAACACGATGGCAAACACCAGTATCGCCCCGTCCAACAACACCGTGAACAGATTGGAGATGGCACGATCAATGAAGTCCGCCTGACGGAAGATGTGATCTTCGATCTTCATGCCTTGCGGCAGACTGGCTTGCAGGGTGGCGAAGGTCTCATCCAGTCGCTCCGTCAACTCCAGCGTGTTTGCCCTCGGCTGTTTTTGGATGGCGAGGATGACGGCTGGCTTACCGTTGTGAGCCGCCGTACCGCGCTTGATACCCGCACCGATTGCAACTTCGCCCAGATGCCGCACCAGCACTGCTTGCCCTGCACGCATCGCCACCAACGTTTCGCCGATATCCTCGACGGTCTGAATACGCCCAACACCTTGAATGAGATATTCCTGCCCGCCTTCTTTGTAGAATCCGGCTGGGGCGTTCTGGTTTGTTTCACGCAGACTGCGCAGCACCTCGTCCATCGTTATGCGATAACTCGCCAGCCGTTCCGGCACGAGCGTGATTTGATACTGCTTCTCGTCGCCGCCGATAGTGACGATTTGGGCTACCCCCGGAACAGCGAGGATGCGGCGGCGCAACACCCAGTCGGCGGCGCTCTTCAGTTCCATCGCCTGATGCTTTTCCGAAGTCAGCGCGATGAACATGATTTCACCCATGATAGATGCGGCAGGAGCCATCTGTGGTGGCGGCAGATCGGGCGGTAAACTGGCGCGGGCAACCTGCAGCTTCTCGGCAACGATCTGCCGCGCTTGCAAAATATCCGTACCCCAAGCGAACTCAACCGTAATGACGGCCAGCCCCACACTGGATATTGAACGCACGCGGCGCACGCCGGGCGAACCGTTGACGGCGGTCTCGATAGGAAATGTCACGAGATTCTCGACTTCGGTCGGCGACATGCCGTGTGCCTCTGCCACGACAACAACAGAAGGAGCTGTCAGGTCAGGGAAGATATCCACCGGCATGCGCGATGTCTGCCAGCCCCCCCACAGCAACAGCAAACCAGCCGCGACAAGCACGAACAGCCGGTTGTCCAAAGAATTTCTGATGATGGTAGCGATCATTTTCTATTCCTTAGTGTGCGTGGCCGTGACCGAGAGCCGCAGGAGCAACCGCAGCAAGATGCACTTGATAAGCCCCCAGACTCACTACCCGTTCACCGCTTGATACACCGGAACGCAAGCCTATCCAGTTACCATCCTTGGTGCCGACACTGACGACACGACGTTCGAATGACTCACCTTCCTTCTGGATGAACACGACAGACATGCCGTTGTTATCGACGATAGAAGAAGTCGGGACAGCCAACGCCTTTTCAGTGCGGCCGGTATAGATGCCGACACGCAGATTCATCCCCGCGCGCAAGCGACCTTGTGCATTGTTGAATTCGAAGATGGCCGGTACCGTGCGACTGTCTTTGTCCACCAGACCACCATAGGCAACGAGGCGGGCATTACGTCTGACTCTCAGCACACGCGCATTTTCTTCACCATCCAATTTGAAGAAAGCGCCGGTGGGTTGTGTGAATTTGCCCAATTCGCTCTCGGGGATACGAACTTCCAGCCATAGCTTGCCGAGATCGGCAACATGGATCAGCGTCTGTCCATCGGTTACGACCGCACCCGCTCCGGCACCTACTGCCACGACCGTTCCGTTGATCGGCGACTTGAGCGGGATGCCGCCACTGCCGCCAGAATAGGTGCTCGCACGATGTTGTGCCGCCTCCAGTTCCGCAGTTGCCAATCGCTCGCGATTGCGTGCCTCGCGCAAACGCTTCTCAGGGATTGCTTCAGCCTTGAACAAACTCTCTAAACGCGACAGCGCTTGCCGTGCTTCTTCAACTTCGATGCTGGCACGCTGTACGGCCAGTTCCAATGTTGCCGCATCCGTTTCGCCACCCAACTTGGGTACGAAATATCCCAATACCTGACCGACTTTGACCGTCATGCCGATCTGCGGGAAGCCTTCTGCCCCAGCTCGCAGCAACCCGGCAGCCGGTGCTGCGAGGATGGCTTCGCTCCCCGCACGCGGGCGCAGCGTGGCCGAGGCCGGCACTGAATCATGCAACTCGCGTTCAACTACAGGCGTGTTCGCAAAAGGAATTTTCCACTGCTGTTCTTTGGTGAATCCGATGCCACTATCGTCACCTTCATCAACCGCAACCGCTTCAGCCGCTTTATGGTCAGGATAGATAATCACCTCTCCCAGATTGTGCGTAACGGTCGTCCCCGCATTGACCAAGTGGAAAATGAGATGGCGCTTTCCCGCATGTTGCGGCGTGATCTTCGGGCGGAAGATGCCGGGAGTTGCGCTGATGCCGACCTCGGCACGCTCTTCCGGTTGATTGCCTCCGGAGAGAACAACCGTCAATTTCCCTTCATTCACCGCTTGAAAGGAAGAGGAGATGTAAGTCATGTGCGCTGCAAAAGCCGCTTCCTCGCCTTTCACCAGTTTCGGGAATTCGACGAACATCTCGGTCGTGTCGGTGTAGTGGGTGACAGCGATATTGCCAGCCCCATGATCATGCCCGTGATCTCCGCCTTGCTCGGCGTGGGCACTATGTTCGGCAGCGCCATGCTCTGTCTTTGGCGAACAAGCGGTCACGGCAAATGCAGCCACTAGGATCATTAACAGATTAAGTTTATTCATAGGATGACACTCCAGACAGGGTTTCAAGCTCGATATGGGCCAAGCGCGCGCGCAGTGCCAAATCAAGTGCAGTAGTAGAAAAGTCCAATTCGGTACGGTAAGCGTCGAGTAATTCAAGAAGCCCGGTTTCGCTGGATTGATAGGCTGCTTGGGCGATTGCGGTCAGCCCCCGCGTGTCATCCAGTGATTCACTACGGTAAGCCAATGCCGCTTTGCGCAATTCGTCCGCCTGTTGCCATGCGCCACGCAGTTCGGCATCGGCCTTGGCCACTGCCATCTGATGCTCTGCCCGCAGGGTCTGCTGATCGGCAAGACTTCTCTGTTGCAGTGCTTGGCTACGATCAAACAATGGAATGGAGAACGACACACCGACGATGGCACCGTTGCCACTCTGCGTCGGTTCTTCTAGGAATCTTTGACCAACACCCAGCGTCAGATCAGGAATCCATCCGCGTCGGGCCGCCTGACCTTCCCGCTCGGAAGCTTCGGCTTGGGCAAGCAGGCTGGCGAGGTCGGGGCGTTGTCGCAACCCCGCTTGCAGCCCTTCCAGCGCGGGTGTGCTATCGGGTAGTAGTTCCCCCAAAAGACGTGTCACCTCATCCGGCTTCTTGTCTGAAAGTGCGGACAACATTTCACGACTGCGTGCTGCATCCGCTTGGGCCAGCGTCAACCGAGTCCTTGCTGTCTGAGCTTCGCGTTCAATGCGGCGACGGTCATAGCCGGAGACTTCGCCTGCCTTGGCCAACTTTGCGGTCATTGCTGCCGCTTGTTCGATTCTGGTCAACCACAACCCAAGCGCAGATTGGATCTGAACATGGTGCATGGTCACTGCAAATGATCGGCGCGCATCAGAGATGGTATTCAGCCGCCGGATCCGCGAGTCAAATCTGGCGGCATCCAAGCGCTGTGTAGCGGCCTCGTGGCGCAATGAGCGACGACCGGAAAGGTCGAATGTCTGTGACACCTCGACAGAACGTTCAGTGATGTCGCCCCCGGTCATGCCCAGTCGATCACGACTAAAAGAGAACACGGGATTAGGCATCAAACCCGTTTCGGTGACGATGCTTTCAGCGTGCGCCATACGACCACTTTCGGCCTCTATCCAAGCGGGACGTGACAATGCACTAGTCACGATCTCGCGCTCGGTCAGCGCGAGTGATTCAGTGATGGACAGTCCTTCAGCTTGGACGCTGCCAAGCGAGATGGCAGTCAGCGTGATTGCTAGCAGCTTGAAGCGCAATATAGGTCGATGAACTTGGGGAAGCAGTAGCAACGCCCAAGTTCGAGATGATTCTCTCGACATGATGATTCCTTTTCAGCCAGATACAACAAACCGCAGGTTTACTAACCTCCGGAGCACAGGCGTGTCAGACGATCAGGAAAACCGGGGGGGCTTGAAGGGCGGGTCGGTTGCCGTGTAGGCGAAAGTGCTGTGAAAAGATGGAAAAGAAATCGATTCGGCCGATGACACTGGTAGCGCCCCAACTTCATGCATGACCGCAGGCAGATGGCTCAGCAAATGTCCTATCTGGTTGTGCGCTGTATCGTCATCACCTTCCCCATCGTTGTCATGGTGGTGGTGATGGTGCAGATCATGCTCGTGGTGATGGTGATCATCGTTATCGATAAACGATGCGATGGTGGTTTCGTGATGACTGTCGATCATCTGCCAAGCGAAGCTGGGCGACATGAACGTGCAGATAAGCACGGCAAGTAGCATTCGCAAGATGGATGTGGAGTGTCGTTTCATCGTTTGGCGATTCTAGCCCATTCCTGCCGAAAGCGTCACCGTTCACTAACTGACCAACTCCCTGCCACCTCGATAGTGCCTTGCATACCGACGATTGAAACTTGGTATCTCATATGTCTCCTTTAGTCCGCAAAGCAGAAGTGTTTGAGAGTTCCCGCCACAGTCCGATGGCCGAGCAGGAGTCGTTCCATGCGGCTGTACCTGGCCGACCTTTGCCTGATTGAAGAATAAAACTCAAGTCTGTACCTCAATCAAGAACTGACACTCGAATCTAGGCGATTGCAGGACTTGTGATGCGGTGCATGCCCATTAAAATATCGTGAAGCTTTTCCTCCGCCAACCATAGATCATATTTCGTTTGCATATCGACCCAGAGCTGCGGGCCATTCCCCAATAGCGCCCCCAAGCGAAGCGCCATTTCTGGAGAAACGCTACTCCGCTCTGCCAATACCGCATGAAGTGTTTGACGAGATACGCCAAGATTCCGAGCGAATTCACTAACAGACATTCCCAAGTGGGGTAGAACGTCTTCGCGCAGGATTGCACCTGGATGTGTTGGTTTACGTTTGCGCATGATGACTCCTAGTGATAATTTTCCAAATTGATCTTCAACGCGTTCTCGCCATGCCATTCAAAAGTGATGCACCACTGGCCGTTAACATGAATGCTGTAGCGTTTAGGTTTGCCTTGTAATGGATGGAAGTCGAAGCCTGGCAAGTTCAATGCCTCAGGAGTCTTGGCAATATCAATGGCATCGAGTCGTCTAATGATCCGATCAACCAAAAATGCCTGCACCTTGGTATTTTTTCCCTTCTCAAATAGCTCTTGCAGACCTTATATGGGCGAACGATTCAATCATGTCACAAATGTAAAGCAACGCCTTACATAAGAAAAGCCACCTTCTAAAAGTACATTCGCGGCAAATTGCGTAGCCGCGAACTTAAAGTCAACTCGTACCCCAGTCTGTTCCGCCATCTCAATGCATCATCTACTTCGATACTGAGATAGCGAACGGTGCTCTCTCCACCTAATGCACTTGATCCGGCCAATTCGCCGCGCTATTTTCCCTCAAGAACTTCCGCATGTTTTGCAATCACGCGATCGATGAAGGCGCGCAGAAATCCTTCCGTCTGCGCGCTGTGGAAGCGGTCAATTTCCACGCCGTGGCTGTAGGCGACAACCGTGGGGAAGCCGCGCACTTTGTGGCGTCCGGCGATTTTCATGTTCTCGTCGGCATCCACGATCCCCAGCAGGAATTTGCCGTCGTAGGCGAACACCATCTTGTGCAGCAACGGTGCCAGCACTTTGCACGGTGCGCACCAATCCGCACTGATATCCATCAGCACGGGGAGTTGGTGTGAACGCGCCACGACCAACTCTTCAAAGCTGGCTTCTTCCACGTTGTAAGAATAATCACTCATTGTTTTTCCCGATTTATTGGCGATCAAATTTGATCACCGGTTATTCATTCTTTTGACCAATACGCCGTGGCGATGCCTTCGCCCAGATCGGCTTCGATTAGGCGGCGGCGCACTTCCAGCAGACGTTCGATCAGCGCCGGTTCATGTTTTGCGTAAGCAAGCGCATCCGGGGTGCGGCTCACCACCACACCGAGTAATTCTGTGATGGCGTTGCCGATGGAATTCTGGCTGATGGTGACGATAAGCTTGCCCGCGTCATTGCGGTAGATCAGTTGCTTGAAGGCGGGTTGCCAGCGGATGGCGTTGGCGTATTTCGCATCCACGATACAGTGGTCGCGCACTTTCTTTGCTGTCCCCATAAAATCGTTGTTGAACAGCAGCACGCTTTCCACTTGTTGCGGAAAATACACATCGGGCAGCATGGGGGCGTTGTGCGTGGAGACTTGCGAAAAGAAGCTGCGGTAGAAGTCGATGAAGCCTTTCAGCACTTCGTCATATTCTTTCCAGAAATTCACATCCCGGAGCGCGGCTGCGCCGCCCTGAATTTCCCAGCTCGGCAAGCCTTGCGGGTAGCCGGTCAGTTCAATACGCGCATCGGATTCACTCGCGGGTTTGAGAATTTGCAGGTGTAACGCCTTGTCAAAAAATTCGCGGTACACATCGGACATATAAGCCTGAAACAGGCTGTGTTGTCCGCCGTCGGTGAGGTTGGGATTGTCGGCGGCGGCCAGTTTGGCGTTGCGCAATTCCGCTTTGGAAAAAACCACAAAATGGTTGTGCAACATACGGATGCTGGGCACGCCGGGCGAGGTCAGCGGCCAAGTTGCATCCAGACTCGCTTCGCCCGCCAGGATGAGGGCTTCATCCGGATCGGGATATTGCTCCAGCATGTAATCGATGATGATCTGATTCATGCGGTTCCACACATGCTTTACGTTATCGGCCACTTGCGTGCGCCGCACCGGACGCCCCAAGGGATTGAGAATGGTCTTGGAGGTGTTGTAGATGATGGAGCAATCAAACTCGGTGCTGTGTCCCAAAGCTTTGCGGTACAGCAGCAGATTCTCAGTGTTCTGCAACAGGCCGTTGTTGCTCACCAGATCGTTCAAATTCTCGGTGCTATTGAAGAACTCGTTGTGTTTCATGCCTTCCGGCACATCCAGCGGAATGGGGCGGAACGGCGTGACGATTTCGCGCGGGCCGGTTTGCAAGTTGGAAGTCATGCTGCGCTATTTATCTCGGAAAGATTAGTCGAGCCAAACCGATCCCCTTCTCCTGGCAGTGGGAAGGCCAGGGTGGGGGGCGGGGGACTCACGCGACCCTACAGGCTCGCGCGGCTGATTAGTTTAGGGAAGGTCTGATTAAGTCCGCAAGCATTGGTTCGATACACCCGAAGGGTGCGAGAACCTCTTCGAGGCATTTTCCGTTCGTCCCGAGTGCCGCGCTTGCGCGGTGTATCGAGGGTGCGAACGGAAAACACTGTGCGTGTGCTGTTGGGGCTTCAGCCCCTTACAGCCACGGCCTACTCCTTGCGGGTACACCACGAACGGACTTTTCAGATTTTCCTTAAGGCCTCTTGGGAGTGGTGTATGGCACTTCTTTTTGGTGCGGTTCCCAAGTGGTTTCATAGCCTACAAAAAACTGACCCGGTACAATTTCTTTCTGGCGGGTAGTTACGTGAAATGCGTGGCCATCCGGAATTTTGGGGCGGCAAAAAGGCTTCTTTTCATCACTCATGTTGTTACCTCCTTCGGTTAAAAAAAGTAGTAGTTGAAAACGGGAAGTATGTAAACAGGCATATCGACTCCTCCCATTCTGCTGCTGAAATATAAATATTCAGCGTATGTAATATGCCTTCTTTGGTATCACATGCCGCACGCCCCCTTGGGGATTTTCAACGTCCCCTGTGTAGCGGGGGATGACGTGAATATGCACATGGAAAATGCTTTGCCCGGCCGCCGGTCCGACATTGATGCCGATGTTGTAGCCGTCCGGATTAAACTCCCCGTCAATGAGTTTTTTTTCCTCTTGGATGAGCCCCATGCAGGCAGCAACTTCTTCCGGCGTCAGGTCGAAAAAACTGGATACATGCCGGCGCGGGATAACCAGAGTATGCCCCGGACTTGTCGGGTAGGAATCACGGGCGCTGAATGCAAGTTCATGCAGTAGTGATACCCCGCGCGGATCTTTGCAAAACAGGCAAGGATCATTGGGGTCTCTTTTCTTTTCTTGAGTAGCTTCAGTCGACAACAGAACACCTCCTGTTCAATCTATACTTTATACTTCGATGCAGAATTTTATTAACGGGGAAACTATCGTGGCATCGAATAAAGGACGGGCTTACTTTGCACTGCTTGGTTATCATTTCAACCCCGACGACATTACACGCCTGCTTGGGTTGGAGCCCACCGCCACCAATGCTGCGGGCGCGCACAGCGGTCTGGATAAACCCGTCATTAGCTCCTGGGAGTTATCCACGGAGGCTCTTTCCGGAGTGGTGGACGTATTTGCTTTAACTGACATTCTCATCAAGCAGCTGGAACCCGTTAAACAAAAAATTGTTGAGGTCTGTAAAAGCCACAATCTGTCTCCAAGGTTGGGCGTGGTGCTGACTTTATCGGTCGACAAAGGTGAATCAAGCCCGGAAGTCGGCTTCGGCGCCCGAACAATCCGTTTCCTGGCGGATACCGGCTCATTTATTGAGGTGGAAAATAAACTTTCCGAGCGGGTTTGATTCATTCTTCACCCGGCAATCGGGATGTTGAGCGCAGCTAGCTGCGCCTGTTTCAGTTGTTCCTCACAATGCTTTAAACAGAGTGGTTGTAGCGCGTGAGGAAAGCATTCCAGGATCACTTCAAATTCATCCGCAATTTCTTCCGCAAGCGCGGCATCATTTGTCAGTTGAGCCAGTACATTTTGCGCGGTCGCCTTGTTCACCCGACAGATAACTGCAACATGGATGGGCAACTGCTGTTCCATACTGACCGTCCATGCCAATTCGTAGGAGTTGATCGCTTCTTTTAAGCGATCAGGGTTTTCTTCCGACTCACCGAGATGATGCAAAGTGACGGCCCGATTGTTATGGGCGGCGGTCAATTCCAAAGCGTAATTATCGGCGTCGAGTGCGGCGAGGGCATTCTTATAGGCAACGACGGATTTTTGAAGTTGACGGTTGCCTTTAAGCAGTTTGCCGAACGTATGTAAGGTGGCCCCGAGTTGAAACAGGGTGTACATCCAATCTTCCGGGGACTTATCACGGGTCCATACCAGCAAGACATTTGTGTAAGCATCTACAGCGATCTTCAACGGCTTTGTATCATCAAGCAAGCGGCCCAGCGCCTGGTTGGCTGTGCCCAGGTTATATTGAGTGGCGGCCCATTCCAAGGGCGAATCGTCCTGTCGGAATTCTTCCAAGGCATTGCTAAAACACTGAATGGCCTTTTCGAACAATGCTGCATCTCTGCGCTGCTGCCCCATTGCCGCGAGAATGTTTCCCAGATTGTTCTGTGTCGTTGCCCAGGCGAAGGGTGTTTGGGCGCGACTGATATGTGGAGCAGGGGTGTCTGCCAGCGATGCCTCAAGCACTTCGCGCAAGTGCTCAAAGATTCTGGTGCTGAAGCGGTGCTGCTCATAATTTCCGCGTGTGAAACGAAAGTTATCCGCTACGGCAACTTGGGTATCCGGTGCTGCCGCTGCGGCCACTTCTTCACTCAGCAAACCGATGGAATTCGCGATTGCGCGTTCCAAAGCCTTGTTCGGCGGGAAAATGCTGTAATTGGTTGAGAGTTTCATTTTGCCCGGTCGAGTATTTCATTCAGCTCGGGATCGGCACCGACCGCTCCGCCAAGCTCGATCTCTTCCTCGGTGGCTTCACGTATTGTCAGCACTTCCAGCATGAAAGTGACCTCTCTGCCGCAAAGGGGGTTGTTGCCGTCCACAGTCAATGTCTTGTCGTCGAACCGCGTAACAATGAAGTCTCTGGGCTCACCCTTGTCATTTTCCATGGTGATGGTCATGCCAATCTCGCGAAATTCTTCCGGGACGTTTTCAATACGATCGGTAAATACCAGCGATTCATCCCGCTCGCCGTACAACTTGGCAGTGTCTATTGCCACCTCGATGATGTCGCCGATTTTTTTACCGTACAGCTCCTTGGTTACTTCCTCGGACATCACATCATTCACGCCGTGAACGTATGCCAGCGGATAGTCCACAGTAACCAATACGTCACCGGTTTTGTTATCGACGACCTTGTAATTCAGTTCAACGAATTTTTCGTCTTCAATCGTATATGACATGAAAAAACACCCCGATATTGATAAATTGTTTTTAGAACAGCGTAGCGCCGAAGATTTTAACCTTGTCCTTTTCGTAACCCAGCACGAGTCTTCCCAGCCATTCACTGTTATTTTTTTTGTTGATCACTTTGTATAAAACAGTGACATATTCTCCACGCCGTATCGTGCCGAGATAGGAATAATCTTCTGACAGGTTTTTCGCAAGATCGCTTCTGGCAAACTGCTTGCCCATTTCAACCTCATTGGCGCCCGCAATAAACGTGCTCGAAAAATTACGCGTGAAAGCACCGTAGTTTCCCTCATTAGAGTACTTGATAAGATCGGCCCACATCGGGTTGGCCAACGCCAAGATCTCTTCATCTGTTTTTTCAAGAATGTTCATAGTTATCCCACATACGCAGTGTTTGAAGAAATCTAGCTATCGCGTTGTCACACGCTTCGCTGAATAGACAAAAAGAGGACCAACAAAAAATGTGCTGGCCCTCTTTTGATCAAAGAACACGTTGTCGCAGCAAATAGAGTTTCGCAGGCTTGATTGAACAAAACTGTTAAATCAAGCCTGCATTTGCCTAGTGATGGTCTGTTGGCGCCGCTTTCTCCACATCACCTACCAGGTGGTAGAGCGGTGCTTTTTCCATCGTGTATTCACCCGTCTTGGGATCGCGACGTGAAACGGTCAGCACGTGCCAGTTCTTGTCATCCAGCTTCATCACATCACCACGGTAGTAGTAACCCGGCCAGCGTGTTTCCTTACGGAAAAGCGTATGTTGGAACACACTTTCAGAAGTCAGGAAACGATGCTTCAGCTCCCACGCACGCAGCAGTTCATGGATATCGGACGCGGCAACCTTTTCCAGATCTTCCCCAAGAATCGCCATCTTCTTAAGGCCGATGTTCAGGAGCTTGTCGTTGGTCATGTAGTTAACACCGAAACCACCGCAGTATTCATCCATCATCTTCTGCAAACGATCAAGCCCCTGTCTTGGGTTGATGAAGTTTGGATTAACGCTACCGGCAACCACTTCATTACTGAAAACACGGTACGTTTCCAGAGGCTTGAAGATCTGCTCCCTGCGCCTATCGATTTGAGCGTCAGAAACACGGATACCCTCAGCTTTGCCATCATCAATATATTTACAGGCAGCCTTGGCAGCCAGACGACCTTCAGTGAAAGAACCCGACGAGAAGGCGTGTGGTGTACCGCCTACCGCATCACCGGCACCGAACAGACCTTCAATAGTCGTCATGCGGTTATAGCCCCAGAAGTACTCCGGCGGAGACAGATCTTCCGGACCCGAACACCAAGCGCCGCAACCGGTAGCATGTGAACCCATGACATACGGCTCGGAGGTTGTCAGTTCGGGGTTTTCGTACTTGGGATCCACGTCGGTGGCTGCCCACAGCACGGCCTGACCGACTGTCATGCCGAGGAAGTTGTGCCAGCCGATTTCTTCCAGATGCGGATCCTGGAAGGCTTCCATGGTGACCATGTGAATCGGACCGCGACCGGCATTCACTTCGTTGATGATTGCATGGTTACGCAGGCAGGTCGGAATGGGTCTATGCGTGCGGTGCGAAACTTCCGGGTCCAGATATTCCTTGCCCACCATTTGCTGCAGTGCCGGGAACCACTTGGATTCGTACTCTTCACCGTAGCCATTCTGTGTATAGGTCTTGAGATGCAGGAAGTAGGCACCGACCGGACCGTAACCATCCTTGAAGCGAGCCAGCACGATACGGTTTTCCATCTGCGTCATCTTTGCACCGGCTTCGATCATCAGGCCATAGGCAGAACCGGAAGACCACGGTGCGTACCAGACACGACCCGCACCTTCACCAATAGAACGCGGCTTAAAGATGTTGGAAGCGCCACCGGCACCGCAAACAACGGTTTTGGATTTGAACACGTGGTAGTTACCCGTGCGCACGTTGAAGCCCACGGCACCGGCAACACGGTTCTCTTTGGATTCATCCATCAGCAGGTGAGTCACACAGATGCGGTTGAAAACCTTGTCCGCTGACTTCTTGGCTGCTTCAGCAACGATAGGCTTATAAGATTCACCATGAATCATGATCTGCCAACGTCCTTCGCGCAGATACGAACCCTTCTTCTCGTTGCGCATAATGGGGAGACCCCACTCTTCAAAGTTATGCACCGTGGAGTCAACGTGGCGCGCCATGTCAAACAGCAAGTCTTCGCGCACCATACCCATCAGGTCGATACGTGCATAACGCACATGATCTTCGGGATTGTTCTCGCCAAAGCGCGTACCCATGTAGCAGTTGATCGCATACAGCCCCTGAGCCACCGCACCGGAACGCATGATGTTTGCCTTTTCGGCGATCACGATCTTCTTGTTCTGTCCCCAATATCTTGCCTCGAATGCTGCGCCCGTACCGCCCAAGCCAGCGCCCACAACCAGGATGTCGATATTGTCTTCAATAATTGTCGAGTAGCTCATTAGTATTGCACCCCTTCTTTGATTTCCAGGCCATTAGATTGCAGTGTGTGCAATCCACCGTCATCCATACGGATATATTTAGGCTCATTAAATAGCAGTTGGCTGTCGCGCATCTCCTTGCTGGGGGCGGGTACCTGTGCGAGGTTCGGTGTCGCCGAGCCCCAGGGCTTGGTTGTGATCGGCGCCAAGAGATCCATTTCTTTCTTGCCGTTGCGGAACTTGATGCGCCACGCAATGGTGCCTTTCTCTTCATCGCGGATCACGCGAACACTGTGTCCCAGCGGTGCAAAGTCGGCATAACCGCGTACATCAATCGCGTGATGCGGACAGGCTTTCACACAGGAATAACATTCCCAGCACATGCTGGGTTCGATGTTGTAGGCACGTCGCAACTTCTTATCGATGTGCATGATGTCCGATGGGCAGATGTCAACGCATTCACCACAACCATCACAACGCGTCATATATACAAAGGTTGGCATAATTTATTCCTCTATTCTTTATAGATAATGGGTCAAGTTAGTATTAATAGTGGTTCGGCCTTTCAGCCTTGATACAAAGCCCCATGTTCGGCGGGTTCTTGCCCATATACGTGGGGATATCCGGAAATTTGCGCTGTACTTCAGGATCCGTCAAATCATAGTCGGGAGGCAGATTCTCGCGAGAACCATCGGCCACCGTGATTTTTTTCTGGTGGGCCGCAGCGGGTTTGAAGAACATGTGGGCGAACTTGGACCAATACACGCCGCCAAAGAGCACGGTGCTGGACAGGATGAACAAGGCAAAGAATACGGTTAATCCACCGCCGGTGAATGACCAGATCAATGCAAAAGTCGAAGTGGCAAGCAGCGAGAGAATGAACAAGTCCGCACGTTCGAAGCGAAACCAGGGAAGGCCTTCAGCAGACACATCAACGCGGATACATAACCAGAACCAGTATCCACCCACGGCCAGCATCAGAGCACCGATATGCCATAGCTGCGGCAGCAGGGAGGGGGTGGGCGTTTCCGGAGTCGGATAGCCAAAAATCATGGTCGCGGTAGTCGCAATAAAAATAATGGTTCCGTACATGGTCAACAGATGGGAAAGCCTGCGTCTTGGATTGCTGAATTCGCCGGAAGTTAATACTTCGTTCACCAGCACTGAAACGGCAATCGCTGCTTTTTCTCCGCCACTGACCGTGCGTTTTGCGCTCTTCTTGGCTTTTTTCGCATTTTCGAAAAAGTACTTCGCGCTTTTCTTGTGCAACATGTCGAGTATCGTCCCGCCCATAACCAGCAGGACCATAAGAACGATGTACCCCTGCATCATTGCGGGTGTTATAACTTCTGGAAGTGTGGCAAACGGGTTGCTCGTAAACATTAGTTCCTCCTCAAAAATAAAATATTAGTCACAAGATATCAGTCAATCTATCGGGCGCAGCGCATGCCGAATGCCCGCTGGGTTTCACTTAGCCTTTTCAGTTTCGGCCAATTCGGAGTAGTACTTGCGCAATATCTCCAGCACCTCGGGACGGCTGAATTCGGCGGGCACTTCCGCACCTTCCGAGAGCATCTTGCGCAATTGGGTGCCGGACACCTGCAGGCGATCCGCATCGGTATGCGGACAGGTGCGTCCGGAAGCCATGCCGCCGCACTTGTAGCACCAGAACGAGATATCGATCTTCATCGCCTCTGTCTCAAGCGCGCCTTTGGGTATCTTGTCGAAGATGTGGTGCGCATCAAACGGGCCGTAGTAGCTGCCGACACCCGCATGGTCACGTCCCACGATTTGGTGCGAGCAGCCGTAGTTCTGTCTGAAAAGCGCATGCAACAGCGCCTCGCGCGGCCCGGCGTAGCGCATGTCCAGCGGATAGCCGGCCTGCACCACCGTCTTGCCGACGAAATAGTTTTTGGTCAGCGCGATGATGGCGTGGGTGCGAACTTCGGCGGGGATGTCGCCCGGCTTGAGATTGCCGAGCAGGGAGTGGATGAGTACACCGTCGCAGACCTCAATGGCCACCTTGGCCAGATATTCGTGCGAGCGGTGCATCGGGTTGCGCGTCTGGAAGGCGGCAACTTTGCTCCACCCCAACTCATTGAACAGCTCGCGGGTTTCTTTGGGCGTCTTGAACAGTGTGCCGTATTTTTGCGGGAACCCGCCTTGTGACAAGACTCTTAGCGGGCCGGCAAGATTGACATCGCCCTGCTGCATGACCATTTTCACGCCCGGATGTGCCGGATCGGTGGTGCCGAATACGGTGGCACATTCGTGCGTTTTGTCGATGCTGTATTTTTCCGTGACCTGCATTGTGGCCAAGAGGCTGCCGTCGTCCGGATCCAGTAGCGCGATGTGGCTACCCAGCACGATGGCTTCAGCGGTGGTTTTATCGGTGGAGAGGGTGATGGGGATGGGCCAGAACAGGCCGTTGGTCATGGTCATGCTATCGCACACGCCTTGCCAATCTGCATGGTGCATGAAACCGTTCAGCGGAGTGAATCCACCGATGCCGAACATGATGAGGTCGCCTTTTTCGCGTGAACTCACCGTCACCTTCGGATAGGCGCGAGCACGCTTTATTTCTTCGATCAAATCCTCACCCACCAACAACAGGGGGTTAAGTTTTCCCCCGCCGTGCGGGTTCACCAATGCCATACCTGCCTCCCTAATATTTTTAGTACGCGATTACAATTTGTGGGATTCATGGAATCTCAGGTTCGGCACACTAGTGCATCACTCACCTCTCGGCGATACCCCTCAAGGGTTAATGGTTGCACCCCCCCTTACGGGTTATGCCTTAATTACTCATCACAGCTATGGCTGTAGTAGCGTGTGATAGACATACTTGCACCCTGTAAAAAACCGACTGAATTCGTAGGCTAGTCGTGTCCCGCCCAAACGCAAAATAACTGAGCAAACATGCCATCAACTCCATTGCACGACCCGTTGGCGCCGCCTGTCGCGGGTGCAAAAATAGAAGTCAAAAATACTACGTGTTACATGTGCGCCTGCCGCTGCGGCATTCGCGTACACCTGCGCGATGGCGAGGTGCGTTACATCGACGGCAACCCGAACCACCCGCTCAACAACGGTGTGATCTGCGCCAAAGGTTCGTCCGGAATCATGAAGCAATATTCGCCGGCACGGCTGACCCAACCGCTGCGCCGCAAGCCGGGTGCCGAGCGCGGCAGCAGCGAGTTCGAAGCGATCAGCTGGGAAGAAACGTTCAGCATCCTTTCCGAGCGTTTGGGCAAGATTCGCGCGACCGATCCGAAGAAGTTCGCGCTGTTCACCGGACGCGACCAGATGCAGGCGCTGACCGGATTGTTCGCGCGCCAGTTCGGCACACCCAACTACGCGGCGCACGGCGGCTTCTGTTCGGTGAACATGGCGGCGGGCATGATCTACACCATCGGCGGTTCGTTCTGGGAATTCGGCGGCCCCGACTTGGAGCGCTCCAAGCTTTTCATCATGATTGGCACGGCGGAAGACCATCACTCCAATCCGATGAAAATTGCCCTCTCCAAATTCAAACGCGAGGGCGGTCGTTTCATTTCCATCAATCCGGTGCGTACCGGGTATTCCGCCATTGCCGATGAGTGGGTGCCGATTCGTCCGGGGACTGACGGCGCATTATTCCTGGCCATCATCCACGAGATCATCGCGCTCGGATTATATGACCGGGAATTTCTGGTGCGTTATACCAACTCCGGCCAGTTGGTGAATCTGGACGACAAACATGACGAGTTTGGTATGTTCGTGCGCACCGAGGTGCCGGCGGAAGAGGGTTGTTACGATCCCCAGAACAAGCTGTGGTGGGATCGCAATACCAACAAACCCGTCATCACCCATACCGAAGGTGCCGATCCTTTCCTGTTGGGCGAATTCAAACTGGCGGACGGTGTCGCGGTTAAACCCGCGTTCCAGTTGTTACAAGACCGTGTCAAGGATTACACCCCGGAATGGGCGGAGCAGATTACCGGCATTCCTGCCGATACCATCAAACGCTTGGCGCACGAAATGGGCATCACCGCGCGCGACCAGAAGATTGAGCTGCCCATCGCCTGGACCGATTCCTGGGGTAAAGAACACAGCAGCGTTACCGGCAATCCGGTGTCGTTCCATGCCATGCGCGGTTTGGCTGCGCACTCCAACGGCTTTCAGACCATCCGTGCGTTGTCTATTTTGATGACCTTGTTGGGCACCATCGACCGTCCCGGCGGCTTCCGCCATAAACCGCCGTTCCCGCGTCCTATTCCGCCCTGCGCGCGCACACCGAACGACCCGCGCGCGGTACAGCCGAATACGCCGCTGGACGGCATGGCGCTCGGCTGGCCGTCCGACCCCGATGATCTGTTCGTCAATGCCGACGGTTCTCCGGTGCGCCTCGACAAAGCCTTCTCGTGGGAATATCCGCTGTCGGTGCACGGCCTGATGCACAACGTCATCACCAACGCCTGGCGCGGTGATCCGTACAAAATCGACACCCTGCTGCTGTTCATGGCCAACATGGCATGGAACTCCACCATGAACACCACCGAAGTGCGCAAGATGCTCACCGACAAGGAAGAAAACGGCGAATACAAGATTCCGTTCCTCGTGGTGTGCGACGCGTTCCATTCGGAGACCACCGCCTTCGCCGATCTGATTCTGCCGGACACGACTTACCTTGAGCGCCACGATGTGATGTCGATGCTCGATAGGCCGATCTCGGAGTTCGATGGTCCTGTGGATTCGGTGCGTATCCCGGTGGTGCCCCCGACCGGTGAATGCAAACCGTTCCAGGAAGTGCTTATTGAGTTGGGCACACGCCTGAAATTGCCCGCATTCGTCACCAAGGAAGGAGTACGCAAGTACCGCGACTACCCCGACTTCATCGTTAATTGGGAGACCGCACCGGGTTCCGGTATCGGCTTCCTCTCGGGCTGGCGCGGCAAAGGCGGCGAGAAAACGCTGCGCGGCGAACCGAATCCAAACCAGTGGGAGATGTACGCCAAAAACGATTGTATGCATCACTACAAGTTGCCGCGCTCGTACCAGTTCATGCGCAACTGGAACAAGGGTTATCTGGAGTGGTCGCAGCGCAGCGGCATCACGCGTTATGCCGAGCCGATCCTGATCCACCTGTATTCCGAAGTGTTGCAGAAGTTCCGCCTCGCGGCGCAGGGCAAGAGCATCACCCGCCAGCCGCCCGCGCATCTGGCGAAACGCATCGAGACCTTCTTCGATCCCTTGCCGTTTTATTACGAACCGCTGGAAACGCAGACCACGGACAAAGCCAAATATCCGCTTTCCGCGTTGACGCAACGCCCGATGGCGATGTACCACTCGTGGGATTCGCAGAACGCCTGGTTGCGCCAGATCCACGCGCACAATTATTTGTACGTCAATGCGAAGACCGCGAAGGATGAGGGTATCGCCGACGGCGACTGGATATGGTGCGAATCGCAGTGGGGCAAGGTGCGCTGCATGGCGCGTTACAGTGAATCGGTGGAGCCGGGTACGGTGTGGACCTGGAACGCCATCGGCAAAGCGGCCGGTGCGTGGAATTTGTCACCGGACGCAAACGAATCACAGCTGGGTTTCCTGCTCAATCACGTGATTTCGGAAGAGTTGCCGCCAGGAGCCGACGGCAAACGTTTTTCCAACTCCGACCCGATCACCGGGCAGGCCGCCTGGTACGACGTGCGTGTGCGCATCTACAAAGCGGAGGCGGGCGAACCCGAACAGACCTCGCCGCAATTCGAAGCCATGAAAAAATATCCCGGTATGAAAGAACATCCGAAATGGCTGGCCTATTTCGGCGGTGGCAAGAAGAAGGGCGGTGCGAAATGACCCAACTCGAGATTATTGAATTGAAAGGCGCGCTATGACTCAGCTTGCCTTGGTCATCGATCTGAATGTCTGCGTGGGCTGTCATGCCTGTGTGACCAGTTGCAAAGAATGGAACACGTCCGGATCGGCCGGCCCGCTGTGCGATGAGAATCCCTACGGTGCAGATCCCACAGGTACGTTTTTCAACCGTGTACAAACCTTTGAGATCGGTCATTTTCCGCTCAGCGAAACGTTGCATTTCCCAAAATCGTGCCTGCATTGCGAAGATCCACCCTGTGTGCCGGTGTGCCCGACCAGCGCGTCGTACAAGCGCAAGGAAGACGGCATCGTGCTGGTGGATTACGACAAGTGTATCGGCTGCAAATATTGCACGTGGGCGTGTCCGTACGGCGCGCGCGAATTTGACGAGAAGTCGAAGGTGATGAAGAAATGCACCTTGTGCGTGGATCGAATCTACGACGAATCCATGTCCGAAGGTGATCGCAAACCCGCCTGTGTAAAAGCCTGCCCGACCAGCGCGCGCCTGTTCGGGGACATCCACGATCCGGAATCGGCGGTGTCGCAGGCGATCCGCGAGGATGGTGGTTACGCGCTGATGCCGGAATGGGGAACACATCCCGCCAACCATTATCTGCCGCGCCGCAAGACCAAACTCAAGATCCACAACGATGAGCTGGAGCGCGCGGACAATCCGCTCAAAGTGGACGGTCAATTGCCCAAACCGGGCAAAGGAGATTCCTCTATGGACGACGCTTCTGCCTGGTAAAGCAAACTATGAAACCTGCATTTTCTGTGATCTTTTTAACCACGCTGCTGGGTGCCGGACAGGGCTTGTTCCTGGCTTTGTTCACGCATCAATCGTATGCGCTGTTCGGTCTGTTGCCCATGCAGTCCGATGTCTTCTACGGCTACGGCAGCTTGTTGGCTTTGCTACTGCTGGTTGGCGGCCTAGTGGCGTCTTTCTTTCACTTGGGCAGGCCTGAGCGCGCATGGCGTTCCGCGACGCAGTGGCGCACTTCATGGCTGTCACGCGAAGTCATCGCGCTACCCGCCTTCATGGGGGTCGTGTTCCTGTTCGGGGGAGTGCATCTGGCCGGGTATCGTCCCGAGGTGGTAACACTGCCGAGCGGTCTGCTCATTGATTTATCCATCCTGCTCGGCGGGGTGGGTACGTTGCTGGCTTTTACGCTGTTCGTTTGCACCGCCATGATTTACGCTTGCCTGCGTTTTTTGCGCGAATGGCATTCGCCGCTGACGGTCATCAACTACATCCTGATGGGCGGCTCCTCGGGATTCATCCTGGCCTCGTTTTATGCTTCGTATGCAGCACCGGACCAGGCAGACTTCTTTGCCGGTTGGGCCATCATCATTACTTTGCTGGCGTTTGCCGGACGTTGGGCGTCACTGGTGCGCAACGCGCGTCTGAAGCCGAAATCCACGATACAGACTGCGATTGGCGTGAAACATCCGCACATCGTGCAGCGTTCGATGGGTTCCATGGGTGGTTCGTTTAATACGCGTGAATTTTTTCACGGCAAAAACCCCGCCTTCATGCGTTTGATCAAGCCGACTTTCTTACTGCTTGCCTTTGTCGCGCCGCTCGCCTTGTTAGCATTAGGCTTGTTCACGCCAGCATTGTTGGGCGTCGCGTTTATACTCCAATACATCGGGTTGCTGGCGGAGCGTTGGTTCTTCTTCGCGCAGGCCAATCACCCGCAGAACCTCTACTATCAGACCATAGGTTGATTCAGATACCGTGAAAACCAGGCATTCGGGCAAATACTGGCTGTACCATCTGTTGCCGTTCATGATGTGGAAACACAGGGTGGATCGTGATTCCACCCGCGCCGATCTGATCGCCGGGTTGACCGGCGCATTGATCGTCCTGCCGCAGGGGGTCGCCTTCGCCACCATCGCCGGCATGCCGCCGGAATATGGCTTGTACGCGGCGATGTTGCCCGCAGTTATCGCCGCTCTGTTCGGGTCGAGTTGGCATCTGGTCTCGGGGCCGACCACCGCCATCTCCATCGCAGTATTCGCCGCCATGAGTCCGCTGGCCGATCCCGGCTCGCCGGAATTCATTCGCATGGTGCTGACGCTTACCTTTCTGGTGGGCGTGTTCCAGTTGATCCTTGGCTTGGCGCGCATGGGCGTGCTGGTCAATTTCATTTCGCATACCGTGGTCATCGGATTCACAGCCGGCGCAGCCTTGCTGATCGCGGCAAGCCAGATGAAGAACTTCTTCGGCATCGATATCGCGCGCGGGGCACCGTTCCACGTGGTGATCGAACAGACCATCGCCCAATTTGGCGACATCAATCTGTATGTCACGTTCATCGGGGTGGTCACGTTGGCGGTGGGTATTCTGGCCAAGCGGCTCATTCCCAAGCTGCCCTATATGATCGTGGCGATGGTGGTGGGGAGCGTAGTGGCCTATGTGATCAATCTGGAGGTCGGTGTCGAGACCACGATGATCAAGACGGTGGGAGCACTCTCGGCGCATTTGCCACCGTTCGTCATACCTGATTTTTCCTACTCGACGCTGCACCAGGTGATGTTCCCGGCATTGGTGGTAACGATGCTGGCGTTGACCGAGGCCGTATCGATCTCGCGTTCCATAGCGGTAAAGTCGGAACAGCGCATCGATGGCAATCAAGAGTTCATCGGCCAGGGATTGTCGAATCTGGCCGGTAGCTTCTTCTCCAGTTACGCCTCCTGCGGCTCGTTCAATCGCAGCGGCGTGAACTACGCGGCGGGCGCACGCACACCGATGGCGACGGTATATGCATCACTCTTTTTGTTGCTGATCCTGTTCTTGGTCGCACCGTTGGCCTCGTACCTGCCGACTGCCGCGATGGCAGGCATCCTGTTTCTGGTGGCTTGGGGCTTGATCGACTTCCATCACATTGTGGGGATCGGCAAGAGCAGCCGCAGCGAGACCGTCATCTTGTGGGTGACCTTGATCGGCACGCTGATCGATCTGGAGAAGGGCATTTTCTTCGGGATTCTGCTTTCGCTGGCCATCTATCTGTTCCGCGTCTCCCGACCCAACATCGTTCAGGTGGTGCCGGCGAAGGAAGAGGGTGCTTATCACTTTGTGGGGGTCGAAGATCACCCGCAATGCCCGCAGCTGAGCATGGTGCGTATGAACGGTGCAATTTTCTTCGGTGCGGTGGACCATGTGCGCAACAGTCTGTTGCAGATCGATGCGGAGAACCCTCTGAAGAAGAGCGTGTTGATCGTTGCTCGCGGAATCAGTTTCGTGGATGTGGCAGGCGCGGAGATGTTGGCGCAGGAAGCGCGTCGCCGCCGCAAGATGGGTGGCGGGCTGTATTTCTACCGCTGCAAAGGACCTATCCGTGAATTCCTTAATAAGTCGGAAAAAATGGATGAGATCGGCGAGCGCAATTTCTTTCCTGTTATGGCGAATTGGCTCAAACCGGTGTACGCCACGCTGGATTCGGAGATATGCCGCAACTGCAAAGCACGTATCTTTGCCGAGTGTCATGCGAAACTTCCCAACGGGCAACCGAGGCCCGCATGAGTAACCGTTTAACACGTCTCCTTCCTTTTATTTCTTGGTGGCCTTTGCGCGGACAAACGGTGCGGGCCGATTTGATCGCGGGCATCACGGTCGCACTGGTCCTTATCCCGCAATCCATGGCGTACGCCCAGCTCGCGGGCTTGCCCGCGTATTACGGCTTGTATGCCGCATTCCTGCCGGGCATCATCGCGGCGATGTGGGGTTCTTCGGCGCAACTCGCCACCGGCCCGGTCGCGGTGGCTTCCCTGCTGACTGCCTCGGCGCTGGCACCCCTCGCGGCCACCGGTTCGGAGCAGTTCGTGGCACTGGCGATCTTGCTGGCACTGATGGTCGGTGTGATCCAACTGACGTTGGGTGTGTTCAAGTTGGGCGTCGTGGTGAACTTCCTGTCCCACCCCGTGATCGTCGGCTTCACCAATGCCGCCGCCATCATCATCGGACTGTCACAACTCAATAAATTGTTTGGCGTCTCCATGGGACGCAGCGAACACTTCATCAATGACGTGTGGGGCGTGTTGCAGCAGATCGGCGAGACACACCTGCCCACGCTGATGATGGGGATCTCTGCTTTTGCAATTATGTGGGGCCTGAAGAAATATGCCCCCAAGATGCCCGGGGTGTTGATCGCGGTGGTGATTACTACGTTCGTCAGTTATTCCATTGGGTTCGAAC
>CAZRZH010000028.1:0-24776 GCA_964604485.1 uncultured Sideroxydans sp.
ACAAGACCTTGGCATTATTACCCGCAAGACCGCTCTGCAATTTGGCGTTGAAGCTAGTCACCAGCGTGTTTATCAGCGCCTTGCTTCCCGGTGCAGCAGCTTCCTGTTCTGTTCCAAGCGGCGTGCTCGACACGTCCGGCATGTTGATGACCACCACATAGTTCGCTCCGTTGGCAATGATCTTGTTATTGATGTAACCCGCCAGCTCGGTGCCTGCTGTCGCCATGTCCGTCGCCACGGTCGTTGCCGCAGTACCGGATGGAGTACCCGCGCCCACCATCGCGGCATAGGTTGCCAACTGGATGAATACATCGTTCGCACCCGCCAGCACGAATACGACCTCATTACCTGAGAAACTGCCGCCGACAGCCGCAAGGTGGTTGTCGACCTGCGTGGTGATGGGCACGGTCAATTGGCCCAGCATAGCATCTGCGCCACCCAAACCCACGTTGCCGGGGCCGACCGGATTGGTTACGCGCGCGCCGCCTTGCGCATAGCTGGTACAGCTGGCGTTTGTCGCCGCGACCACGCCGCTGCCGAAGACGGAGCCGTTCAGCCCGGTCTGGTAGGCGCATGGCACTGTCAGATCGAACTGTGCCGCCATGAGTTCGGTCCAGTTTTTGCCCGTGCCGTTGATGGTGTATTGACCGCCGCCGCCATAAGCAGTAATGGTGCTGACCGCATACGAACCCACGTCACTCAGGCTGTCGCCAAACGACACCTGCGAAGTGAATTTAATCTTGGGTGACTGATCACCGTTTCCGCCGCCACCGCACCCTACCAAAACGCTTACTGCCAATATTGCCGCTGCATAATTGAATAGACGCATTCCGCTTCCCCTTTTTAGTTGTTAAAGCAGACCGCACTTTATTCTCAGAAAGCCCGCTTTGCAATTCCGGATAATATGTGTCCGGAACTTGCCTTTGGTCTATCTTTCCAGTACCTTGCGCCCCTCGCTAGGGGTCTGCCAGTTTGGCAGTGAGACACACCCTTTGAACCTGTACGGGTCATGCCGTCGTAGGGAAGCATCCGCTGATGCTCCCCGCTAATTTTGGAGCATCACAATGAACGCCAATCCTCAATTCCTCGCTACCGCTGCTCACGTCGATGAGGCCGCCGTCAAGCCGTTGCCGAATTCGCGCAAGGTCTATGTGCAAGGTTCGCGTCCTGACATCCAAGTGCCGATGCGCGAAATCACACAGGACGAGACGCCTGCCAGC
The DNA here is from genome assembly GCA_964604485.1 of uncultured Sideroxydans sp. Taxonomy (GTDB): domain Bacteria; phylum Pseudomonadota; class Gammaproteobacteria; order Burkholderiales; family Gallionellaceae; genus Sideroxyarcus. The sequence goes on from CAZRZH010000028.1 coordinate 1,221, forward strand.
ATGGGTGCGGAAGTGAACCCACCCGTTTATGTGTATGACTGCTCCGGCCCTTACACCGACCCTGCGGTGAAGATCGACATCCGCTCCGGCTTGGCTGAGATGCGCGCAGGCTGGATCGCCGAGCGTGACGACACCGAAGCGTTGCCTCACCTCACTTCCGAATATGGTCGCCAACGTTTGAACGACCCCGCGTTGGCCGACATGCGTTTCAACCTGCAACACACACCGCGCAAAGCCAAGGCAGGCAAGAACGTGACGCAGATGCACTATGCGCGCCAAGGCATCATCACGCCGGAGATGGAATACATCGCCATTCGCGAGAATCAAAAAGTGGATGGCATGAGCGAGATGATGTTGAAACAACATCCGGGTGAGAACTTCGGCAAGGCGATGCCGAAGAAGATCACGCCGGAGTTCGTGCGTGCCGAAGTGGCCGCAGGTCGCGCTGTCATCACCACCAACATCAATCACCCTGAATGTGAGCCGATGATCATCGGTCGCAATTTCTTGGTGAAGATCAATGCCAACATCGGTAACTCGGCGCTTGGTTCTAGCATCCAAGAAGAAGTGGAGAAGATGACTTGGGCCATCCGTTGGGGTGGCGACACGGTGATGGACTTGAGCACCGGCAAGAACATCCACGAGACCCGCGAATGGATCATCCGCAACTCACCTGTGCCTATCGGTACGGTGCCCATCTACCAAGCGCTGGAGAAGGTGAACGGCAAGGCGGAAGACCTGACGTGGGAGATCTTCAAAGACACGCTCATCGAGCAAGCCGAGCAGGGCGTGGACTACTTCACCATCCACGCGGGCGTATTGTTGCGCTACATCCCGATGACAGCGAACCGCATGACCGGCATCGTGTCGCGCGGTGGCTCCATCATGGCGAAGTGGTGCTTGGCACATCACAAAGAGAACTTCCTCTACACTCATTTCGAAGAGATCTGCGAGATCATGAAGGCGTATGACGTGACCTTCTCGCTGGGTGACGGCCTGCGCCCCGGCTCCATCTACGACGCCAACGACGAAGCGCAATTGGGCGAACTGAAGACGCTGGGCGAGCTGACGCAAGTGGCGTGGAAACACGACGTGCAGGTGATGATCGAAGGCCCCGGCCATGTGCCGATGCACATGATCAAAGAGAACATGGATCTGCAATTGAAGTGGTGCCACGAAGCGCCGTTCTACACACTCGGCCCACTGACGCAAGACATCGCGCCCGGTTACGACCACATCACTTCCGCCATCGGCGCAGCGATGATTGGCTGGTTCGGCACTGCCATGCTGTGCTATGTGACGCCGAAGGAACACCTAGGCCTGCCCAACAAGGCCGACGTAAAGGAAGGCATCATTACTTACAAGATCGCCGCCCACGCTGCCGACCTCGCCAAGGGTCACCCCGGTGCGCAGATCCGCGACAACGCGATGAGCAAAGCGCGCTTCGAATTCCGCTGGGAAGACCAGTTCAACCTCGGCCTCGACCCGGACCGCGCGCGCGAATTCCACGACGAGACCCTGCCCAAGGAATCCGCCAAGATCGCCCACTTCTGCTCCATGTGCGGCCCGCATTTCTGCTCGATGAAGATCAGTCAGGACGTGCGCGACTTCGCAGCCAAGGAAGGTCTATCCGAACAGATGGCGCTGGAAAAAGGCATGCAAGTGAAGTCCATCGAGTTCGTCAAGCAAGGCGCCGAGGTCTATCACAAGGCCTGATGATGGAGTGTCGTAGCGGGTGTGGTGCATGTTGCATCGCGCCTTCCATCACCTCTCCCCTGCCCGGCATGCCGCGAGGCAAACCTGCCGGCGTGAGATGCGCACAACTGCTGGACGACGATTGTTGTGCCGTGTTCGGCAAACCCGAGCGACCTGCCTTCTGCGCCGGACTGCGACCTTCAACCGAGATGTGCGGCGAATCACGTGAGCAGGCGATGTTGTGGCTATCAAGCTTGGAGCTTGCCACGCGGCCATCGGTATAATCGCGCCATGTCACGCAGTCATTCTTCGCTCCCCTCTTCCGAGGTCACCTCGATTCCACTTGCAGCGGTCATTGCACGACCGTGCTGGGTGACGATGTGTGCCGCAGTTGTCATCGCAACTTTGAAGAGATCACACGCTGGGTTGAGATGAATGACGCAGAACGCTGTGCAGTGAACCAACGTATCGCTACCTTAAAACTCAAACGACACTAAGCCATGGATATTATCCTGTTACTCAAAGCCGCCATCCTTGGCGTGGTCGAAGGCTTGACCGAATTCTTACCCATCTCTTCAACGGGACATTTGATCTTGGTGGGTGATTTACTCAACTTCAACGATGAACGCGGCAAGGTGTTCGAGATTGTCATCCAGTTCGCAGCCATCCTTGCCGTGTGCTGGGAATATCGCGCCAAACTGACTTCGGTCGCTAGTGGTTTGGCGCAGAAACAAGAAGCCGCGCAACGCTTCACGTTCAATCTGTTCATCGCCTTCTTGCCGTTGGCGATATTGGGCTTGCTATTTGGAAAAGCCATCAAGGCACACCTGTTCTCACCCGTCCCCGTTGCGCTCGCTTTCATCATCGGTGGTTTCATCATCCTGTGGGCAGAGAAACGTCAACACACTGAACACATCAGTAGTGTGGACGACATGCACTGGAAAGATGCGCTGAAGATGGGCTTGGCCCAGGCACTCGCTCTGATACCCGGCACTTCTCGCTCGGGTGCAACCATTATCGGCGGACTGTTTTTTGGTTTGTCCCGCAAAGCGGCAACCGAATTCTCCTTTTTCCTTGCTATCCCTACTCTCACGATGGCTACATTATACGAAGTGGTGAAATATCGAGACCAGTTCCACACGGACGATCTGGGCATCTTCTTGGTCGGCTCCATCGCTTCGTTCATCAGTGCGTTTATTGCTGTGCGTGGTCTATTGCGCTACATCAGTCAACATGATTTCACTATTTTTGCTTGGTATCGGATCTTATTTGGCTTTATCGTGCTTGCAACTTCTTACTTCGGCCTGGTAAGTTGGTCAGCCGTATGAAGCATCAAATTCACCAAGCGAACAAAATATAAATTAGGTAAGATACGCGGCCAATTTCTGAAATTAATCAGCGCCCGTTAGAAAGATATTTTTTTTCTAGCCAAATAGCCGGGAGGATTCTCGTGTTTAATTTTATTAAAGCATACCGCAGCTCGATTCAACTCAAGTTGTTCATTTCGCTGACGGCTATCGTCGCGCTCAGCCTGACGACTATCTTGGCCACCCAAGCATATCTGGTGCAGGAGTATTTCATCCGCCAAGCGGAAGCTAATCTACGCAGCAGCAATTATCTGTTGAGCCGGGTTCTGGCAGACCCGATGTTCGAGAAAGATTTGAATCTCCTGCAGAGCAGGCTACAAGCTATCCAACTAAAATTGCCTTTGTGCAATTTCCAGTTAAAAGACAATGTGGGGACGGTTGTCTACAAGGTCGGTGAAGTGAACTCTCACGTCGACACGGATTTCGACCCTAACAGCCATGATGGTTGCCACAACACAGTGATTCCCGTCATTCACGGTGAAGAGCTGCTTGGAACGATGCGCATGGGCGTCCGTACGGATGACATTGCACAGGCGCGCAAAGACCTGATTCAACAAAGTGCATTGTTCTCTTTGCTTTGGTTCGCACTCTTCATGCTGCCATTCTTCTTGCAGATCCGCCGAATGGTGAGTCCGTTAAGCAACATATCCACTGCCGCACAGCAATTCGCCAAGGGGAACTTGGATCATCCTGCCCCTACTCTGGTACCGGGTGATGACGAGATATCACAATTGACCACCAGTTTTCAGGGGATGGCTCAGGCTTTGGTCCAAAACCGTGATTTTCAGGCAGCGAGTTTGGCGACAATCAGCGATGAAAAATCAACTCTGGACACTTTGCTTGCGTCATTGCCGGTGGGTGTGTTCTTTGCCGATCGCACCCACATCCGTTACTGCAACTCGGCTTTCCGTCGTATGTGCCTGAGCAACCCTGATGAACAACTGGTTGGCTTGAGGAATGAAGCTCTCCTGACTTTCCTCGGGCAAATCGTGGCCGAAGCAGATGTCTTCCTAAAGAGTGTCGCCGAGATCCTCGCTTCATACACGTTATCCGAACCCAAATACCTTGAGTTGAAAGACGGGCGGATTCTCCGCCTGACATCCAACACGGTCATTGCTCCGGAGAATCGCGGCTACTTGGGACGCTTCTGGATGTTCGAGGATGTGACACAGGAAAAATTGCGCCTTCAGACTGCAGAATTACGTGCGGAGCGGGACGCGTTAACTCTGCTGTATAACCGTCAGCGTTTCGACAATGACCTGCCCCGATTGTTCGCGCAGGCAGAACGCGATGAATCCAAACTAAGCGTTATGATTTTCGATCTTGATGACTTCAAGCCAATCAATGACCTGCATGGCCATGCCTCGGGTGACATCGTGCTCAAACGGGTCGCCCAGACACTTTCCATGCAGCTGCGCCGTAACGAAGTCCTTTACCGAATTGGCGGTGACGAGTTTGCTTTGTTGTTGATCAACACCAGTGATGAAGAGTTAGCCATTTTGGCAGGTCGTATCGTTGTCTCAATCGGCTCATTGGAATTCGATTTTAACGGTGCAAGTGCAAAAGTAGGTTGCAGCTTGGGAATCGCCCGCTTCCCGCAAGATGCGGCAACCCCCCAAGCGTTGTTGCAGAGCGCCGATCACGCCATGTACGATGCCAAACAGCGTGGCAAAAATAACTGGGTGATGCACGACGCCAAGCAAGCCGAATAAATTGATTTAGCTCTGATCCCAAGGCAAGTTGGCGGCGCGCCACCCACCCACGATATTGCGCTGGTTGTTGGAGTTCTTGTCACCTTCAAATCCTTCAAGGATGTTGTAACAATCCGGGAATCCCGACTGGGTTGCGGCCATCGCGGCGAAATGGGATCGTTGACCGCTTCTGCACAAAAACATCACCAGCGATTCTTTGTCCACTTGCTGCTCCAGTGCCGCCAAGAAATTCGGATTCTGTTTCATGCCGGGATAGGTCGCCCACTCTATTTCCACCGCATTGGGTACGCGTCCGACCCAATCCAATTCTGCACGACTGCGCACATCGACGATTTTAGATCCCGGCGCCAAGCGCACTATTTCAAACGCTTCTGAAGGCGTCAAAGCTCCTTCATAAGACAAGTTTAATTCTTTGCCGCGTTGTTGCGCTTTGTTTAGAATTTCTGTGATTTTTCCCATAGTGTTCTCTCTATCGTTTTCGGTTTGTATCGTCAGTTTTATTCTCCGACCTCCCAAGCATACTATCCCAAGACACATGAAAAAACATCCGCACAGCCATGTACAGGAAAAATCCGCCGCCTTTGAGCCTGCGCATCCGGTGCGTTTTGCCGCTGCGCGCAAGAGTACCTGGGTCAGTATCATCATCAATTTGTTTTTGACACTGATTCAAGTTTTGGCCGGTTTTTTTGGTAGATCACAATCGTTGATGGCGGATGGCTTGCATTCTTTTGCCGATCTTTTATCGGATGTATTGGTCTTGTTCGCCAACCGTCACGGCAACAAACATGCCGATGCAGACCATCCCTATGGACATGCGCGGATTGAAACCGCCGCATCACTCATTCTCGGAGCCAGCCTTGCCGCCCTCGGTATCGGTTTGCTTATCGCGGCGGGAGTACGTCTGCAACATCCCGAACACGTGCAAGCCGTCCACCCCTTTACCTTATGGGTCGCTATCATTGCGCTGGCCGCGAAAGAAGGGATGTTCCGCTACATGCTTGCCGTGGCTCAACGCGTACGCTCCCAGATGCTGGTGGCGAATGCCTGGCATGCCCGTTCCGATGCTGCGTCTTCGTTGGTAGTCATCGTGGGTATTGTCGGCAACCTGCTTGGCTACACCTTTCTCGATTTGGTAGCAGCCGCCGTAGTTGGCGTGATGATTGCCCACATGGGCATCAAATTTTCGCGTGATGCGCTCCTCGAATTGGTGGATACCGGCTTGGATGAAGAAGAAGTGCGCGCCATTCGCAACACCCTCAAATCCACTCCCGGTGTGATAGGTCTGCACGAATTGCGTACCCGCAAGATGGCCGACAACGCTTTGGTCGATGCGCACATCATGGTCGACCCCAAGATCAGTGTTTCGGAAGGGCACTTCATTGCCGAGGCGGCCCGTATCGCGGTATTGAAACATCATCAGGTAATGGATGTGATGGTGCATATCGATCCGGAAGATGATGCCAAAGCCAGACCTAATGTCCATCTTCCGCAAAGGCACTTATTGATAGTGCATCTCAATAGCAGACTAGGAGAGGACCTGTCGCCTTCGACCCGCACCGTGCTGCATTACCTCGCCGGCAAAGTCGAAGCTGAAATATTGATCGATAACACGGTTGATATCGATGAACTTCAGCGCAAGTGCTCTGCCGTAGCCGCAGATGACCCGTATTTTCAAAGCATCAAAGTCTACCAAGCTGCTGCACCAATATAGTGCGCTCGGTGTCTTGAATGCCCCATTCGGGGGCGCGCTTTGTCAATCCCGCCCTTAACCAAATATGGCACAATGCGCGTCTTGCAGGTTTAGGGGTGGTGGCACATTTTCTGCTGTAGCCAGTGTGTTACACCTTGGATAGGTTTCATCAAATAACATCGCTTACTTTTTATTTTGGGAGATACGAGTATGTCTAAAACAGCCGCCGACGTTCTGAATCTAATCAAGGAACAGGGCATCAAATTTGTCGATCTGCGCTTCACCGATACACGTGGTAAGGAGCAACACGTGGGTGTTCCAATTTCCCATTTCGATGAAGAAAAATTCGAGATCGGTCACGCCTTTGACGGTTCATCCATAGCCGGCTGGAAAGGCATCCAAGCTTCCGATATGCTTTTGTTGCCGGATCCTGATTCGGTTTATGTCGATCCTTTCTTTGACGAACCCACCATCGTTTTGTCGTGTGACGTGATCGAGCCAACTGACGGCAAGGGTTATGATCGTGATCCTCGGTCTATTGCAAAACGCGCCGAGGCATACCTCAAATCTTCCGGAGTGGGTGACACCGCCTACTTCGGACCCGAGCCTGAATTCTTCATTTTCGATTCCGTCGAGTGGAAGATCGACATGTCCGGTTGCTACGTCAAAATCGGCTCTGAAGAAGCTGCTTGGGCCAGCGGCGAAAAGTTTGAAGGCGGAAATACCGGCCACCGTCCAGTGGTCAAGGGGGGTTACTTCCCCGTTCCACCCGTCGATAGCCTGAACGATATCCGCGCTCAGATGTGTATCCTTCTCGAAGAGATCGGCATCCCTGTCGAAGTACATCACCACGAAGTTGCGACTGCCGGACAATGCGAATTGGGCACCAAATTCAATACGCTGACCAAGCGCGCCGACTGGACGCAGACTTTGAAATACGTGATCCACAACGTCGCTCACCAATACGGCAAGACCGCCACATTCATGCCCAAGCCCATCGTTGGCGACAACGGTTCCGGCATGCACGTGCACCAATCCATCTGGAAAGGTGGCAAGAACTTGTTCGCAGGCAACGGCTATGCCGGCTTGTCAGACACGGCGCTGTACTATATCGGCGGTATCATCAAACACGCCAAAGCATTGAACGCGATCACCAACCCCGGCACCAACTCCTACAAACGTTTGGTTCCCCATTATGAAGCGCCGGTGAAATTGGCTTACTCTGCAAAGAATCGTTCCGCTTCAATCCGCATTCCTCACGTTGCCAGCGACAAAGCGCGCCGCATCGAGACACGTTTCCCGGATCCTTCTTCCAATCCGTACCTGTGTTTCGCCGCGTTGTTGATGGCAGGTTTGGATGGTATCCAGAACAAGATTCACCCCGGAGATCCGGCAGACAAAAATTTGTACGATCTGCCACCGGAAGAGGATGCAAAGATCCCAACCGTATGTGCCTCGCTGGATGAAGCCCTGGCAGCACTGGACAAAGACCGCGAGTTCCTGACTCGTGGTGGTGTGTTCTCCAACGATTTTATCGATGCCTACATCGATTTGAAGATGGAAGAAGTCAACAAGATTCGTATGACGACACACCCGGTTGAATTCGAGATGTACTACAGCCTGTAATCGCTTTTTAGCAATCCATAAAAACGGAGCCCAGGCGGCTCCGTTTTTATTTGTACGTTGCGTGACGCGTTTGTCACGTGTCAATCGTTATCCTATACTCCGCCCAATGATTATCCAGGTACGACCATGAAGCACTTTCAATCGTTGTTACTTTTTTGCGCCATGGCGTTTTGCGGCACCTCTGCTGCGGAAATTTATAAACGCGTCGATGCTGATGGGCATGTAACTTATTCCAGCGCACCCATCAAAGGTGCAAAGAAACTGCTGCTGGAACCTTTGCCCACCATGACCCCACAAGCAAAGCCGCGCACTCGCTCAGAAGGTTTTCCAAAAGTTGATAGTCAAACCCAAACCAAACGCGACGATACACGGCGCAAGATACTGGAGGACGAACTCGCCACCGAAGCGGCCGCATTGGAAGATGCGCGCACCCGATTGAAAGAGGCTGAAGATAACCCCGAGGTTTACAAGACCGCCGACGGTCAGACGTTACGCAACGTGGCAAAATATGAAGAGAAGGTCAATACGCATCGGGATGAGGTGGAACTGCACGAGAACAACATTCGGGCATTAAGAACTGAACTTTCCAACCTCAAGTAGTATCTTTGGCATGTTTTCTGCTAATTAGATTCACATGCCAACAGCACAGCTTCCCACTTTAGAGCACATCACCACTGCCATCATCCTTCTGGATGGCGAATCTCGCATTGCGTATTTGAATCCGGCAGCTGAACACCTGTTCGCGGTAAGCAACAGCAATTTGCTGGGTCACCCGCTGTTGCATGCTTTCAGCAATACCGAGCAGTTATGGTCAGCAATACAGTCTGCGTTGGTCAACCATGGCAGCCACATCGAACATGACATGATGCTGGGCACGCACACTCTGCCCGGCAAACTGCACTTGAGCTGTACAGTGACTCCGATTAACCTGGATCAATTCGCGTTGCTGCTCGAATTTCACACCATCGACCGTCCGCTGAAGATGGCGCGTGAAGAACAAATGCTGGATCAGACGCAAGCCAATCGTATGCTGCTGCGCAACCTGGCTCATGAAATTAAAAATCCGCTCGGCGGCATCCGTGGCGCGGCCCAGTTGTTGGAACAGGAACTGGAAAAGCCAGCGTTGCGCGAATACACCCAAGTTGTGATCCAGGAAGCCGATCGCTTGCGTTCTTTGATGGAGAAACTACTCACGCCACAAGTCGCGCCCCACTTTAGTGCGCTGAATATTCATGAAGTACTGGAACGTGTGCGCAGCGTGGTGTTGGCAGAACTGCCAGAAGGCCTGCTCATCCAGCGCGACTATGACTTGAGCCTACCTGAACTGCATGGGGACAAAGAGCAATTGATCCAAGTCGTGCTTAACATCGTTCGCAACGCGGCACAGGCCATGAAAGGCTATGGCACCATCACCTTCCGCACCCGTATCGCACGCCAGATCACATTGATGAAGAAATTACATCGACTGGCTGTCGCTGTACAGATCACCGACAACGGACCGGGGATTCCGGGACACCTGCGCGACAAGATATTTTACCCGCTGGTTTCGGGTCGAGCCGATGGACACGGCCTTGGCCTGACCCTTGCCCAAGATTTTGTCAGCCAACATCAAGGCAGTATCGAGTTTGAAAGCGAACCGGGACGCACCTGTTTTACGGTCATGCTTCCTCTCACCAACATGGAAAAATCAACATGAGCAAAGCCGTATGGATCATCGACGACGACCGCTCAATCCGCTGGGTGCTGGAAAAAGCACTGGCACGCGAGCAGATTGAATTTAAAAGTTTTGCATCAGCGGATGAAGCCTTGGCGGAGCTTCCCGCCGGACTTCCTCAGATGGTCATCAGTGACATCCGTATGCCGGGCAGTTCGGGGCTGGATCTGTTGCAGATTTTGCGCCGCGACTATCCTGCATTGCCTGTCATCATCATGACCGCCTACTCCGATTTGGAGAGCGCGGTGTCGTCCTTCCAAGGCGGTGCGTTCGAATATCTGCCCAAGCCGTTCGACGTGAACCACGCGGTCGAGTTGATCCGCCGCGCGCTGGCGCAAAGCCAGCGCAAAGCCCCCGGTAACCACGACATCACTGATGCGCCGGACATCCTTGGCCATGCTCCTGCCATGCAAGAGGTGTTCCGCGCCATCGGCCGCCTTGCGCAGTCCAACGCCACCGTGCTCATCAACGGCGAATCGGGAACAGGAAAGGAATTGGTCGCGCAAGCATTGCATCGCCATAGCGCGCGTTCCGACAAACCTTTCGTCGCCATCAACACCGCTGCCATCCCGAAAGATTTGTTGGAGTCGGAGTTGTTCGGTCACGAAAAAGGCGCGTTCACCGGCGCCGCCGCGACACGTCATGGACGCTTCGAACAAGCCGAAGGCGGCACGCTGTTCCTCGATGAGATCGGTGATATGCCTGCGGAATTGCAGACGCGTCTGCTACGTGTACTGTCGGACGGCAACTACTACCGTGTGGGTGGGCATCAACCCATCAAGGCGAACGTGCGCATCATCGCAGCCACGCATCAGAACTTGGATGAGCGCGTGAAGCAGGGCTTGTTCCGTGAGGACTTGTTCCACCGCCTCAACGTCATCCGTCTGCGCTTGCCTCCCTTGCGCGAACGGCGCGAAGACATCCCGGTGCTGACGAAACATTTCTTGCAGAAGAGCGCGAAGGAATTGGGCGTCGAACAGAAAGTGTTGAGTGAGTCAGCGCTGAATTACCTCTCCGCGCAAGACATCCCCGGCAACGTGCGTCAGTTGGAGAACCTGTGCCACTGGCTCACCGTGATGACGCCGACGCAACAAGTGGAGATCGCCGACCTGCCCGCCGAATGGCGCGATGCTGCACAGACCGCGCCCGCTGCCAGCGATTGGCGCACCGCCCTCGCCCAGCAAGCCGCGATGGCACTGCAACGCAACGAATCGAACATCCTCGACACCCTCACCAAGGAGTTCGAGCGCACGCTCATCACGCAAGCTTTGCAGCACACAGGTGGAAGACGTATCGAAGCCGCCACGCTGCTGGGCATGGGGCGTAATACCTTGACGCGGAAGATCCAAGAATTGGGGTTGGACGGCGGAGGCGAGTAACAACAATTTCCGTTCGTCCCGAGTGCCGCGCAACGCGCGGTGTATCGAGGGATGCGCCGTCGCGTTCCGCGTCGGATGGTTCGATATGGCCTACGGCCTACTCACACCCACAGGGTGCAAGAACCTCTTCGAGGCCACGAACGGTATGGATTACTTTTTCTTGCCAGCCCTCTTCCATACCCCCGTGATCGGCTGCTGATCCTTGCTTTCACCCAAGATGGGCAGACCGTACATCTCAGACAGCATGCGTAGCAATGTGTAGTGGTTGATGCGCTGCGCTGATTTACCCGGCTTCACCTTCTCGCCCACAATGATTGTCGCAATACGATTGCCTTCGCGGCCATCATCTTCATCGAACGTGACGATGAGCAAACTGTTGTGTGTCATCGCCCACTGCGCATAAGCCTCGATGTTCTGCTTCAGCCACGCATCGCCTTCTTCGATGCTGCCATCGTGCATGTCATTGCGCTGGTCTGGCACCACCAAGGACACAGTAGGCAGTTGTGAGAAATCTTGCGGGAATGCAGTGAAGGGTTGGTTGAATGCGGTCAACTCTTTCCAGTTCGCCGCCGGATTGTGTTTGCGCATGTACGCGCCGTAGCGACAGCCTTCATAGCCCGCCTCGGGCATTGACTCTGAATAGCTGACGAAACTTAGCCCCTTCTCGAAAAGCGCCCCGCCCAGATTCTCGCCCTTCAATTCCAGCGGACAGGCGTTGCTGCTGATGCCGCGCGTGGTGCCGGAGAACAAAGCGAGATAGTTGGGCTGGCTGGGGTGGGTGACACCATACGATTGGGTGAACAACACGCCGCGTTGCGCGATGGCGTTGATGTAAGGCGCATCAGGGTTGCCAATGATCTTGGAATAGCCCCGGTTCTCTTCCACCACGATGACAATGTGATCGGGGTGCGGTAAAGCAACTTCTGTTGCGATGGCGGATTGAGCACCCCCAAATAAAATTATCAAGGCCGTCATTCCGGCGAAGGCCGGAATCCAGTACTGAAAAACTACTGGACACTGGCCTTCGCCGGTGTGACGAAACCTAGAGTTCATTCCTTCTCGTCCTCATCCGCAGTAGATGATTCAGATTGACGGACGTTCTGATCTTTCTTCGGGCGATTCTTGCTCGGGTCGGCGAAGTTAAAGCGCCCCGCCAGCACGCAACCCTTCATGCCGATGTCGCACGGCTTGTTCAGCACCTTCTGGCACTGATCATTAACCTCATGCGGACAACCCCAACCGCTCATCTTCAGTCTCCGTAAATACAGTCCGTTCGCCCTGAGCTTGTCGAAGGGTGAACTCGTTCATGGTTCGACAAGCTCACCACGAACGGAAATTGTTAAGCCTTCTTCACAAACTCAGTCTTCAACTGCATTGCACCGATGCCGTCGATCTTGCAGTCGATGTCGTGGTCGCCCTCCACCAAGCGGATGTTCTTCACCTTGGTACCCACCTTCACCACGGAAGACGAACCTTTGACCTTCAAGTCCTTGATGACTGTCACCGTGTCGCCATCGACCAGCACATTGCCGAAAGCATCTTTGAACACCTTAGCTTGCTCACCCGCTTCAGCGGTCGCTGTCTTGCTCCATTCCCAGCCGCACTCCGGGCAGACGTAGTTATCACCATCCTCATAGGTGAAAGGGGAATCGCATTTAGGGCATTTTGGTAGATCAGACATAGCTTCCTTGAATTTAAGTCAGTGAAAAATTTACTCGCCTTAAGCGGCCATACGATCCCAAGGCTGGATGTTCTTCAATACATCCGCCAAAGCATCCTTCGCCATCTCGGTGTCGTATTTAGCTTGCAGACGCAGCCACCAGCCATCAGACAAGCTGAAGAAACGGCACAAGCGCAAGTCGGTATCCGCCGTGATGCCACGCTTGCCTGAGATGATGTCGCCGATGCGTTGCGGTGGTACGCCGATCTCTTTCGCAAGGCGATACTTGGTCATTCCCAATGGTTTCAGGAATTCTTCATCCAGCATTTCGCCGGGGGATACAGGTGCAATCGTACGCATGATGTCGGTTCCTTCTAGTGGTAATCCACGATCTCCACGTCCAGCGCTTCGCCATTCTTAAAACGAAAACAAACACGCCACTGATCGTTGATGCGCACACTCCATTGACCAGCGCAGTCGCCTTTCAAAGCTTCCAAACGGTTACCCGGCGGCGCGCGCATATCGTCGATGATTTGTGCCAGATCAAGTTGCTCCAATTTACGCAAAGCGGCACGCTCAAAATTCACGAAACGCTTTACACGCTTGCCCTTGAACAATGTTTCCGTATCAGCGCATTTGAACGACTTGATCATGGACGCATATTAACGAGGTTCGTTAATATGTCAAGTTAGGCGGGAAAAGGTGGTCTGTTTCTGATTGTTCTTAAGTCGAGAATCTCTTGTAGGGTGCAATAAGCGCAGCGCATTGCACCAGAATTTATTGAAACATCCGGCGCAATGCCCGTTGATTATTGCGCCCTACGCTTGCTGGTCTTCCAATTTATTTTTCAGCGCCTTATTCATTTCTTCAAGCATTGGAACTACAAACAAACTCATCTTGTTCCAAAATAATGGCATCATCAATCCACTAAATTCTTCTTTATTAATAAGCATCGTTCCGCCATTTTCTTCTCTCAACTCAAACACGCGGTCATTAGTGAAAATTAAGCCACTCATCATCGTTGCTCTCCAACGGAAACTCTTTGGCGAATTAGCTTCAAGAACGGCTGCTTGATATTTCATTGCGTCGTTGCCATTCGGCCCACGCATGATGATATCCACCTTGGAACCCAGCGTGGCGCTTCCACTGGCGGAATTGACCATCGGATTCCAATCTTTCCAATGATCAAAGCCAGTGAGCACCTGCCAAACTTGGTCGATTGGTGCGGCAATTTGAATTTCTGATTTCAGTTCCCTCATGCACATCTCCAAATGAATTATCCGAACAAAATTACAGCTTATATCCCCGATGCACCGCCACCACCCCACCCGTCATGTTGAAGTACTCGACGCGTTCCAGCCCAGCATCCACCATCATTTGTTTCAACTCTTCCTGTCCCGGATGCATGCGGATGGATTCGGCGAGGTAGCGGTAGCTGTCGGCGTCGTTGGCGATGAGTTCGCCCATCTTGGGGAGTAGTTTGAAGGAGTACAGGTCGTACATCTTCTCCAGCGGTTTAGCGACCTTGGAGAATTCGAGCACGATGACGCGACCGCCGGGCTTGAGAACGCGTTTCATCTCGCGCAGGGCGGCTTCTTTATGCGTGACGTTGCGCAGGCCGAAGGCGATGCTGACGACATCGAAATAGTTGTCGGGGAAAGGCAGATGTTCGGCATCGCATTGCGCAGTGGGCGTTGGGGTGCCGTTGTCGATCATGCGGTCACGACCGACGCGCAGCATGGCGTTGTTGATGTCGGTGAGGACGACCTGACCACGACTGCCGACCTTCTTCAGGAATAGCTTGGACAAATCGCCTGAGCCACCCGCAACATCCAACACGCGCTGGCCTTCGTGTACGTTCGCCAGACCCACCGCGAACGGTTTCCACACGCGATGCAAACCGACCGACATGAGGTCGTTCATGATGTCGTACTTGCTGGCGACGGAGGTGAACACGCCCGCGACCTTCTTGGCTTTTTCGCTCTCGTCTACAGTCTGGAATCCGAAGTGGGTCTTGCTCATGGTGAGGCTCCTTTAAATTTGCTATTCACCCTTCGACAAGCTCAGGGCGAACGGCTATTTTTCAGCGGCTTTTGCCCGCTGCTTCCAACTTGCCCAAGTAGTCGTGCCACATGCCTTCTTGGTATTGCCCTAATTCGTGCAGGTACTCCCACGAATAGAGTCCGGTGTCATGGCCATCATCGAAAGCCAATTTGAGGGCATAACTTCCCGTGGGTTCGATATCGGTGATTTTTACATTGCGTTTCCCCGTTTGCAGAGTCTCTTGCCCTTTGCCGTGGCCGCGTACTTCGGCGGAAGGAGAGAACACACGCAAGAATTCGAACGGTAGTTTGTAGTGTTCTCCATTTTCAAAAGCGATTTCAAGAATCCGAGATTCCTGATGCAGGATAATTTCTGTGGGCGTCATAGGGATCGTATTTTTTTGAGTAATGCGGTGGTGGAACGCTCGTGCAGAAAAGGGATGCTGTGTACCGAGCCGCCCCAGCCTTGCACTTCCTTGGAGCCGACGATGTTTTCCGGCTTCCAGTCGCCGCCTTTCACCAGTTTGTCGGGATGGCAGGCAAGGACAAGATTGAGTGGTGTGTCTTCGTCAAACAGTACCACCAGACTCACCGATTCCAATGCGGCCAACACCGCCATGCGGTCATCCTGCTGATTGATGGGTCGGTCATCGCCTTTGCCTTGGCGCTTCACCGAAGCATCACTGTTGACGCCGACGATGAGCGACGCGCCCAGCGCACGCGCTTGCGCCAGGTAGGTGACGTGCCCGCGATGCAAAACATCGAAGCATCCATTGGTGAATACCAGCGGGCGCGGTAACGCGGCAACCTTGGCTGCCAGATCTTGCGCCGTTCCTATCTTGTTTTCGAAGTTGGGAGTCGGGTACACGTTAGTCCATGTACTCAAAAACGCGGACTACTTTTTGCACGCCGTTGGTGGTGCTGGCGATCTCGGAAGCGGCATCAGCTTCCGCATGGTTCACGATGCCCATCAGATAGACAACGCCGTTTTCGGTGGACACTTTGATATGGTCGCGGTTGAATGTTTTGCTGCCCAGAAAGCGCTGGCGCACATCGTTGCTTACGCCGGAATCGCTGTTGCGGATTACGCTGGCGGGTGCGCTTGAAACGTGCAGTTCGTTGGCGATGCCTTTGACCGGGGGAATACCGCCGACAATGCGCTCGATATCCATCTTGACGTTTTCGTTTGGCACCTGACCGGTCAGCAGGACGAAGCGATTAAAGCAGGCCACATTTACCCGAACATTCGCCGTGTGTTTTTCCGCGATACGTTGCAACGCTTTGACCTCGATGTTCTGGTCATCCAGCACCGTTCCCTGCGTACGACGTTCGCTGGCCAGATTCACGACACCGCCCACCTGCGCGCAGCCGGAAAGCGTTGCGGCAAGAATCAACAAAGACAAAAGCCAGACATTACGCATCTTCACCCCCGAGTAACAAATGGTCGATCACATCGCACAGGCAATGAATCGTGAGCAGATGCACTTCCTGCACGCGCGCGGTACGTTGCGCCGGAACACACAAATGGAAATCACCTTTCCGCAACATCGCACCCATCTTGCCGCCGTCGCGACCGGTCAGTGCAACCACCACCATGTTGCGTTCATGTGCGGCAGAAATGGCATCGATCACATTGGGAGAATTGCCGCTGGTGGAGATGGCCAACAGCACATCGCCCTCCATGCCCAACGCGCGCACCTGTTTGGAAAAGATCTGTTTGTAATCGTAATCGTTGGCGATGGAAGTCAACACAGAGCTGTCGGTAGTCAGCGCAATGGCTGGCAATCCGGGACGCTCGACTTCAAAACGATTGATGAGTTCGGCAGCGAAGTGTTGCGCATCCGCCGCCGAGCCGCCGTTGCCGCAAGCCAAAATTTTATGGTCGTGCAACAGCGAAGTGACCATCGCCTGGGCTGCTTCGGCAATCGGTTTTGCCAACACCTTTTTGCTTTGCAGTTTGATCTCGGCACTGTCGTCGAAATGTTGGTTGACGCGTTTGAGGAGTGTCATATCGGAAGTGAGCGTTATGGAATGCGCGGGATTTTACCTTAAACCTCGAATGCATTCTTTATCCACTCGACTCCTTCCGCGCCGTCGGCAGACAGCAACAGTACAGCATCGAAACGACACGGGGGAAGGTGTGCAAGCGAGGCGAGATACAGTTGCGCGGCACGAATGAGTTTGCCCTGTTTGCGGCGATCAATACTGGCGGCGGCTCCGCCAAAATCACTGCGGCTGCGTAATCGTACTTCGGCAAAAACCAGAGTTTCGCCATCGCGCAAAATCAGATCGATCTCGCCGAAACGGCAGCGGAAGTTGGCCTGGAGCAACTTCAAGCCGTGTTGTTGCAGGTAGCGCGCGGCTGTCTGCTCAGCCTGCGCTCCGGGTTTCATTGTTGCGGCTTGCTTTCGACCGGTTGCGATCTGCCTTCCAGTGACAGACCCTGACCTTGGCGCATCACGGCAGGTGAGGCATCGCGTTCCAACAAATGTCCGTTCAACTGCACTCTGCCGGTCACACCATCCAACGGCAGACCATCATGTAAATTCTGCAAATAGATCACCTGCAGCAACCGGTAGGCGTGGATTCCCAGCGCATACAGCCGTTCCATATCCTGTGCCAACGGTGGAACAGCGCGCGGGTAGACCATCACTGCCGTGTGGTCAGGTTGCAGGAACCACGGCATATCGATAAAGCGTACTTCGGCCAGATCGTAATTCACCAAATTATTTCCATTGCCGGCGAACACCTGCGAGGTGGCATACACCGGCAATGCAGTGTTGATGTACGGACGCATCAAACGAGCCTTGTCGACTTCGGCAGCCAGAAAAACCAAATTTCCGGGGTCCAGCGGAAGTAGGCGCAGCTCATCGGGATCGCTGACATACACAATCTCAGGCTGAACTACGCCGCCGGAACGCTGCCAGCTCTCGGAAAAAGCCTGCGCCAGCCGTTTGGACAAATTGCTATTGGTGCGCACCACAGTGGCGCTGAGCAGGCCGGCCTTGGTCGCCCATTGCGCCACTTGGCGTGCCTCTGCCTCCGGCGACAGGCCGAAGAAATACAGCTGGTCGTTGCGTTCTCCTTCCATCAAGTTCAGCGCAAGCGTCGGCACGCTCAGGTTGGGATTGGCAGACAGCGCGGTCACGCCGTTGCGGGTAAGCGGTCCGGCCACGGCCACGGCACCTGCCTGTAAGGCTTGCTGATACAAGGTAACCACTTCCAGTTTCTCGTCGTTGCAGGGATAAATTCGGACGGGCAACCCATCCTTTTGCTGCGTCGCTGCTGCCAGGAATCCCTGTTGCACCGCCTCGGCGGACTTGCCATAAGCGGCCGATTTCAGGGGCAGGATGAGGGCAATGTGTCGCTCGGCTGGCAGCATACCGCCCTCACTGACTGTCGATACTGCGACAGGAGCCGGTTCGGCAACTTTGGCACTTTCGGCGACAGGTTGAGGGGCTATTTTGGGAATGCTGGCGGGTACTTTTGTCACGGGCGCAGGTGCTGCCGGGACAGGTATTGGCGGTGGCGGAGTAGCGCAGCCAAATACGCTCACGTATAGTGCGGCAGTTAAAAAACCGCGCAACCATTTCAGCTCAGAGGCAACACTTTGCATATCAAGACCAGTCAAAAATTGGAGTGCGCATTATATGTAGTCGCCACCCCGATTGGAAATCTTAGTGACATTACCCTGCGCGCGCTGGAAGTGCTGGGCGCGGCCGATGTTGTGGCCGCCGAAGACACCCGCAACACGCGCCACCTGCTGCAACATCACGGCATCGCCGATGCCCGTCTGCTGAGCCTGCACCAGCATAACGAGCGCGGTGCGGCAGAGAAAATCATCGCACTGCTGCAACAGGGCCAAAGCGTGGCGCTGGTCACCGATGCGGGCACGCCCGCCGTGAGCGATCCTGGAGCGTTGCTGGTCACGGACGTGCGCAGCACTGGGTTTCGCGTCATCCCCATTCCCGGTGCCAGTGCAGTCGTCAGTGCGCTCTGCGCCTCCGGTCTCAGCGCCGCGCATTTTCTGTTCTATGGCTTCTTGCCCAACAAATCTGCCGCCCGCCGTGGCGCGCTGCAAACTCTGGCAGAGCATCCCTACAGCCTGGTGTTTTACGAAGCACCACACCGCATTCTGGAATGCACGGAAGATTTACACGCTGTATTCGGCGATGAGCGCGAGATCGTTTTTGCGCGCGAACTCACCAAGCTGTTCGAGAACATTCACCGTTGCAAATTAAGTGACGCGATTACTTGGCTGAACAGTGATCCGAACAATCAGCGCGGCGAATTTGTCGTGCTGGTTTCCGCCGCGCCGGAGCGTAAAGGGCTGAATTCTGAAACCGAACGGACCTTGGCGCTGCTGCTGGAGGAACTGCCGCTGAAACAGGCGGTACAGTTGGCGGTGAAGATTAGCGGTGCAAACAAGAACGAGTTATATCAGCGCGCGCTGATGCTGAAAGAACATCAACAATAACGTGGTTGTTTGAAGCCTGGCTTTTGCTAAACTCAAAACTAGGGTGGCGCTGATTTGTTCGCTTGGTTTTTGTAGGTCGGGTTTTAACCCGACAAATCGTTCAAGATAAACAAAAATCGGTGTTGAATTAAATCCGCACTCCCCAAGATTCGGCCAAATACAATGCCAAGTCATTATCAAAATGCGAGGGACAACATGACCCATCTGCGCACAATCTGCCTATCACTGTTGCTGCTTTTGAGCGCCTGTGGTGACAAACCCGCCACGCCCGGTGGCGCTCCCGGTTCCGGGGGGCCACCGCCTCCCGAAGTGGAAGTCATCCTCGTTGCACCGGGTGATGCCACTTTTACGCAAGACTTGCCCGGCCGTGTGCAGGCCTACCGCACGGGACAGATACGCGCCCGCGTCGATGGTGTCATCGAGAAACGTTTGTTTGAAGAAGGCAGAAAAATATTGGCAGGCACACCGCTGTTCCATATCGACTCGCGCAGCTACCAGGCCACCGCCGAGGCGGCCAGAGCCGAGGCCACACTCGCCCGCCACACTGTGGAACGTTATCAACGACTGCTGGAAATCAAGGCGGTGAGCCAACAGGAAATAGATGTCGCTCAAGCCCGGGAAAAACAGGCGCACGCGGCATTAATTCGTGCCGAAGAAGATCTGCAGAATGCCAATGTGCCAGCCACAATTTCCGGTTACATCGGGCGTGCGCAAGTCACCGAGGGTGCGCTGGTCAGCAAGAGTCAGGCGACGCTGCTGGCCACCATCGAACAACTTGATCCGGTGTATGTAAACTTTACCCAATCCGGTTCCGACCTGTTGCGGTTGCGCAAAGCTGTGGCATCCGGCATGTTGAAACGGGCCGATACGACCAAAGTGGAACTGCTGTTGGAAGACGGTAGTGCCTACGCCCGCACCGGCCGGATTTATTTCACCGATATGGCCATCGATCCGGCTACCGGCTCGGTCTCGTTGCGCGCGGAATTTTCCAACCCCACACAGGAATTGCTGCCGGGAATGTTCGTGCGCCTGCGTTTCCCCGAAGCCCTTGCGGCAAACGTCATCCGCGTGCCGCAGCGCGCGGTCCAATCCGGCGCGCAGGGCCAGTTCGTGATGGTGGTGGGTGCAGAAAACAAAGCCACCCCGCACCCGGTTAAAACCGGCGGCATGGTGGGTAGTGATTTTGTAATTGCTAGTGGCTTGAAAGGTGGTGAACACGTCATCGTGAATGGGTTGCAGAAAGCACGTCCCGGTTCAGTGGTGAAAGCGGTCCCCATCATCGCGACGCTGAAGACAGACAAGCGACTCACCGCTTCCCCAGCTGCCAAATAAGCCGCCATGATTGCCAAATTCTTCATCGACCGTCCCATTTTCGCGTGGGTCATCGCGCTCGTCATTCTGCTTGCCGGTGTGCTCGCCTTGCGCGGCTTGCCCATCGCCCAGTATCCGGCCGTCGCGCCTCCAGCGCTCTCCGTTTCGGTTACCTATCCCGGCGCTTCCGCACAGGTGATCGAGGAGACCGTGGTCGCTTTGATCGAGCAGGAGATGAACGGCATCGAGAATCTGCTGTACATGGAGTCCGCCGCTGAATTGGGCAGGGGCAATATCACACTCACCTTTGAAGCGGGCACCAATCTCGACTTGGCTTCGGTTGAAGCACAGAACCGCGCCAAACGTGCCGAGGTGCGCCTGCCCGAAGAAGTGCGGCGCTTGGGCATCACGGTGGCGAAGTCGGCGCGCAACTACGTCATGATCGTGTCGCTGATCTCACCCGACAAAAGTTACGACAACGTGGGCTTGGGCAGTTATGCCGCCGCCAATGTGCTGGACAGCATTCGCCGTGTACCCGGTGTGGGCGAAGCGTTGTTGTTCGGCACCGAATATTCCATGCGCCTGTGGTTGAAGCCGGAAAAGTTACACGCCTACGGAGTGACTCCGGCAGACGTGTCAAAAGCGGTACGCGCACAGAATTCCCAGATGTCCACCGGTGAAATGGGACAACTGCCCAGCGCACCCGGGCAGGAAATCAACGCGGTCATCGTCACCCGCAGCAAACTTGCAACGCCGGAGGAATTCGGCAACATCTTGGTGCGCACCAATCCGGACGGCTCTTCGCTGCGCGTGAAAGATGTGGCACGGGTCGAACTGGGTGCGCAGGACTATTCGGTGAGTGCGCGTATCGACGGCCAACCTGCGGCCGGTATTGCCATCCGCCTGACACCGGACGCCAACGCGCTGGACACGGTCGTGGCAGTCAAAACGCGCATGACGGAACTGTCCAAATTTTTTCCTGCCGGCATCGACTGGCTGATCCCGTATGACACCTCGACATTCATCGAGATCTCGATCACCGAAGTATTAAAAAGTCTGGCCGAAGCGCTCTTCCTCGTATTTCTGGTGATGTATCTGTTCCTCGGCAATCTGCGCGCCACGCTGATTCCCACCATTGTCATTCCGGTGGCACTGGTGGGCGCATTGGTCGGTCTGTATTTGCTCGGTTATTCGATCAACGTGCTGACCCTGTTCGCCATGGTGCTCGCCATCGGCATCGTGGTGGACGATGCCATCGTGGTGGTGGAGAACGTCGAACGCATCATGAGCACGGAGAATCTGCCGCCGCGCGCGGCCACGCGCAAAGCGATGGACCAGATCATCGGCGCCATCATCGCCATCACCTTGGTGTTGTCGGCGGTGTTCATCCCGATGGCGCTGTTCCCCGGCTCCACCGGCGCCATCTATCGCCAGTTCGCTGTCACGCTGGTATTGACTATGGGTTTCTCGGCGCTGATGGCGCTGACGCTGACACCCGCATTGTGTGCTTCGTTGCTCAAACACAAACCCGGCAGCAACGACATCGTGCCAACTTCCGGACTGCTGGGCTGGTTCCATCACACCTTCGCCCGACTCACCCAGCGCTATATCAGCGGTATGGGAAAAGTTGTGCGCAAAGCGGGCCGCTATCTGCTGATTTATGCCGTTATTCTGGTGGCCATCGGATGGATGTTCAGCAAGTTACCCGGCAGTTTTCTGCCGTCGGAAGACCAGGGTTATTTCGTCAGTGTGATCCAGTTGCCCTCGGGTGCGACGCGCGAACGCACCCTCGAAGTTTTGACGCAGGTGGAGCAGTATTACCTCGGTCTGAAAGAAGTCGATCATGTCATCGGCGTGGTCGGATTTTCCTTCTTCGGGCGTGGCCAAAATGCGGCGATCACCTTTGTGCGCCTCAAAGATTGGAGCGAACGCAAAGGTGCGGCGAGTAATTCAAATGCCTTGGCACAACAAGCCAACAAGACATTCTTCCGCATCAAACAGGCCATGATTTTCGCCATCAATCCGCCGCCCATTCCCGAGTTGGCCGCAGCCGGGGGTTTCGATTTCCGCCTGCAAGACCGTGGCGGCCTGGGGCGCGAGAAACTGCTGGAAGCGCGCAACATGGCGCTAGGCATGGCGATGCAGAATCCGCTGCTGGCAGGGGTGCGTCCGGAAGGGCAAGAGGCCGGCCCGCAAGTTTTTCTCGATATTGATCGCGTCAAAGCGGAAGCGTTGGGTGTTTCCATCACCGATTTGAACGAGACCTTGCAGTCCTTGTTGGGGACGGTTTATATCAACGACTTCGTGCGCCAGGGCCGCATCTTGCGCGTGCAGATGCAAGCCGATGCCGACACCCGGCGTTCACCCGATGACATCCTGAACATTTCCATCCGCAACAAGCAGGGCGGCATGGTGCCGCTTTCCGCTGTGGCCAGCGCCCGTTGGATTAGCGACTCGCCCAAGTTGGATCGTTATAACGGCCTGCCCTCAATGAAAATCGCCGGCGGCCCCGCCCCGGGTCGCAGCTCCGGCGAAGCCATGGCGGCCATGCAAGAAATCGCAGCAAAACTGCCACCTGGATTTGGCTTTGAATGGTCGGGTACGGCACGCGAAGAAATCCAGTCGGGCGCGCAATCGTCCATGTTGTTCGCGATTTCCATCATCGTGGTATTCCTGTGTCTGGCGGCACTTTATGAAAGCTGGTCCATCCCATTCGCGGTGATCTTGGCCGTGCCGCTGGGCGTGTTTGGCGCACTGCTGGCGGTGACGCTGCGCGAGTTGCCCAACGATGTGTATTTCAAGGTCGGCCTCATCGCCATCATCGGACTCTCGGCCTTATGGAAAGCTTTGCATAAGGCCGATTATGCAAAGTCGTTGATTATG
>CAZRZH010000029.1:0-24574 GCA_964604485.1 uncultured Sideroxydans sp.
TTGTACGGCGGATCAATAAACACGCACTTCACCTTCCCCGCAAACTCCGCCTCCAGCGCCTTCAACGCCAGCAAGTTGTCGCCAAAGATGAGCTGGTTGTCAAAGATGTCGTTATCCGACACCCGATGCTTCGCGTGATAACTCTTCGCCGGGTCTTCCAGCAAAATACGCGGCTCCAGCTTAGGCCGGTTCTCCTTGCCGATCCAGGTGAGTTCGAGTTTTTGTTTTTTGTTCATGGTTCAGCCACCATAAAGGCGTTCATCTGTATTTGAAGGCAGTGCAACAGGCACGCCATATTTTTGGATGCTGGATTTTTAATTGGACAAACGGTGCTTCGCCTTGACCGGCACCTTTAAAGCCCCAGCCCAGCAAACCGTGCCCATCTTCATGAAGAAGCTCGGCAATAAAATCGTTAGCAGTTAGGGTTGGTGCTTGCAGGAATCTGTTGATGCCGATGCATAGTTTTCTATAGGTCTGCACATAGCCTGCCGCCAATGCTTCGCGTCGGTCTAGCTGAAGAACGATTACGGTCTGCTGTCCCTTGGCTGAAAAATCATTCGCTTGGAGATCAAATTTTGCCGTTATGTTGCCTGTAACAGGATCGAAATCCAGATGATTCCAAGGCTCGTCCTTCGTAGGATCAATCAACATGGGATGCCTACCATCCAAAGGAAATTGACTACCTTTAGTACGCCCGCACTCGGTACAACACAACAACAGGTTATTCCACTTGAACATCCACTTTGGATAGGATGATTTAGGTCGAAAGTGCTCAATATCGCAACCGTGGGAATCCAGGCAATACATGCAACGTTGGCGAGTGCCCATCATAGATTGAAGAGTGGCGAGAACCTTGCCCATCTTCCCGGTTTTGCGAGCAGCTTTCCATTCTCGTTCAACATTCAGACTGCCATTGCTTAACTGCTCATTTGCCTTGACCTGCCGCCGATCAAGATATGTTTGCGCAACCGTATCAACCTCCATGCGTTGTATGCGCCGCATGGCTTATGCCTCTTCGTTGGTTTCTGCAAACATTTCGAGTTGGGGAAGCCGAGCTTTCTCCTCCGCAGTCAAAGTGCCACCTGCACGTTTCTTGGCCTGAAGTTTGGAAAATTCTGAACGCCCTTCGACGGCTCGCGGTGAACGTGTGTTTTGCAAGCCAAAAGCAGGGGACAATAAAATAGTGTCTGGCCGTGAAGAGATGACGCTGTTGTATTCTTCCTGCGTCAATGCTCTAGGTTTTGCATCGCTACCAGGCTCTGGCAGTACGAACAACCCATTTTTGTCTGCCGCTTGGCAAATGATCGGGCTATGCGTTGTGACCAGAAATTGAATCTTTGGAAAATGCCCCTTGAGCCAAAAACCAATTTCACGCTGCCATTCAGGATGAAGGTGTGCATCAATCTCATCAATCAACACAACACCGCCGCGCATGATGCGGAGCTTTCCGTCCACGCCCCTTTCTGTTAATCCCTCTACTCCATAAGCACTTATCAGATGACGCAAAATGTCTGCGAGCAGAGCCAATGCAGAACGATAGCCATCACTCATCTCGCTCCATGCGAGTTGCAACCCGTTGCGATCCTTGAGCCACAGTCCATCTGAGTCGACTCGATCTACGGTGATCTGGTTCGGCATAAGATCGTCACGCAAAATTTCAAGCAACAAATCCAGCTGCTCGCTTTCTGCGGTTTTGTTCTCCAGTTTTTTGTGACTCAGGTTCCGCAACCATTGATCCACCTCATACAATGATGCGGCCTCTTGAAACATGGTGACGAATCGCTCTGTTGTGGAACCAACCATCAATCTTGTTGCCTCCGGTGATGCCCCAAAAACACGGCGAAACGGGCCGTACCCACATGAAAACCAACCGTGCGTATCCACTGACCAAAGTCCGCGTTGCGCGTGTGTCCGCTTTTTCCCATCGGCCTCCGGCAGCTCAACACTAGTTTCTTTACCCGTTTTACTTAAAATAATTTTTGCGGCGAATGGCTTATAAGTGGTTTGGCCTTTCTCGGAAAAAATATCCACGTTTTTTTCCGGCACTATCATCAATTCAATAGTGGCCTCTTGTTCACCCGCACCTTCGCGTATCCAACGGTGAAAACTTGGCTGAAGCGAACGCGCTGTGTCCTTACCCGTGAGTGCCACTGCAATGGCTTTAAGCAGCGTGCTTTTCCCCGCACCATTGTCTCCAGTGAAGACTGTCCAGCCCGCATATTCGTCTTTGCCGCGACAAAGTGAAAATTCCAATTCATCGAATCCTTTAATATTTTTCAAGGTGACTTTGTCTATATACATATTACTTTTCCTTCATCTTTAAATCGATTTTGGATACTACTTACAATGTGAAGAACATCGCGGTAGACGATTGCACGTGCAAATAATGGAAAGGGGATTATCCCGTTTTATCTACATTTCGTCTTGAATCAAATCAGTACGTGTTTCTAGTCATGTACATTGCCTATCGCTTGCAACTCCAGCCCCTCAATCTCCTGCAACGACTTCCCCGCAACCCCCTGCAAGTCGCCATACATCCCAACCGTTGCGCCCATTACCCGTTCAATCTGCTCTTCGCGCTTTGCCCATTGCTTCATGATCGCTTTGCGCTCTTTGTCGAGGTCTTCCTGCATGGAGGAAAAGGCTTCAACAATCGCTTCAACACGATGCTTGAAGCGCGGACCAGTGAGGTACTGGTAAACCATCTCGGTTTTGGTTTGCTGTCCTTCGGATGATTGCCGTGACATTGCAAGCTCTAGCAATGTCTGGCGCAAGATTGCGGCAACTGGCAATGCCGCGCGTGGATGCGTTACCCATACTCCATCAATCAGCTCGAAGGTTTCCACACCTTTGGGTAACACCTGACTGACGATCACTGCTACTTCGGCCTTTGCCGTGCGCTGGTCATCGCGCAATTTTGTCAGCCAACCGTCGCTCCAATTCTTTGTGCGCTTGAACTCCCACAAGATGGTGCCGCTGGCTTGCCCATTGGGTGCGCGCACTCGATGTAACACATCCCCGCCGAATTCACCCTTGGGTACTGGCTCGATGGCATCGAATGGGAATTTGGTGCGCAGCAGATTTTCAAGCTCAAGTTCTTGCACTTCGCCTTGCAGTTGTTGCGAGCCTTGTTCGGCTCTGCGCTTAAGGTCTTCAATCTGCTTCTGCATGGCGGTAATGGTTTGCTCTTTCTCCATCACCTTGAGCTTCTGTTCGTCCTCTGCTTCTTTTTTTGCAAGAGTGCGAACCTCGACCAAGCTGGTCTGAACACGTTTTTCTACAGTAAGTTCTAGTTCGCGCTTGGCATCATCCAGCTCACGCTGCTTCTTGATGAGATCAGCTTGCGCCTTTTGCGCTTCAGCCAGCTTTTGATTATTTGCATTCAGCACATCTTGCAAATCAGCCAGTTCGCGCGCCTTGCTTTCCAGTTCGGCAGCGCTGGCCAGTTTGGCTTTCTTGGATTCTTCTGCAATCACGCGTGCACGTTCTGCCTTCAACTGTGATGCAACTTGATCCGCCACTTGATCGTCGAGCTTGCGCTTATCTTCTACAAGCTGCTTTTCTTTGTCTCGCATTGCCTGTTCACGCTTGGCGATGTCTGTGTCCTTCTGAACGAGTTGCGCCTCGAACTGTTTGCGTGTGGCTGCAATCAACGGTGCGGCCAATGATTCGTTGAGCTTGATCTCAGTGTGGCAGTTGGGACAAGTGATTGTTGGTTCGGTCATTGCTCGATCCTTTATCTAGCTTCAGCATCTTCCAACTGTTTGAGTTGTGCCAATTCCAATCCGTGAACGCAACTGTGGAATATCGATAACGCTCAACTGGTCATCACCTGCAACGCCAATCAGTTAGGCTTATTCACCCAGCACATCCGCCCCCTTGGGCGGCACGAACTTGAACAGCTGCGCAGGAAGCGGCGGATTTTTTTTCAATTCGGCAAATCGCAGCACGGTGTGATGGCCGAACGCATCGTGCAATTCCATCACCACCAATTCTGACTTGGTATTGAACGCCATGAGTATCTTCTCGAAAGTCGTTTCGGGTGATTTGGGTGTGGCTTGCAACCATTCCAGACCGTCGCGAGCCTCGATGTCTTTCAAGGCAAATCCGCTTTCAATTTCGTTATTGCCGGAAAGAAGTGCCGCCGGACTGCTGCCCAATGCGGCATCCAGTTTCTTCACGGTGACCTGGTTCAAATCAACGTCGTACATCCAGAATTTGTTGCCGTCACCGACGATGAGTTGTTCGTAAGGCTTTTGATACTCCCAACGGAATTTACCCGGCCGCACGAACATCATCACACCGGAAGCGTTTTGGATGCGTTTGCCTTTCTTGTCCCGCACTTCCTGGGTGAAATTGGCTTGCGCGGAATGCGTGGCGGCGATGAAAGCTTTGAGTTTGTCGGTGGCGGCAGCATGCGCTGTTAGTGGCAGCAACATTAGCGCAAACGTCATTCCCGCGCAGGCGGGAATCCAGCTAAAAATATATTTCACGAAGCAAGAAACCTCTTTCTGTCGTCCCGCTGCGCGGGGCTCATTCAAATGACTGGATTCCCGCTTTCGCGGGAATGACGATGCGGTGTTCTGTGGATTCATTGCTACTCCGAACGATTCGGTGCCAATACTTCGCGATTGCCATTGCCTTGCATGGGTGACACCAGTCCGGCTTTTTCCATCTGCTCGATCAGCCGTGCGGCGCGGTTGTAGCCGATGCGCAGATGGCGCTGCACCAGCGAAATGGAAGGGCGGCGCGTTTTCAGAACAATTTCTACGGCTTGGTCGTACAGCGCATCGGCTTCGGCATTCGCGCCGCCGTCCAGTTCGCCGCCTTCCGCACCCGGCTCATCCAGCGAATTCAGCACACCTTCGATGTAGTTCGGTTCGCCTTGCGCTTTGAGGTATTCGGCCACGCGGTGCACTTCCTGGTCGGAAACAAAAGCGCCGTGTACGCGTTGCGGATAACCGCTGCCCGGCGGCAGGTAGAGCATGTCGCCCTGGCCGAGCAAAGCCTCGGCGCCCATCTGGTCGAGAATCGTGCGCGAGTCGATTTTGCTGGATACCTGGAACGCCACACGCGTCGGCACGTTGGCCTTGATGAGTCCGGTGATCACGTCCACCGAGGGACGCTGTGTGGCCAGTACCAAATGAATGCCGGAAGCGCGCGCCTTCTGTGCCAGACGCGCGATGAGTTCTTCCACTTTTTTGCCCACCACCATCATCAGGTCGGCGAGTTCGTCGATAAAGATCACGATGAAGGGTAATTCTTCCAGTGCCTCGGGATTTTCCGGCGTGAGGGTGAACGGATTGGTCAGCGGCTCACCGGCCTTGATGGCATCACGCAGTTTCAGGTTGTAGCCGGCGATGTTGCGCACGCCGAGTGCGGACATCAGCTTGTAACGTTTGTCCATCTCCTGCACGCCCCAGTTGAGGGCGGAGGCGGCTTGGCGCATGTCGGTGACCACCGGTGCCAACAGATGCGGAATACCTTCATACACGGACAGTTCCAGCATCTTGGGATCAACCAGCAACAGGCGCACCTGCTGCGGTGTGGACTTGTATAGCAGGCTCAGGATCATGGCATTGATCGCCACCGATTTGCCCGAGCCGGTGGTACCGGCGACCAGCACATGCGGCATTTTGCCCAAGTCGGCGACGACCGGTTTGCCGGAAATGTCTTTGCCCATCGCCATGGTCAACGGCGAATTCATGTCGGCGTAGACCTGCGATCCCAATATCTCGGACAAGTGAACGATCTGGCGTTTCGAGTTGGGCAGCTCCAGCGCCATATACGTTTTGCCGGGAATGGTCTCAACCACGCGGATGCTGACCACCGACAAGGCGCGCGCCAAATCGCGCACCAGATTGGTGATCTGGCTGCCTTTCACGCCGACGGCGGGTTCGATCTCGTAACGCGTGATGACCGGCCCCGGATACGCACCGACCACTTTGACTTCCACACCGAAATCGTTGAGTTTGCGTTCAATCAGGCGCGAGGTGAATTCCAGCGTCTCGGCAGCCACCACTTCGATTTGCTGTTTTGCTTCATCCAGCAAATGCAACGGCGGCAACATCGAATCCGGCAAATCGGCGAACAGCGAAACCTGCTTCTCTTTGTCCACACGCGTCGAGCGTGCCACCTCGAAATTTGGCATCTCGATATGGATAGGCTGATGGTCTTCCACGCGTTTCTTTTCTTCTTCGACCACAGTGTTGCGCTCTTGCATCGCCAGTGCGCCGATACGTTTGTCCTGGCGCGTCTGCCAGGTGTTGTGCATCCACAAATACGACGATTCCAAAGCGCCGCCCAACCAGTCCACAAAACGCAACCAGGACAGACCGGTGTACAGACTGAAACTCGCCGCCATCAACGCCAACAACAACAGGGTCGCACCGGTGAACCCGAGATTGTGCTCAAGAAAATTACCCAGCAGGACGCCGACCATGCCGCCGTGATCGGAGGGTAAAGACACTTGCCAAGTATGCAGTCGCAACGCTTCCAGCGCACTGCTGCTCAAGAGCAGCACGAGGAAGCCACTCAGGGAAACCCACAAGGCGCGCGCATCGAAAAGACTGTCGCTGCGCATGCGCCGGTATCCCGCCCACACCCGCTGCAGCATCAGGGTGACCCACCACCAGGCGGAGAAACCAAAAAGATACAGCAGCACATCCGACAGCCATGCGCCGAATACACCACCGGGATTACGCGTGACGGCATCGCTCGCGCTATGCGACCAGGAGGGATCGCCCCGGTCAAAACCGTACAGGATGAGGATGAGGTACAACGCCAGCGCCACCAGCAGCAACCAGCGGGTCTCGCGCAGCAGGCTCAACAGCCTTTCCGGTAACGGCACGCGAGGGGATTCGTGTAATGCCATCAGTATGGCCTGGCGTCAACGCGCGCGTCGCCCGGCTCGTCGGTGCCGACGAAACCGAAGCGGCGGGCGGTTGCCACGGCCTCGGTACGTGTGCCCACATGTAATGCCTGATAAATCGCGGCGACGTGGATCTTCACCGTGCCTTCGGCGAGCCCGAGTTTCTCGGAGATGTCTTTATTGCCGAGCCCGATACCGATGAGCTGCAACACTTCCAATTGGCGCGGGGTAAGACCGAACTTGCTGGCGCGTTGGCTGCGTTTGTCCTGCAACACCTGTCCGCTGTCCAATTTTGCCACTGCTTGTTGCAGCAACTGCGGCGGTACGTAAACCCCGCCGTCCATCACGATACGCAATGCGGACAACATCACTTTGCTGGGTGACATCTTGGAGATAAAACCCATCGCCCCCAGGTTCATCACACTTTCAATGTCCTCGCGCTGGTCCGATCCCGAGACCACCACCAGCGGCACCTCGGGGAAATTCTGGTGAAATAACTGCAAGGAGGGGATGCCTTTGCTGTCCGGCATATTCAGATCGAGCAAGGCGAGATCGAAATTCGAATTGGCGTTGGCCAGCTGCAAAGCCTCGGAGAAATTGCCGGTATCGACGATCTCCACCTCGTCGGCCAGTTGCTGCAGAACATAACGCATGCCGTCGCGGAACAGCGCGTGATCATCTACCAGCAGAACTTTGATTTTCATTCCAATTCCCCTATTCCCAAGCGGCGCAATCATACCATTCGTTATTGGGCTGTCGCAGACCCCTGCATGGCAAAAAACATGGCGGTGCGCAGCCGCGTCGGGGCGATTGGCTTGTGCAACAAGCTTGCTCCGCTTTTCTGGATGGCTTGCAACGTTTCCGCCGCCGTATCGCCGGTGACCACCAGTACCGGCAACTCCCCGCAGTGTTCGCGCATCTGGCGCATTACGTCCAGCGCAGTTTGGTTATGGGGCAGGCGATAAT
This sequence comes from uncultured Sideroxydans sp., assembly GCA_964604485.1. GTDB lineage: Bacteria > Pseudomonadota > Gammaproteobacteria > Burkholderiales > Gallionellaceae > Sideroxyarcus. The sequence goes on from CAZRZH010000029.1 coordinate 7,838, forward strand.
CACAGACCAGCATGTCCGGCCGCATCGCGGCTTTATCCAATTCACGCAACACACTTCCCACATCTTCCCCGGCGAATACCTGACATCCCCACTCCTGCATAAACTCGGTGGTGAACTCGCGGATATCCGCATCGTCTTCGACCAGCGCGATGACCTTGCCGCCGATATCCTGCCTTGCATAACTGATCTCGAAGGGTCTGGCCACAGCGGACATTTGGCCTTTGTTCAGGCTGAAGCGAAAAACCGAACCTTTTCCCGGAGTGGACTCGACCTGCACACGATAGCCTAGCAATTCCTCCACACGGCGCACGATGGCCAGGCCCAATCCCAAGCCCTTGCGCCGATCGCGGTGGGGATTGTCCACCTGATAATATTCCTCGAAGATTTGCTCCAAAACCTCCGGGCGGATGCCGATGCCGGTGTCATGTACGGATATTTCGACTTGGTCTGCAAAGCAGGCACAGCGCACCGCGACTTTGCCCTGATCGGTGTAGCGGATTGCGTTGGAGACCAGATTTCTCAACATACGCTCCAACAAAAAGGGATCGCTGAAGACCACCATTTCGCAACACATCACCGCTTCATAGCTCTCCTGGCAATTGGGGAGTTCAAGTTGCAATCCTTTGGCTTGAGCCAAAGGCGAGAAATCGACATACAGCCGGTCAAACAAGTCGTTGAGTTGAAAGTTCTGCCAACGCGGCTGGATGATGCCCGCGTCCAGCCGCGAAACGTCAAGCAGGTCGTCGAACATCTCGACCAGCGAAGTGACGGATTTGTTGATCTGCCCGGCGAGACGCAGACTTTGCGGTTCTTTCGCCACCTCTTGCAACGCCTCGGTGAACAGCCGCAACGCCTGCAGCGGTTGGCGCAAGTCATGGCTGGCCGTGGCCAGAAACTTCGATTTGGCCTGGTTGGCTTGTTCGGCAGAATTCAATGCGCAGGCAAGTTCTTCTTCGCGCGCACGCAGCGCGGCCAGCAAGGCTTCTTTCTCGAAACGCTGTTTGAGTGAACCTTCATAGGTGCGCATCAGACCGAACGCCGCCTGGCTGACGTACACAAAATACAGGACGAGCATGGCAAAGAGAATGAGGTGGGGTGCGTCTCCTTCCCACAGATTGCGCAGCATCAAGGGCACGATGAGTGCCGTCACATAGATGATGAGGGAGGGCGGGTGTACCGGATTGCTGGTGACCGCCCCGGCAACCATGCCGAACACGGCACAGATCAGCATCGCCTGCATGGCCATATCGTTCGGGACATACCACACCAGCGCCGCGCCCAATCCCCAGATGAGCCCTCCCGATAGCGTCAGCCAGCGGAATCGCCTATCCCATTCGCCGCATTGGACAGGTGTCTGAATGGCGTTGCCGCGATTGAGTTTCCACTGCAAAATTTCGTTGCAATGCACAATAATGACCAACCCCATCCAACCCAACAAGAGCGGGTGCGGCAAATACTCCCTGAGTAACAATGTGAGCAACAAGACCAGAACGATCTGCGAGAGGGTCATCGACAGATGCGCGTTGGAACGCGCGCGCAGCTGCCTCAAACGCACCTGGAAATTGTCATCGTTGATCTCAAAACGCCAGGCTTCGCGCCAAATATCCAGCGGGGATTGATTCGATTCGGTTACGTTCATTTTCATCATCTCAATGCCAACAATACGCGGATATCCTGCGCCAATACTTCAGGCCGCTGACCAAATGTTGATAGTAGAACTGGCTTGCCTGCGGGCGCGATGAGGAAGGTACCGGCGGAGTGATCGAGCGTATAGCCGCCGCTCTTGCTCGCTTGTTTTTGGTACACGATACCGAATGCCTTTGCCGCTTCCGCCGTCGCCTGTGCATCTGCGGATAACCCGATGAACGCGGGATGAAACGCGGGGGGATATTGGGCAAGTTGCTCGCGGCTGTCGCGTTCAGGGTCAAGCGTCACGAAAATCACCTGCACCTTTTCGGCGTCTTTTCCCAACATGTCCATCACCCGCGCCAAGTCGGCCAGGGTGGTGGGACACACATCGGGACAATGCAGGTAGCCGAAGAACACCGCGACCACCTTGCCTCTGAAATCGGCCAGGCTGACCGGCTTGCCTGTGACATCGAACAAATGAAAATCGGCCTGCGCATATTTTGCGCTGACATCACTGGCCTTGAAAGGTGAGGGCAATTTTGGTTCACCGCACGCGGCGAGAAGAACGATCAGCGAGAGCAACAGCAGATTACGCGGCCACATGACACGCTCCTGCCCAACCGTGAACCGCGAAGGTGTAGCCCACTTTCAGCAGCCCGTAGACCCCCAACGCAACCACCAGCGATCCGGCAACCATTCGCACCCGGCGCGACTGCACCCAGTGCTTGATACTTTCCCAGAACAGCCCGATGGCCAGCAGATTGGGTAACGTACCCAAACCGAACACGAGCATGATGAGCGCGCCGTTTAAAGCACTGCCGCTGGCCAGCGCCGTGAGCAGAACGCTGTAGACCAACCCGCACGGTAGCCAACCCCACAGCGCACCGAGACCCAAGGCGCGCGGTACGTTGTTCACCGGCAAAAGGCGGGTTGTGAAGGGTTGCAGAAATTTCCAAAGGACACCGCCGGCACGTTCGAGTTGTCGCACTGCGCCCCAGACTCCCGCCAGATACAAGCCGAGGGCGACCAGCATCACACTGGATAAGGCGAACAACAAATGTTGCACCGGAACCGCGTCGCGCATCAGCAATCCCGCTTGGCCGATGCTTCCGACCAACGCGCCCGCTATCGCATAACTGGTGATGCGCCCGAGACTGTAGGCCAGATGGAACGGCCAACGTGTTGCCCCATTGAATCCAATTCTCTCGCGCAGAGAGAGTCGTTCGCCCTTTCTCCCTCCGGGGGAAAGCTGGATTGGGGGAGGCACTTGCGCGGTGAAAACGCCGACGATGCTGCCGCACATACCGAGGCAATGCACACCGCCGAGCAGGCCCACCAACAATACGGCGATGAGGCTAAATTCAGTCATTCCTGAAAAAGCAGTCTCACGCGGAGACGCGGAGAACGCGGAGTAAAATCAACCTGCTGCATAAAATTGAGCTTCAAGAATTGGGTAATAATTACTCTAGTCATATCTCTTTGAACTCCCCCGCGTTCTCCGCGTCTCCGCGTGATCAATTGCTATTTTTAGTATCAAGTGTTTCATGTCTACTCAACAGATCCAGCTGCAAATACCCTGCTGTTTCCTGAACATCGGGTTGCGCTTGATACGGAACGATACCCAACAACGGCGCGTCAATACGTTCGCGCAACGCGTCTATATTTTCCTGCAACGCAGGCATGTCGGCTTGCAGCACGTTGGCCACCCAACCCGCGCATTTTAGATGGTAATCGTCAATCACACGCAGCGTCAGCAAGGCATGATTGAGACAGCCCAGGCGCATTCCCACGGTGAGAATGACCGGCAGATTCAGCCGCACAGCGAGGTCGCCACTGTCCTGTGTTTCATTCAGCGGCACACAGAATCCGCCCACACCCTCGACGATGACTTCGTCGGATTGGCCGGACAATTCCTGAAAGGAGGCCAGAATGCGCGCGAAATCGATCCGTGATCCGGCGTGGCGTGCCGCCAAGTGCGGCGCGATGGCATGGGGGAAACAATAGGGATTGATCTGGCCGTAGGTCGCCTGCACGTTACTTGCAGCGCGTAGTTGTTTGGCATCTTCGTTGTGGTCGTTGTCATCGCAACCCGCAGACACCGGCTTGAATCCGACGACACGTTTTCCCTGTCTGGCGAAGGCGTGCAGTAGCGCACAACTGACCAGCGTCTTGCCCACGCCGGTGTCGGTGCCGGTAATAAAATAGCTCACAGCTTGAAGTCCGTCTTGATGATGGCACGCCCGTCGTGTAATTTTTTGGCTTCGGGTTTCCAGGCATGACCGTAGATAATCTCGAAGGTCGCCGGCAGCTTGCCGTCGCGACGCAACATCTCGTAGTTCTCAATGACCCGCTGCCATGCCTTCTTGCCCATCAACCCCGTGGCGCGGCCGGCCGTGGCGTTGTGCGCACCGATACTTTTCAGGTCTTGCATCACCGCGCGTACATCATCGTAGGTCAGCGTAATCTTTTCCATCTCCATCACCGGATCGGCGAAGCCCGCAGCCACAAGCATGTCGCCGATATCGTGCATGTCGGTAAAACGGCTGAGATGGCTGTAGCCGTCCACGTCGCTGAAGGCGATGCGCAATTCTTTCAGCGTATCCACACCGAAGCTGGAAAACATCAGCAGGCCCTCTGTTTTAAGAACACGGTGCAGCTCGGTAAAAGTGGCGGGCAAATCGTTGCACCATTGCAACGCAAGATTCGACCACACCATTTCCACACTGGTCGAGGCGATGGGTAAGTCCTCGACATCCGCACACAGAAAACTCTCGCGTTTTCCCGCGAACAGTTTCTGCCACCATCCCGACGTACCCCGCGCTTTTTGCAACATGCCGATAGCGATATCCAGCGCGGTGATTTCGGCTTTCGGATAACGTTCGCCCAACTGGCGCGTGCCCCATCCCGTGCCGCTACCGACATCCAGCAGACGGGACGGTTTCAGCTTGATGTAATCCAGCTTCTCCAACATGCGCGAGCACACTTCACGCTGCAGAACAGCGGCCGCATCGTAATCGCGTGCGGCGCGGCTGAAAGCCCTGCGCACCTGGCGTTTGTCTATTTCAAATTCATTCATGCAGAAAGTTCTTTAATTGTTCAACAAAAAAATCCGGGTGCGACAGAAACGGGGCATGCGCCGCCCCTTTCACTTCCACCAATCGGGCATGGGGAATGGCCTTTGCCAAATAATACGAAGCTTCAGGCGGTGTCAGTTTATCGCGCTCTCCGGCGATGACCAACGTGGGTTGTTTTATCTGTCCCAGTTCACTTCGCTGATCGGCATCACGCAGGATATTCAAACCGGCACGTAACGTCTTCATCTCCGGTTCGCCGCGACTAAACAAACGTTCGCGCAGCAGAATCGACAATTCGCGTTCGTTCTCGCTACCGCGCAATTGCAGGGAAATGAAGCGGCGCAGCGTTGTCTGATGGCTCTTTTCCAACTCGGCCGCAAATTGCGCGAGCACCTCACCTGCCATTCCGTTCGGCCAGTCCGGTCGGGTCCTGAAACACGGTGTGCTCGTCACCAAAATCAGGCGCCGCACTTTAGCAGGTTCCCGCGCCGCCCAGCGCAAAGCGATCTGCCCGCCCAGCGACCAGCCACATACCGCGAGCGGCGCGTTGAACTGCGCTGATAGCTGCCCGACGATGGCATCCAAAGCCAGGTCGGGACTCTCCCCGAGTTCGCCAACACGCAGTGTTGAATCCCGTCCAACACTCAGCCCGTAGCCCGGCAGATCAACACAAAACACCTGAAAGTTGGCAGCCAGTTTTTGAGCTACGTCTTCCCAAACACCACCGTGCATACCCCACCCGTGGATCAGCAGTAGCGGTGCACCGTTACCCTGTGTCTCAACGTGCAAGGCGGCCATTGATTACTCCGGTTGTTGAGGCAGCCTTGCACGTTCCCCTCTCCACAATCCTCTCCCGCAAGCGGGCGAGGAGGCAAACGCATCGCTTCGCGAATTTACATTTACTGTGCAAGTTCATGCAACGCTCCAATAAGTTGCTTTACATCCGCCTCGCCATGCGCGGCGGACAACGTGATACGCAGCCGGGCCGTGCCCTGCGGCACGGTGGGCGGACGGATCGCCGCGACCCAGAGTCCGCGCTCACGCAAATCCTGACTCAACTGCAGTGCCTGCTTGTTGTCGCCGATGAATAAGGGCTGGATGGCTGTCTGCGACGGCATCAACTGCCACGGAAGATCGGCCAAGCCTTCACGCAACTGAGCGATGAGTTGTTGCAAATGACTGCGCAGCGTCTCGCCAACCTCGATCAATTGCAGGCTCTGCGAGAGTGCCGCAGACAGCGCTGGAGGTGAGGCGGTTGTATAGACATAACTGTTGGCAAAATTGACCAGCGTGTCGATGACGATCTGTTCCGCCGCCACGAAGGCTCCGGAGACTCCGGCTGCTTTGCCCAGGGTTGCCATATAGATGATGCGCTGTGAAGAAATCCCCAAATGTGAAAGTGAGCCCCTACCCTGTTCACCCAAAACGCCGAAGCCATGCGCGTCATCCACATACAGCCAGGCATCGTGTTGTTCGCACAAAGACAACAGTTCACGCAACGGCGCGATATCGCCGTCCATGCTGAATACGGCATCGGTGATGACGAGTTTTCGGCCTGCGGGGGTTTGTTGCAGAAGTTGCTGCAGATGCGCCAGTTCGCCATGGCGGTAGCGCTTGATATCGGCACGGGAAAGCAACATCGCATCATTCAGCGAGGCGTGATTGAGCTTGTCCGCGAACACCGTATCACCTTTGCCAACCAAGGCCTGCACCACGCCGAGGTTGGCCATATAACCGGTGGAGAACATCAACGCGGCGGGTTTTCCGATGAACCGTGCGAGTTCCTGTTCGAGTTGATGGTGCGCGGCAAAATGACCGCTCACCAGATGCGCCGCACCCGCCCCGACACCCCACTGTTGCGCGCTTTGCTGAAGTGCAGCGATGAGTTGCGGGTGATTGGCGAGGCCCAGGTAATCGTTGCTGCAGAATGCCAGATAAGGTTTTCCGTCCACGATGATGTGGGGTGACTGAGGGCTGCCCAACGTGCGGCGCGAACGCAACAAGCCCGCTGCAGCCCGCTCATCAAGTTGATATTGAAGTTCGGAAAAGGGCATCAGGCAATTACGCGGAACGGGGTGCGTTGTTGCACCGAATCCCTACCTGCATTTTTCAGCGAAAGGATACATCCCCAACTTGTCCATCAACGCACGGTCGCGTTGCACATCGGGATTGCCGGTGGTCAGCAACTGGTCGCCGTAAAAAATCGAATTGGCGCCGGCGAGGAAACACAGCGCCTGCACGGCATCGGACATTTGCTGGCGTCCGGCGGAGAGGCGCACGCGCGCTGTCGGCATGGTGATACGCGCCACGGCGATGGTACGCACAAAATCCAGCGGGTCGAGTTCTTCGATTTGAGCCAGTGGCGTGCCTTCCACTTTGACCAGATTATTGATCGGCACACTCTCCGGATACGGCTCCATGTTTGCCAGTTGCGCGATGAGACCGGCGCGCTGGGTGAGATTTTCACCCATGCCGACGATGCCGCCGCTGCACACATGCATGCCCGCTTTGCGTACCCGGTCCAGTGTGTCCAAGCGATCCTGGTAATCGCGTGTGCTGATGATGTCGCCGTAAAATTCCGGCGACGTGTCGAGGTTGTGGTTGTAGTAGTCCAGCCCGGCAACACGCAGTTGCTCGGTCTGCTCGTCGTTCAACATGCCCAGCGTGGCACAGGTTTCCAACCCCAAGCCGCGCACCGCTTTCACCATCTCCACCACGCTGGCCATGTCTTCTTTCGAAGGTTCGCGCCATGCCGCGCCCATGCAGAAACGATCCGCTCCGGCGTGCTGCGCCGCTTTGGCGGCCTTGACCACTTCGTCCACATCCAGCATTTTTTTGTTTTCCACGCCCGCAGTGTGAAACGCCGATTGCGGGCAGTAGCCGCAGTCTTCCGAGCAGCCGCCGGTCTTGATCGAGAGCAAGGTGGAAAGTTGTACCGCATTCGGATCGAAATGTTCGCGGTGGACTTGTTGCGCGCGGTACAGCAGATCAGCGAACGGTAATTTATATAAGACCTCTATCGCGTCAATGCTCCAACGCGGGAAGGAAGGCTCGTGTTTGACGGGCCGGATGAATTCGATTGCTTGGGTTTGCAGGTTCATGTTGGAGTTATAGCGCAAAGGCAGTAGATTGGACGGCGTGCATCTTCAAGTAAAGGCTATCGACTTGTCAATTTTATCCACGGCACTCGTAAACATCGGCCCAAAAATTGGGCGCCTATTGCCTGCGCAACCCTGCTTCCTGTGCGGTGCGATGAGTCACAACGGTTTGTGTTGCGCGGCCTGTACTGCCGACCTCGTGCAACTGTCGTCACAACACTGCCCGATTTGCGCCCTGCCAACCCACGGGGGTGAAATATGCGGCAGATGCCTGAGTTTTCCGCCCCGCTTTGAACACACCGTTGCCGCTTTCAGTTACCGCTTCCCCGTCAACGAACTCATCAAGGCGCTGAAATTTCGCGAGAGTCTGATCCTGGTCAATTTTTTGTCGGACGCTTTGGCCCAACGTATCGAGATCCGCCCCGATGCTGTACTTGCCATGCCGTTACATCCGCTGCGAATACGCGAACGCGGTTTCAATCAATCGCAATTGTTGGCGCAACGAATCACCCGCCGGCTTGCGATCCCGCTGCTGACAGGAGTCATCCAGCGGGTGCGAAATACACCGCCGCAATCCTCGTTGCCGTGGAAAGAACGCGACAAAAATATACGTCACGCATTTGCCATCACAAACAATACCAACATCGCGGGCAAACATATCGCCATCGTCGATGACGTGATGACCACGGGCGCCTCAGTGGATGAAGTGGCGGGGGTGTTGAAGTTGGCTGGCGCTTGCAAAGTCAGCATCTGGGTGGTGGCGAGAACCTTGCCACATCCCTGAACCTAGTAAAAGCAGTCTCACGCGGAGACGCGGAGTAAAACCAACCTGTTGCATAAACTAGAGCTTCACCCATTGGGTGATCATTACACTCGTCATCGCTCTTTGAATTTCCCCGCGTTCTCCGCGTCTCCGCGTGATCAAATGCCGTTTGTAGGCTGAACGAATCACGGATTGCTCAATTTCTGCTGCACGAAGGCGGTCAATTCCGGACTCAACGTTTGCGTCTCGACCGCCTGTTGGAAAACCTTCTTGGCCTCTTCGTTGCGCGCCAGCGCCTGTAACGAGATGCCATACCCCATCAACCAGATACCACTTTGCGGGACGATTCTGAGTGCGTTTTGGAAATTTTTAAGGGCTTCCACATGCCTGCCCTCGCGCTGCAAGAGTGCCGCGTAAAAAGCCTGGTACTCGGCCCGGTCGTCCGCCAGTTGCAGATTCGCCTGCAACGTCGCCAATGCCTCGGCACTGGCACCGCGTTCAACCTGGACACGCGCCAGAAACATGGAGAACTCGATCTGCGCCGGCTTGAGAACTAATCCCTCTTGCAACACACGCTCTGCCTCCGCGATGCGTTTGTTTTCGACCAGCAATGCCGCCATCGACATCCGCGCAACATCCAACTGTGGCTCGATGTTCAACGCCGCTGCGTAACCGGCGAGCGCCTCGGTGTGATTGCCCTGCTTTTGCAAAGTGAAAGCTTTGCGGTACTCCGCGTCGGCGCGTTGTGTGCTGCTAACTATCTTGAGCGGCTCTTCAGCTACCGTCGCAACTTTGCTGCTTAACGTTTTGTCCTCTTTCTGAACTTGACTGGGCACTTCCGGTTTAGCCGGCACGTTGACTTTAGCTTGAGCTTGCGCAAACGGGACTTCCACGTGTGTCCGCAACGGTTTGGGGAGGAGAGGTGTGACCTCAAGCTCAAGGCTCATCTTCGCGGCGGGAGCCTGCTGCACGGCTGTATTTTCTGCGGTTTGCACGGGAACTGAAGCGGGTGTTTGAGCAGAATTCGCGGTACTACCGCTCACTGTACTTTCCTTGCCTTGCGTTTGAAACTTGATCCAGAGCAAAGTCGCAACCATAAACAACAGTGCCGTTGTGCACACGATCAGAAAAATCTTGATCCAGTTGCGTTCGACCCGAACCGGCACGGCACGCAATAATGTTTGATGGGGCGCACCTTGCACGCCGCGCTGCTCCAGTTGGGTCAATACTTGATTGATCAGACTCATGACCAGCTCAGCCAGAGTGTCACCAAGATCGCCAACCCGGCCAACACACCGGCAAGCGCCCAGGGCAGCCAATCCCGCCGCACTTCGGGCGTATCCGCAGCGGCCAAGGCGATATGTTTGCCGGTGACTTGCTGCCGCCCTTCGGAATAGGCCACCAACATAGCTTTGTGGGCGACGATATTGATCAAGCGCGGCGTGCCTCCGGTAATGCGATGCAACTTGCTGACGGCCAATTTTGAAAACAAGATGTCCCCGGTATAACCGGCCACGATCAGGCGATGGCGCAGATAACGGTCCAGCTCGTCGCGCTGCAATCCCTTCAGATCATATTGGAAGCTAATACGTTGGCGCAATTGGCGCACGGAATGGTGACGCAAATGGTCGTTTAATTCCGGCTGCCCGAACAAGACAACCTGTAGCAGCTTGCGTTTTTCCGTCTCCAGATTGGTCAGCAGGCGCAGCACTTCCATACTTTCCAAGGGCATCGCCTGCGCCTCGTCCAGGCACACCAGCACACGTTTTCCCTCGCGCGCAAAGGTCAGCAACGCACGGGTCAATTCTTTCAACAACACATGCTGGTCGTATTCGCCTTCTTTTAATTCGATGCGAAATTCGTCGGCCAATGCCAGCAGCAGACTGAGCGGTTCGAGGTAGGGATTGGGCAAATACGCGGTGACGAATTGTTGCTCGTGTTTGATATCGGCAGCTTCATTGCGTGTGCCGATCGGCGTGGTGCTGTCGCGTCCCTGATTCAGCGTGGCGAGGAATTTTCGGCAAAGCAACGTTTTTCCGTTGCCCACCTCGCCGGTGATCTTGATGAAGCCCTCGCCGTTGCGCGCCGCCACCAGCAAGGTATTCAATCCGTCCTGATAGTTCGAGCAGGCGAAGAAAAAACTGGTATCCGGTGTCAGCGAAAAGGGCGGTTCATGCAGGCCAAAATGTTGCTGGTACATTTTCAGGGTGCCTCTAATAATTCAAAGTTCTAAGCAAGACAAGGCGCGAACGAAAAATTGCGACGAAGCATATGTGCGGTCATGACACGGTGCGGCAGAGCCGTCTGGTGCGGGAGTGACCGCTCGCGCCATCTCCCGCAAACGGCTGCTTCGCAGTAACGTGTCGATGGCGCATATGTGAGGAGTAATGTTTCGTGAGCAACGCCGTATTGCGACGAAATTTGGATTATTAGTGGCGCCCTTTAGCGGGTCATGCCGCTTACTCGATCCCGGCTGCGGGAAATGTCGTCCGACCAATCTTTGTCACTGTTCACCACCGTCGGTTTGATCAGAATGACCAATTCACGTTTCTCGGTGCGTTTGTTGGTTTGACCGAACACGGATTTGGGCAAACCCGGCAATCCGGATTGATCGTCGAATGAAGCTTGCCGCATCAAGCCGCCGATGGCCACAATTTGCCCGTCGCGCGCGCGCACCACGCTGTCCGTCTCGGACACGGAACTGGAGGCCAGCGGCAGATTGTAGATGCCCATCGAAGTTCCCAGATCCAGCGTCTTGTTCACGGTGGAGACCGTGCTGACGGATGGATGCACATGCAAAATGATCTCGTCGTTCTCGTCGATACGCGGCGTCACATCCAGAGCGATACCGGAGAAAAAGGGCTGAACTTTTACCGTCGGTGCCGTGCCCGCAATCGCGGTCGTGCCTTGTGTGCCGCCGCTAATCTCGGTGACGAAGAACTCATCCGTGCCGACCTTCAGCACCGCTTTCTGATTGTTCAAAGTCGCGATACGCGGGCTGGACAATACATGCACGTCACCCTGCGATTCGAGGAAATTCAGCAAGGCCGCAAAGTTGCTGGTCTGGAACGCCAGGCCGAACAAAGTGCCTGCGGCGGCCCCGGTGGGCAATGCGGTGGCCGCAACCGGCAACAATGTTGAACCCGCTGTTGCGGAAAGTACCGAGTTCGACAGGTCCAAGCCCGAGGCAATGGGCGACAACGAACTTCCGGCGCCTGCCATACCCACAGAGACGCGATTTTTTGCGGTATTCGTAAAGGCCGCCCAATTCACCCCGGACTGGAAGGATTCATTGAGTTGCACCTCGACGATTTTGGCTTCCAGGATCACCTGGCGTTCGATGGAGATTTGCGACGCCTTCAGATAGGCTGCAATATTCCTCAGCTCATCCGGCATCGCGCGCACCACGATCACACCCGACATCGGACTAATCACCACACTGCGGCCTTTTTCCGTACCCACGATCGCGACCAGCGCCGCACTCAGTTCCTCCCAAAAATCCGCCTTGGAAGTCATGCTGACTTTGCTGCTGTCGCGATTGTTCGAAGCTGCCGTGGTTGCTGTAGCGGCGACTCCCGTCGCGCCGACACTGTCCGCCACCGAGCCGGATGACACGCGCAAGGAGGATTTGCCATCACGCTGGCCGGTGAGGTAGTTCACCTGAAAGATGCGCGTCTGCAAACCGAGCGGCTGGATGTAGATGCGCGTCCCTTCGACTCTGTATTCGTAGCCGTACATTTCGCGGATGGATTCCAGCGCATCGAACGCGGTGACATCTTTCAAGTTGAGCGAGATGTTGCCGCCCACATCCGGATGCAGCAGCATGCTGTAACGGGTACCCGAAACGATCGCCATGAACACCTGTTGCGCCGGGGTATTGTTCACCACCAGATCGAACTTGGGCTCGGCGGGTTTGCTGTCCACTTTGGCCTGCGGTACCGACAAGGGAGGCAATAATGCGGCGTTCACTTCATCCTGTTTGCTCGGCTTGACGTTGGCTCTTGCAGCGGCTCCCAACTCCCGGTTGATCTCGTTGGCGACATTCTGTTTCGGGCCGCTGCTACTGCAGCCCGCCGCCGACAACAAACACAACAGGATGATTGTTCTTTTCATTTCGCACTCCCATTTTTTATTTCTTCAGCCACACACGTCACAGGGGGCTTTTTTGCCGTTGCTTTTTTCTTGCGTTTGGTAACTTGCTTGGGTTTGACCGCGTGTTGCGCGATCGGCTGCAGCTGGGGACGTTTCACACACGCCAACTGGTTCTTGGTCATATGCACGGTCGGGTACATATGCAACACTTGGCGACCCTCCGGGCCGAGCAAGACCACGCAGGTCTCGTTCACCGTGGTCAATGTCGCATCGCCATATTTCTCTCCCAGCCCGACCTCAATGCCGTTGATGATGGCCGCTTCGCGTTTTGCGGAAATGAGTACGGATTGCAGACCTTGGGGCACGTTTTTTTCAGGCGCGAAGGAATCGGAAACACTGCCTGCCACACCCGGCACCAGGTCAATCGCCGGACGGGTCGGGTCGTTGAGTTGTTCCGCCATTGCGCCTGAGATACAACACACACTACCCAACACGAACAGTGTCGGGCGCAAGTGATTCGTCAAGCAGCCGATCAAACTTGTAGCCATGTCTCGTCCAAGCTCAGGGTATAGAGGATCAAAGTTAATTCCGCTTTGGGATGCTGCACCACGTTCATCTTTGCCATGCCCCAGAACATCTGTGTAGGCAGTCCTTCCAGCGCGGCAAGATACTGCGTCAGGTCGTTGTAACCGCCGCGCACCGTGATCTTCACACCATGTTTGAAGATCTGCCGCTCCGGCAGTGCAGACTTGGTCTTGTCGTCTGTTTGTTCCGAGAAGGGAGACGCGGGAAGCGTAGACAACTCGACCAGTTGCAAACGCGCGTTTTTGTTGAGTACTTGTTCCAGCAGTCGCGCCATTTGTTCCGGCGGAACCAACTTATCGCGGGTAAAGTTCAAATAAGCTTCACCTTGGGCGAGTTGTTCGCGCAGCTGGGCGATACGCTCGCGCTGGGGTGATATCTTGTCCGATTGTTTGGCCAGCAAAATTTCGTTCAACTTGGCCTGCGTCTCTTTCATTTTTTCCTGTTGTTGCACCACCAGTGCCGACAGGCGTTTCTGCTGTACCGACAAGGGTTCGAGCAAAAATGCATTCAACATCGAGACCAGAGTGAACGCGGCGGCACCAAAGATGAGGATACGTTCCCGCAATGACATGCCGTCCACTTTGCCGACGAATTCATGCAGCCGGATTCTCATCACTTCGCCCCTTTCAACTCTTCGCTGGAAAACAGGCTGAACTCGACGTAACCCCGTCCCGTCGATTTTCCTTCCACAGCAACCGGTTGTGTCATGTTCAGTGACGAAAACGTCTTGCCGCGCATCACCGTTTCACGGCCCATGCGCTGAATATAAGCCGGCAACAGTTGCGGGTTGGTGACTGCGCCCTGCAGACTCATCTGCGCACCGTCACCGTTGATCTCGAACCCGGTCAGCCACAACCCGCTCACCGACTGCCGCGCGAACGCCTTGAGATATTCGGAATAGCCCTTGGTATTGCCGATGGCTCCGCCCTTGAGCGTGTCCAGAAGAATGTTCTGCGCCTCGGCCTGCTTCTCCAAGGTAGCCAGTTCCTCATTCAGCAGTTGCGCCGAACGTTGCGGTGAATACTCATTGGTGTAATTCGCCAAACGCATCTGTTCTGCCTCGTAACGTTTGGTCATCTCGGCGGTCTTCTTGCCAAGCTCCTCGACCTGATACCAGGCAAATACAAAAAACAGGATGCAGCCCAGCGCGATCAAACCGAGCGCCTGCACCATGGTGGTGACAGAGAAATATTTTTTCTGCTTGAGGAAAATCGGATTGAAAAGATTGATCTGCTGGCTCATAGCGATTTCTTTTCCAAGCGCAGCGCCGCACCCAAAGCAAACAGGGCGTTGCAGGCATACACGTCGTCTTCGAGTTCGGGCACTCCCACAATATCCATCCCGAGCTTCAGATCCAATTGTCCGACTTGGATGCCGAGATTATCGGCGAGCACTTTAGCCAAACCCAATGCCGACGGAGCAGAGACCAGCATGCGTGCCACGGGGATGTTGTGGAACTGCCGGTCGAAATAATCCAGCGAACGCTGCACTTCCAATTCGACACGATCCAGATATTGCTGGCGAATGCCGTCGTCGGCATCCTGCAATTGTCCCAGCGAGATATCCAAGCGGCGCGCCAGAAACAACTCGCCGTCGCAGGTGATGGTCAACAAGCCGCCGTCATCATCGAAGGAGATCAGCGCCAGGGCGCGCCCTTCTGTTTCGAACAATGCCGCGATGTTGCGCTGTGCCATCTCGGCGATATCGATCACCTCCAGATCGAAGCGGGCTTTTTCGAACAGCGCGATACGTTTGCGGATCGTCTCGTTGGAAGCCGCCACGGCATACAGCGAATGCGCACGCTCGCTGCCGTATTTGTTGGTGGGAATTTGCAACACATCGATGGTCGCGTCGTCGATGTGGTAACTGAGCGAGTCCTTGATCTTCCAGCGTATCGCCGTCTTCAGTTCATCCACCGGCACACTCGGTGCCTCCACCATCATCAATTGGTACTCGTTGGGTTCCAACAACGTGGTGAAACGGCCACCCTCGATGTGCGCCTCCTTGCGTATCCTTTCCAGCGTGGAAACGTTCACTTCGGAGGAAGGATAAAAAGCACATTTTGTCACTTGCGGACGCACACCCACGTAGTTCGCCTGAGTGATGAAAACGCCGTTGTGATTGAGAGTGAGAGAGACCCAACCGGTGTCCCGGTTGCCGCGTTTAAACAACGAGAGGAATTGTGGTAACCACATAATTGGCGCGAACTTAATTGACTAACTCATTGCTGTCAAGGATATTTCTCTGCTTTTGCATGACTACCGTTGTTTCAGAATAATATTTGACTGTTTTTCTCAATTTTTGCCCACGCCCTAAGCTCTGTTTTGGGCGCGGGCAATCATAAATTCAATACGCCTCACGTTGATAGATGATCTCGTTGCGCCCCTTGTAGAAATTACCGAAGGAGGCCCAGCCCCCTGTTGCCGGCAAATAGGAAGGCGAGGTTACCGTGATTTCCACGCGTCCAGAGTTGTTTACGCCGGGGGCTGAAAGCCTAAGTTGACCCGCACCATTGGTGATGACCGGCGCAGTCAAAGTGGTTTCGCCCGCATTCAAATTGAGCTGGTAGTTCCCCAAGGCAAACCCAAGCACTGAAAGATCATCGTCTACGCTTTTGAGAAACGACCCGTCCCAATATTCGATGGCTACCGGCAAAGTCAGCGGCAGCAATTCCGAGCCATAACTATTTGTTATACGCGTCCGTCCAAACATGAATGTTGTGGCGCCGATCAACGCGCTGTCATTCCCGGCAACTGCATTGGTGTTGAGATCATAACAATCGATCGTGTTTGGGTTATTGCACAACCCCGCTACCGCCCCGGCACCTTGCACCCGAGCGCCGTCAACTTCCACCGGTGCAATGCCAATTTGCACCGTTGTGAATGCTCCATCGGGTGAAACATTCCGGCTCAATATAAAGGGCACGGTCACATCCGCGATGCCTGTTTGGAAGCAGGGATTGGAAACACAGGTGATGGCCGGCAAACCCGTATTTGAGATTCTGGGGGTCAAATAAAACGGGCCGCCCGCCGTCGCGTTGTCAACTGCGGCCATATTCAAATTGGCAAACAAGGTCGGATCAAGCTTGGCAAAATCATTCGCAGCGGTGGTGGAATCCACATAGTTCCATACCCTCACATTATTCAAGCTCTGGGGCACCAGCGTGAATTTGGCATTGATCTGTTCACCCAGATAGGTGAAGGCCGGCGCACACGGCGTGACGTTGTCCGCCACTAAAAACCCGCCTTGGCAAAGATCGGCACGATCATCAAGTTGGGCATTTTGCAGCGAAAATTTACCCAGACTGAAACGCCCGATGTTGCCACTGGCTGCTCCGTTCACATCGCCCACCCCGAGGTAATTTGCATCACCCACACCCGGTGTCAGCGTGATGATACCTACCTCATCCCATTTGAACGCGGTTCCCGTGGCAATCCCCCCCGTGAAATTTCCAAAACTTCCCGTCACTCCAGGATTGGTATTGAGTCCCAGTCCC
>CAZRZH010000030.1:0-23316 GCA_964604485.1 uncultured Sideroxydans sp.
AACCAATGACCGGTGCGGTGCATATAAAACTGTTTGTAACTCTCGTCCCCAATGACCGATTCCACTGAACCATGACACAATTTTAGGTCGATGAAACCGCGCGCCAGAACTTGTAGTGCAGCTTCATGCGGTGCGTTCCACGTTGCGCCGCACGTTGCTGCGGAGATCGCGGCAGTTTGGGCGGCAAGCACGACTTCATAAACGTCTTTTTGGGCGGCGCTAAATTTACCATTTACCGGGAAAGTGCGGGTGATATCTGACGCGTAACCATCTAATTCGCATCCCGCGTCAATTAGTAGCAATTCGCCCGCATTGAGTTTTGCATTATTGCCGACATAATGCAGTGTGCACGCATTGGCACCGCCCGCGACGATGCTGGTATAGGCCGGGTGGCGCGCGCCGTGACGGCAGAATTCATGCAGCAATTCGGCTTCCACTTCGTATTCAAATTTCCCGGAATGGGTGAAGCGCATGGCACGTAGGTGTGCATCGCAGGATATCTTTGCAGCACGGCGCAGGATGCCAAACTCGTTTTCATCCTTGAGAAGGCGCATTTCATCAAGGTGCCCGCGCACATCGTGGAGTTCGTTCGGCACGCGCATGCCGCTGCGTGATTTGCTTTTCACTGCCTCGCGCAGTTTGAGCAGTCGCGCATCCCAATGTGGATCCGTTCCCACAGGGTAAGAAAGCACGGGTTGGCCAGCCATCAGTTCGACAAGTTTTTCGTCAAGTTGCGAAATAGGATATGCCGCATCAAATTCGAAGAGTTTGCACGCGGCGTCCGGCCCGTATCGATGGCCGTCCCAAATTTCGCGTTCCAGATTCTTCTCGCGGCAAAACAATATGCTCTGGGTACTGGCCCCGGCAAGCAAAACCAATACCGATTCGGGCTCAGTGAATCCGGTCAGGTAATAAAAGTGGCTGTCAAAACGATAGTCGTAATGCGTGTCCGAGTTGCGCCGCACTTCGGGGGCGTTGGGGATGACGGCGATGCCGTGACGCATCTTGGTTTGGAGTTGCTTGCGGCGCTGAGAATAGGGTGTGGCTGTCATGTGCGGATGATAAACCGAATTGTTTGCCCCGAGGTCGTCACAACCAACCGCCCGCACGCAAAATGCCGATGATGCCCACCAGTATCCAGAAGGTGTTAAGCAGGGTGTAGGCAGCGTCGTTTTTGAGCGCCGAGCACCAGGACAACATCACCGCATCAATGGTGTTGAACACCCAGACGAACATGAAGGGGCTGGCGGGACCGAGCCAGCTCACCAGCGAGAAGCTGAAGATGCGCATAAGAACACCCGTCATCTCGATAGATTTGATGTGGTGGCGCACGAAGCGGTTGGCAGTGGTGAAGGGCATGGGTGTCAGGCGAGCGGTGCTCTAAGTTGCCGGTCAAGTTCTTGCAGCCGTTGCGGTGTGCCGACATCAACCCACACGCCGTGATAGTGTTCCCCGCTGACAGCGCCGAGCGCGATCTGTTCACGCAACAGTGGCGCGAGCGGGGCTTTGCTGCCGCGCATTATGTGCGCGAACAGTTGCGGCTTGTACAAACCGATACCGGAGAAGGTGAGCTTGGGTGGCGTGCCGGTAATACGGTTGCCTTGCAGGCCAAAATCGCCTTTGTGATTGTGCTCCGGGTTATCCACCAGTACCAGGTGTGCCGTGTCGGAACTCGCTGCGAGCACGGCTGCATGGCTCGGCAAGTGTCCGAAATCGTATTCGCAATAAATGTCGCCATTGATGACCGCGAAAGGTTCGTCACCCAACAAATGCAGCGCAAAAGCAATTCCGCCCGCCGTTTCCAGAGCGTTTCCTTCATTCGAATAAGTGATGCGGGCACCGAACTGTTTTCCATCCCCCAGCACGGTTTCGATTTGAGTGCCCAAATGTGCGTGGTTAATGACGAGGTCGGTGATTCCCGCGCGTACCAGCCGTTCGATGTGCCACACGATGAGCGGTTTGCCGGCGGCGTGCAGCAACGGCTTGGGTGTGTGGTCGGTGAGTGGCCGCATGCGTTCGCCGCGACCGGCGGCCAGAATCATTGCCAGCATAAAACAATGCTCTTCATGTCTGTAATCTCGCCCGCTCGCGGGGGCACTTTCCGTGGGAGGTCGGCTGCACCGTCAACACCAGAGCACGCGGGGGGAATATGCAATATTTCAAGAGTTGGCGCTTTCGTTCGTCGCATGTTGTATCTGCACATTTAACTCAAGCAGGATGTTCAGCAACGGCTTCAGGTCGATATAGCGTTCGCACGCTTTGTGCAAATACTCCATCACTAGCGGCATGTCTTTCAGGTATCCGACCTTGCCGTCGCGGTGGTACAGGCGTGCAAAGATGCCCAGTACTTTAATATGGCGTTGAGCGCCCATCATTTCGTAATCGCGGTAAAAATCTCCAAAGTCATCACACACCGGCAAGCCCTGCTTGCGCGCTTTTTCCCAATAACGGATCAGCCAGTCGATGATTTCCGCCTCTTCCCATCTGATGTAGGCATCCTTAAAAAGAGAGACCAAATCGTAGGTGATGGGGCCGTAGACTGCATCCTGGAAATCAAGAATACCGGGGTTGGGTTCGGCCACCATCAGATTTCTGGAGTGGAAATCGCGGTGCACGAAAACACGGGGCTGTGCAAGGTTGTTGGCAAGAATGCGCACGAAAACCTCTTCCAGTTTTGCCTGTTGTTTTGGGCTGAGCACCACACCCAAATGTTTGCCGATGTACCACTCGGGGAATAGATTCAATTCGCGCCGCAGCAAAGTTTCGTCATACGCCGGCAAAATGTTGTCCCGCGATGCCACTTGTATCTTGATGAGCGCATCAATTGCGGCTGAATACAGCGCGGGAGCGCTGCGTTCATTTAATGCTTGCAGATACGTGGTATTGCCCAGATCCGACAACAGCAAAAACCCCTGGGTGAGGTCTTGTGCATATACATGAGGGACATGCGTTCCCGCGTCCTCGAATTGTTTTCCAACATGCAAAAAGGGTTTGCAATCTTCCTGCCGGGGAGGGGCATCCATGACGATTTTCGTGCTGCCATCCGCGAAAGTGGCGCGAAAATACCGACGGAAGCTGGCATCGGCAGAAGCGGGTGCAAGGGTGAAGGGTGCATTCGGGTAAAGTCCGGAAAGCCAGTTATTTAGCTGTTTTTGACGTTGCATCGGTTTGCCTTAATCCTCGTTTTGTGCGATTTTAGCACCTTAATATATTCGTCTCGCCCCATGCATTTTCGTTTTATTCCTGTCGCGATCTTCCTGCTTGGAATGGTTTCCCCACTCTCCCGTGCCGAAGAATCAGAGCTGTTGCTCAAGCTCGATCGTACTTTCATGCGTCTCCCTACGGAGACCGAGGGTACTGCAGCCTTTATCAGCGCACAGCGTGTCAATTCCAAGATGGGTGACCAACTGGAGGCGCGCGGCGAAGTACAGATGCGTCAAAATGGGCAAGTGATCAGCGCGGACTATGTGCTTTATGGCCAAGAGAGCAAAGCACTCTTGGCGGAGGGTAATGTTCGGATTGACCAGGGAGACGCGAGTATCAGCGGCCCCGCGCTCACGATGAATCTGGATACCAATACCGGGGACATGACCCAACCCGAGTTCCTGCTCAGCGAGAACAATGCGCGGGGAGCGGCTGGCACGATGCACATGGCGGGTTCAAAGAATTATTCCTTCATCTCGGCAACTTACACGACATGCCCGATCGGCAAAGATGACTGGCTACTCAAGATGAGCCGTCTGGATATCGACCGGAATACGCAGGTTGGCGTGGCCTATAATGCCAGGGTCGAATTCAAAGGCGTGCCGTTGTTGTACACACCGTGGATGGATTTCGCCTTGGACAACAGCCGCAGGTCGGGTTTCATGGGGCCGGTGTTCGGCAGCACCAATTCCGGCGGGGCCGAGATCACCCTGCCTTATTATTGGAGCATTGCCCCAAACTACGACGCGACTTTTTCGCCGAGATTCATCTCGAAACGGGGCACCCAGTTCAATAACGAGTTTCGCTATCTGCAATCGGATTTCGCCGGCGAATTGCATATTGACGCACTGCCGGGTGACCGGGTAAGCAGGTTAAACCGCAACCGGTTGGCTCTTCTTCACAGCCAGAATTTAGGCAATGGGTTTGCTGCTTCACTAAATGTGAATCATGTATCAGACAACGCCTATTTCCGGGATTTGTCCGATTCGCTCAGCGGCACTTCACAGACCAACTTGTTGCGTGAAGGCGTGGTGAGTTACACAGGTGGCTGGTGGAATGCGACCGCGCGTTCGCAGCGTTATCAGACCCTGCAGGACCCCCTCGCCCTGGTGACGGTACCCTATTGGCGACAACCTCAAGTGAATGTGAATGCGCAATTGACTGTTGCTGAAAGTAACGTGTCATTAGCGGGTGAATACGTCGACTTCCGTCATCCCACCTCGGTCAACGGCCAACGCTTGGTGCTGAATCCATCGATCAGCTATCCTATATTGAGCCAACCCGGTTATTACCTCACTCCAAAGCTTTCAGTCCACCATACCCACTACGCATTAGGCGACAATAATTCCACCCACTTGGAAGGCAGTTCCAGAACAGTTCCGATTTTTAGTTTGGACAGCGGGCTGATGCTTGAACGCAGCGATTCATTTCTGGGTAATGGCTACATGCAGACTTTGGAGCCGCGTGCATATTATGTGCGCATTCCGTACCGGAACCAGATGCTTCTACCCAATTTTGATACTGCCCAAGCCCCCTTCAGCTTGAGCCAGATGTTCACCGAGAACCGTTTTTTGGGGAACGACCGGATCGGTGACGCAGATATGCTGACGCTGGCACTGACAAGCCGCGTGATCGACGATGAGGACGGCACTGAAAGATTGCGTGTAGCTTTAGCCGAGAGATTTAGCTTCAAACCACCGCAAGTGAATCTGGACGAACTTGCCGATAGTAACAGCCGCTCCGATATTTTGATGACAATAGGCGGCAAGATGACGCGGTCGTGGCGATTGGATAGCCAAATCCAATACAATCCGAATCAGGCACATACCGAGTCCTACAGCGCGGCGGCGCGTTATAACCCGGCTGTGGGCAAGCTGCTTAACTTGGGGTATCGCTTCACGCGCAACACGTTGCGCCAAATGGATGTGTCGTCGCAATGGCCGCTCTTCGGGCGTTGGCATGGCGTGGCGCGGGGAAACTTTTCTCTGCAAGACAATCGGGTTTTGGAAGCGTTGGGCGGGCTTGAGTATAATGAAGATTGTTGGGCATTGCGTTTGGTGGGGCAAAGTTTTGCCACAGCGACCCAAGCCAGAACGACCGGTATCTTTATCCAATTGGAATTGAACGATATGGTTCGCCTCGGTTCCGATCCGCTGGCTGCATTGCGTTCGAGTGTATCGGGCTATACCAAACTCAATGAATTACCGTCCGTCAAGCCGGTAAAAGGCTTGCACTGACATCAAACTATTGAAAGAACCCATGAAGAAAATAATTCTTGTGCTATTGCTGACCTTGGCCTGTTCGGAAGTTCTCGCTGCGGAAACGAAAGCGCAGACTGTTTTGATCGATCAGATACGCGCCGTCGTGAATGACAATGTCATCTCGCAACAGGAGCTGAAACAGCGGCTGGACACAGTGATAAACCAGCTGCAGAAACAGGGGACCGCATTGCCGGACAACAAAGTGCTGCAAAAGCAGGTGTTGGAAAGGATGATTACCGAGATGTTGCAGCAGCAATTTGCCAAGGAGAGCGGATTGCGCGTGGATGATGCGCAACTGGAAAAATCATTGGCCAGAGTTGCCCAGCAGAATTCCTTTTCTTCTGTAGCAGAATTTCGGTCCAAGCTGGAAAAGGAAGGGGTCGATTTTCTGAAGTTCCGTGAAGAGATTCGCGGCGAAATCGTCTCGGTCAGGCTGCGCGAGCGCGAGGTGGATAGTAAGTTGGTAATCAGCGAGAGTGATATTGAAGATTATCTCGCTACCCAAGCCAGACAGGGCAACAAGGGAGAGGAGCTGCAACTTGCCCATATTTTGGTGGTGGTACCGGAACAGGCCAGCTCCGAAAAGATACAAGGTCACAAGCGCCGCGCCGAAGAAGCGCTGTCCAAATTGCGCTCGGGTGCGCCATTCGCCCAAGTTGCAGCGGGTTATTCAGATGCCAAGGACGCGCTACAAGGCGGGGTGTTGGGATGGCGCCCTGCAGACCGGCTACCGGGTTTGTTTTCCGAGCCACTAGCGAAGATGCAGCCGGGTGAAGTGAGCGATCTGTTGCGCAGTCCCACCGGATTTCACATCGTAAAATTATTGAATCGGCGCAGTGCGGATACTCCGGTATTCATCACGCAGACCCATGCCAGGCATATTCTGGTCAAGACCAGCGAATTAGTGTCCGAAAACGAAGCCAAGTCACGTCTGCAACACGTCAAACAAGAGATCGACAAAGGCGCTGACTTTGCGGATCAGGCGCGGCTGTACTCGGAAGATGGCAGTGCCGTGCAGGGCGGGGATTTGAGTTGGTTGTCACCCGGCGAGACAGTGCCGGAATTCGAAAAAGCAATGGACGCTTTGAAAGTTGGACAAGTGAGCAATTTGGTGCAGTCGGGATTCGGCTGGCATCTGATCCAGGTCATCGAACGCCGTAACACCGATGTGAGTGTGGAGCAGAAGAAGCAACAGGCGCGCAATGCCATCCGCTCCTACAGATCCGAAGATGCGTATCAGGATTGGCTGCGCCAATTGCGCGACCGTGCCTTCATCGAATACCGCGAATAAGATGTTTCCACCACTCGCCATCACTTCGGGCGAGCCTGCCGGTATCGGCCCTGACCTGTGTTTGCAGCTGGCGGGGCATGATCAGCCCCTAGTGGTGATCGCCGACAAGTCGTTGTTGCAACAACGCGCAGTGCAACTCGGTATCAATGTCGCGCTACAGGACTACACACCCGTTGCGCCAACTTCTCCAGGAAGTTTGAGCGTATTACATGTTCCCCTTGCGCATCGAGTAGTTGCCGGCACACTCGATTTCGCGAACAGCCCCTACGTTTTGGAAACCCTGCGGCGTGCATTACGGGGCTGTTCGTCCGGCGAATTCTCCGGCATAGTCACTGCGCCTGTGCATAAAGCGGTCATCAATGACGCCGGGATACCTTTCACCGGACACACAGAATTTCTTGCCGAACACACGCACACGCCTTTGGTGGTGATGATGCTGGTTGGCGGGGGGATGCGGGTCGCGCTGGTCACAACACATCTGCCGTTGCGTGAGGTGGCGGATGCGATCACAAGCACACTGTTGGAAGACGTGATTCGCATCTTGCAACAAGATCTACAACGCCGCTTCGGCATTGACCATCCGCGTATCTTGGTGGCCGGATTGAATCCGCATGCAGGAGAAGGTGGCCATCTCGGCCGTGAAGAGATCGAAGTAATGCTTCCAGTTCTGATCAAGTTACGCAACGAGGGGATGGCCGTCAGCGGGCCGATACCTGCCGATACCCTGTTTGCCGCACATCGTTTGAGCGATTGCGATGCCGTGCTGGCGATGTATCACGACCAGGGTTTGCCTGTGTTAAAACACGCCAGTTTTGGAGGAGGAGTGAACATCACACTGGGCCTACCGATCATCCGCACATCGGTTGATCACGGTACTGCACTGGAATTGGCTGGAAAAGGTAGTGCCAATGTGGGCAGCCTGTTGCAGGCGATCAAAGCCGCCGGTGACATGGCACGACACGAAACGCTTTATGACCGGGGTCAGCGATGAGTGCGCATAAAGCAAAGAAGATGTTCGGGCAAAATTTTCTGGTTAATGAGCAGATCATCGCCGACATTGTTCGGGCGATTTGCCCGCATGCCGGCGACAACATGGTGGAGATCGGTCCCGGGCTGGGTGCGTTAACGCGTCCGTTGTTGAAATACTTGGACAAGCTGCATGTAGTCGAGATCGACCGCGACATCATCGTTCGCCTCAAGACAGATTACCCGCAGAACAAAATCGTTATCCATGAAGGCGATGCGCTGGAGTTTGACTTGGCCGGACTTCCCGAACCGCTGCGTATCGTTGGCAATCTGCCATACAACATCTCATCTCCCTTGCTGTTTCATTTCGCCGCGTACGCGGCGTGCATCACCGACATGCATTTCATGTTGCAGAACGAAGTAGTGGAACGCATGGTCGCCGAGCCTTCCACGCCCGCCTACGGACGCTTGTCCGTGATGCTGCAATACCGCTTCTATATGGAGAAATTGCTGGACGTGCCGCCGGAATCCTTCCGCCCCGCGCCGAAAGTGGATTCCGCCATCGTGCGCATGATCCCCATGCTCGCCGACCAGATCATCGTGAAGAACGAAACCCTGTTCGCACAAATCGTTGGCACCGCCTTTGGGCAACGCCGCAAGACCCTGCGCAACACACTCAAAGAATTCCTGACCGAAGCAGAGTTCGCCCAACTCGGCATTAACTCGCAACTACGCGCGGAGAATCTGGGCGTGGCGGAGTTCGCGCGCATCGCCCATCATTGCGACAACAAATAATCCAATCACGTCATCGGTTGACGGATGATGGTCTTCCATTTTTCTGGTGCGGCCTTGCGTAGGTCACTCAAATATATCTCGTGGTGCTTGCCGCGTCGCTGGCTACCACTGGCTTCGATGAAGTGATGCACGCGTTCGATGTTCGGCCCTTCTTCGCTGAAAGGACCGATATGCATGAGTTGCGCGCACACGCCCTCGTCGAATGTCTCGAAACGTAGCTTGGGCAGTGCGACGGGGTCTTTCCTCTTTTTCACGTCCGCGATCGCCGCGTCTACCATCTCCTTGGTGATGAAAGCGGGTTGCGCGACCAGCACCGTCCATAGCCAGTTCGATTTGTCTTCCTGCGAAAACGTGCTCATATCCTCCGCCCACCACAGCGCCTCCAGCGGCATCACGCCGTAGTCAGTCGCCAGTGCACCCTTCTTCACCATGAACTTGAGCGTGTAAGCGACCGAGTACGCCGCCGTGATGGCATCGGCAAATTCCTGCGCGGTATTCGGGTCGCCTTTGCCATCCACCATCAAATAATTCATCGGCGGCACAACGACGCGCGCTACCGCTTTGATAGAGGGTGAATACAAAGGCTTCAGGGCTTTTTTGAGGTCGATTTTTTCCATGTTCTTCTCCTTACATCAATGGCAGATAAATATCCGTCAGCAAGTCTGCAGGGGCGGTGTCCAACGGCGTATTGAGATATTCCTCGAACGGTGGCGCATCGCGCAATTCGCATCCCGATTGCAGCAACCACGTCCCGAACAGCCACTGATAGATAGCGGGCAAGGCCTCGTAAGAACCTTTGTAACGCAGTACAGCATAACGCCCGCCCTCAATGATGACGCACTCCACTGGCGCTTCGGGCGTACAAGATTTGCTCACGGCGGCACAGGCGCGTGAACGCAATTCATCTGCGGGAACCGTTGCCGGATCATCGTAGCCGATGCTCAACACACGCATGTGCGCATCCAACAGACCGTGCTTACCTAACCAGCCGAATAATTGGTCATACGCTTGGCCTATTTTGTTGTAAGCGCCTTGATGTTTGATGCTGACAACTTCAAGGTCGGGAATAGTTTTAAGGGTGACGGTGTACATGGCCGAACTCCGATCAAAGGGTTGAGAGGGATATAAGGTGTGGTTACCGTGGCTGCGATAACGCGCGGGTGGCATACCGTAAAGGGCCTTGAAGATGCGAGTGAAGGATTGAACGTTCTTGTAGCCCGCCTGTTGCGAGATGCCTTCTATGGGCAACGCTGACTGCGCCAGTTGACTGACGGCGCGATGCAAACGCAATTTGCGTACGGTGGTGGCAATGGTCTCACCGCGTGCCGCCCGATAGATGCGATGGAAATGGTAAGGCGACAGATAAGCGACCTCGGCCAAGCGGTTCAAATCCAATTCATCATCCAGATGGGCGTAGATGTAGGTGGTCACCCGCGCTAGGCGCTCATCGTAATTGATGTATTTCGCTGCAATTTCCATGACACTCAATGCATTTTTCAGTTGCGATGCGACATTTAATCACGCCTTGATTTAACAAATCTTGCGGAGTTCGCCCCTGCCAACCAGCACTTGAATCGACGCGCCCGACACCCCCTTCCTACCCCGCTTTGCGGGAGAGGGGACGAACGATAAGAGCAATCTTTATTCATGTGGCTTTCGGGTAGAATCACGACCTATCAAATCAATGCGTAACAACCCCCCATTATGTCCGACGTCCCACCCATCGTTCTCACCTTCGCCGCCACCGACCCCAGTTGCGGAGCGGGGATGCAAGCCGACATTCTGACCATCGCTAGCATGGGTTGCCATCCTTTGTCGGTAATCACCGCGCTCACCGTGCAGGATTCCAGCGGTGTTGACGACATACAGGCGGTGGATTCCGACTGGGTGGTGGATCAGGCGCGCACCGTGCTGGAGGACATGCCGGTGGCCGCGTTCAAGATCGGTTTGTTGGGAAGTGTGGAAAATATTGCCGCGATCGCGGAAGTAATCTCTGATTATCCTGATATCCCGCTGGTGTTCGATCCGGTGCTTTCCTCCGGCCGTGGCGATGAGCTAGCCAATGAAGACATGTTGGATGCGTTACGTGAACTGTTGTTGCCGCAAACCACCATACTTACGCCAAACAGCATGGAAGCGCGTCGATTGGTGGTGGATGAGGACAACGACGCCGACGACCCGAATCAGGCTGAGAGCGCCAAACGCATCCTGCAACTGGGTTGCGAGTATGTATTGATCACCGGGACACACGAGAACACACCCAAAGTAGTGAACACGCTCTATGGCGAACGCGGACTGATTCGCAGTGATACCTGGCCGCGACTTCCCGGCATCTATCACGGCTCCGGTTGTACGCTGGCGTCGGCCATCGCAGCTCTTCTTGCAAATGGACTGTCCATAGAGGACGCAGTGCGTGAAGCGCAGGAATACACTTGGGAGGCCTTGAAATATGGCTTCAGACCGGGTATGGGGCAACACATCCCCGACCGTCTGTTCTGGGCGCGCGACGACGAAGAAGGCGAAGAAGAAGGTGAAGAGACCCGCCATTAATAAACGCAATGTTGCGGGGCTGTATGCGGTCACGCCTGACCTTGCGGACACTCCGGAGTTGCTGGATAAGGTCAGACGGGTATTACGGGGTGGCGCACATATTCTGCAATACCGCAACAAGCTCGCCGATGCGGCGCTGCGTCTGCAGCAGGCTCGTGCTCTGCGCGAATTGACCCGTGAGTTTGACACTCTCTTCATAGTTAACGATGACACTGGTTTGGCGGTGCTAGTTGACGCCGATGGTGTGCATCTGGGCGGTGAAGACGAAAGTGTGACGGATGCGCGGGCTCAGCTGGGTGAAACAAAGCTGATTGGTGTGTCTTGTTATAATCGCGCGGATTTAGCTATGGATGCGGCGCACCGGGGTGCGGATTATGTGGCTTTCGGAGCGTTTTTCCCTTCTGCCATAAAGCCCGAGGCCGTTCGAGCAGACGAGGTTTTGCTTCAAAAAGTGCGCGACAAATTGAACCTTCCCATCGTTGCAATAGGT
Source organism: uncultured Sideroxydans sp. (assembly GCA_964604485.1). GTDB lineage: Bacteria > Pseudomonadota > Gammaproteobacteria > Burkholderiales > Gallionellaceae > Sideroxyarcus. Next base: position 11,558 of record CAZRZH010000030.1, read on the forward strand.
GGTATCACGCGGCACAACGGCGCGGCGATAGTTGCAGCAGGAGCCGACTCGCTGGCGGTCATCACGGCGTTGTGGGGCGCAGCGGATATTGAACAGGCTGCGCAAGAATTATCAAAACTTTTCATCAGGACATAAGGCAATGACTTCGCAAAATCAAGCACTCTTCGAGCTATCCCAAAAAGTAATTCCGGGCGGCGTGAACTCGCCAGTGCGCGCGTTCCGCTCTGTGGGGGGCACGCCCCTATTCTTTCAGCGTGGACAGGGCGCCTACGTTTGGGATGCGGACGGGAAGAAATACACCGATTACGTGGGTTCATGGGGGCCGATAATCGTCGGCCATTGCCATCCGGAAGTAGTAAAAGCGGTTCAGGATGCGGCGGCACAAGGCTTGGGTTTCGGCGCGCCTACAGCAAGCGAACTGGAGTTGGCAACACTGTTGTGCAAGATCCTGCCCAGCCTGGAAATGGTGCGTTTGGTCAGCTCCGGTACCGAAGCGACGATGAGTGCAATTCGCTTGGCGCGCGGCTTCACCGGGCGTTCGCGTATCGTCAAATTTGAGGGCTGTTACCACGGGCATTCGGATGGATTGCTTGTAAAAGCCGGTTCGGGTGCGCTGACTTTTGGCCAACCCAGTTCTTCCGGTGTTCCAGCCGAGATCGCCGCATTGACTACGGTGCTCGACTACAACGACGCTTCAGGCTTGGAAAAATGCTTCGCCGAGATGGGTAAAGACATCGCCGCCGTGATTGTTGAACCGGTGGCCGGCAATATGAATCTGGTCACGCCCAAACGAGAATTCCTCGACGCGATGCGCAACTTGTGCACGAAATTTGGTGCGGTGCTAATTCTGGATGAGGTGATGACCGGTTTCCGTGTCGGTCTGCAAGGGGCGCAGGGTTATTACGGGATCAAGCCGGACTTGGTCACCCTAGGCAAGGTGATGGGGGGGGGATTACCCGCTGCCGCGTTTGGCGGAAGGCGCGACATCATGCAATGTCTGGCTCCGCTGGGTCCGGTCTATCAAGCCGGTACCTTGTCCGGGAACCCAGTCGCCGTTGCGGCGGGATTAACTACTCTCGGGTTGGTGCAAGCCCCCGGCTTCTATGATCGGTTGTCGCTGTTGGCTAAACATCTCACCGAAGGCCTGACCGTTTCTGCGCAGAAACACGGTATCGCATTTTGCGCGCAATCGGTGGGCGGCATGTTTGGCCTGTATTTCAGCAAAACGGTGCCAACCAGCTTCGCGGAAGTGATGGCTTGTGACAAAGAAGCCTTTAACCGGTTCTTCCACGCCATGTTGGAACAAGGCGTCTATCTGGCACCGTCGGCATTCGAGGCAGGTTTTGTTTCCGCAGCCCACACAGAGACAGATATCACGGCAACAATCGCGGCAGCGGAAAAAATATTCTCGGCCTGGAAATAATGGGATTGTTCTCGCAAGCGGCGTTTTATACCACCGTCAATCACATCAAGGATCTGCCACTACACGGCGGCAAGGAGGTGGCTTTTGTCGGTCGCTCCAATGCCGGCAAGTCGAGTGCGATCAACACGCTCGCCAATCACGTGCGACTGGCCTATACCAGCAAAACGCCGGGGCGTACGCAGCACCTGAATTATTTCGCGTTGGGCGATAACAATTTTCTGGTGGATTTGCCCGGCTACGGTTATGCCAAAGTGCCGCCCGATATTCAGGCACATTGGGAACAATTGTTGAGCGAATATCTGCAGACAAGGGAAGAATTGGCCGGTTTGGTGGTTATTATGGATGCGCGGCATCCCCTCACCGAACGTGATCAATGGATGTTGGGGTGGTTCGCCATCACGCAGAAACCGGTGCACATCTTGCTCACCAAATCGGACAAGTTGAGCCGTCAACAATCCACACAAACCTTGCGTGAAGTGAATGCATTCTTGCAGGAGAATTTTCCCCAATGTTCCGCGCAGCTCTTTTCCAGTCTAAAAAAATTAGGCACGGAAGAGGCTGAATCAGTCATTGCGGGTTGGTTGAAAAATTGAGGGCAAAAAAATACCCCTGAACCAAAGGGGAAAGATTCAGGGGCAAAATGCCTTTACAGGGTAAAGACGCCCGCTCAGGGAGGAGAAACGGGAAGCAGCTCTCGCTACCCGCAGACTCTGACGGAGGCATGCGAAAATAGTTCCAGCGACATATCAAATTTTAGGAAGAACCATGCAAACACTCGGACAATACCCCCAAAGCAGAATGCGAAGGATGCGCCGTGACGCGTTCTCACGTGACTTGATGCGTGAGCATATACTCACTCCATCAGACTTGATCTATCCCGTATTTGTGCTGGATGGCATAAATAGAGCCGAGGATGTGAAGTCCATGCCCGGTGTTCAGCGCAAGACCTTGGATTTGTTGCTCAAGGACGCAGAACAATGCGTCAAACTGGGAATTCCGGTCATGGCGATATTCCCGGTAATCGATGCTTCTATGAAGAGCCTGGATGCACGTGAATCTTTCAACCCTGGAGGACTCGTACCACAAGTGGTTGCTACACTCAAGAAAAACTTTCCCGAACTCGGAGTGATGACTGACGTCGCGCTTGATCCTTACACTAGCCACGGACAAGACGGACTGATTGATGACAGTGGCTACGTGCTTAACGATGAGACAATCGCAGTACTGACCAAACAGGCGCAAACCCATGCTGCAGCGGGTGCCGACATCGTTGCTCCCTCCGACATGATGGATGGCCGCATCGGTGCAGTGCGCGCCGCACTGGATGCGAATGGCCACATCCACACACGCATCATGGCGTACTCCGCCAAATATGCCTCCAGCTTCTACGGCCCCTTCCGGGATGCGGTGGGTTCCAGCGGTAACTTTGGCACAGGGAATAAATACACCTACCAGATGGATCCATCCAACTCCGATGAGGCGCTGTGGGAAGTTGGACTGGACCTGCAAGAAGGTGCGGATATGGTGATGGTCAAGCCTGGCATGCCTTACCTCGACATCGTTCGCCGAGTTAAAGACGAATTCAAAGCGCCCACCTTTGTATACCAAGTCAGCGGTGAATATGCCATGCTAAAAGCTGCCGCACAGAACGGATGGTTAAATGAAAAAGCGTGTGTACTTGAGTCGTTGCTGGCATTCAAACGCGCGGGGGCAGATGGTATACTGACTTATTTTGCTTTAAACGCGGCCAACTGGTTGCTGGAAAAGAAATAAACGGCATAGTGCTTGAAGAGCCGGCGCCCTAATTATTCCATTTCTAATTCACAAATGAATCCAAAAGAGCAGCCATAATCCATGGCGGGGTGGTGCAGCACTCTGTACTCGACGGGTGTCAGATCGCCCAGTGCATCATGCGGTAACTCTTCGTTGTAGTCGTTCTCCCATGCTTCTGACACATTTACTCGAACCAACCCACAACAGTCATTTCGTTGCCCTGATGGATCAGTTCATGCCGAAATGGCGTTTCTACAAAGACCAACTGAACAAATTACCCGTCAGACACGTAAATTGGGATTATTATAGCCATTGAACGCGTTTTTTCGTTTTTATGAGGCTCACCCCTAGTCTTTAGTAAAACAGCTCGCCTCGGGCTGTTTTGGAAGCCTTGGATCGAATCCCTTGTACTTATTGGGATTCAAGCCTTATGGGTTCTACTTTGTTGAGATTTTTCTCAAAATTGGCTTTTTCAATATAGTGAGAATTTTTCAAACAATTTTGAGAACCTACAAAACTAAACATCCAAATTCTTCACACCCAACGCATTCTGCTCGATGAACGCTCTGCGCGGCTCGACCACATCACCCATCAACGTAGTGAATATCTCGTCCGCGCCGATGGCATCTTCGATACGCACACGCAGCAAGATCCGGTTCTTCACGTCCATGGTGGTTTCCCACAGTTGCTCGGGGTTCATTTCGCCCAAGCCTTTGTAACGTTGGATGCCGACGCCTTTTTTAGCTTCTTCCAACAGCCATTCGACGCCTTGTTTGAAGCTGCTCACGCCGCGCTTCTGGTCACCACGGGTTACATAGGCAGTAGGGGAAATGAGGCCGTTCAGGGCGTCGGCGGTCTGGCGGATCTGTGTGTAGTCGCCACTCTCTAGGAACTCTTTGTCCAGATAGCTCAAGGAGTAATTGCCGTGGAATATCTTTTCCAAACGCAGGCGCAAGTCGCCGTGCTCGTCCGTTTCGACTTCTGCCTTGATGACGCCGCCACAGGCTTCTTGTAGCAGCTTGGCGCTCTTCTGCGCTTGGGCAGCATCGTTCAGCGACAAGGTGGGCAGGACGAGCAGGGCATGGCTGGCTTCGGGTGCGATGAAGTGGGAGAGGCGGTCGATGACGGCTTCGGCCAGGAAGTATTGTTTGGCGATCTCGCCCAGCGCTTCACCTTGGATAGGCGTGGCGTCCAGTGCGGGGTAGAACGCGGCGCCATCCAGCGCGGCACCCAGCATGTAGTTCTTGAGTTCGTGTTCGTCTTTAAGGTAGCACTCGTCCTTGCCCTTTTTGATCTTAAACAGCGGTGGTTGGGCGATGTACACATGGCCGCGCTCGATGAGTTCGGGCATCTGACGGTAGAAGAAGGTGAGCAGCAGGGTGCGGATGTGCGCGCCGTCCACGTCCGCGTCAGTCATGATGATGATGCGGTGGTAGCGCAGTTTTTCGGCGTTGTATTCTTCTTTGCCGATGCCAGTACCCAGCACGGTGATGAGGATGGCGATCTCTTGCGAGGCGATGAGCTTTTCGAAACGCGCCTTTTCTACGTTCAGAATCTTGCCCTTTAGCGGCAAGATGGCTTGGAACTTACGGTCGCGGCCTTGTTTGGCAGAGCCGCCAGCGGAGTCACCCTCGACGAGGTACAGCTCGGACATGGCAGGGTCTTTTTCCTGGCAATCCGCCAGTTTACCGGGCAGGCCGATGCCGTCCAGAATGCCTTTACGGCGGGTCAATTCACGCGCTTTACGGGCCGCGTCACGTGCACGGGCTGCTTCGATGATCTTTCCGCAGATGATCTTGGCGTCAATCGGGTTCTCCAACAGGAAGTCGGATAACTTCTGCGAAACCACTTCTTGCACGGCTGGCTGAACTTCGCTTGAAACTAGCTTGTCCTTTGTTTGTGAAGAGAATTTAGGGTCTGGCACTTTGACGGAAAGCACACAGGTCAAACCTTCGCGCATATCGTCGCCGGTGGTGTCGACCTTGGCTTTTTTCGCCAATTCATTGTCTTCGATGTATTTATTGATGACGCGGGTCATGGCCATACGCAGGCCAGTCATGTGCGTACCGCCATCACGTTGCGGGATGTTGTTGGTGAAGCACTGCACGACTTCGGAATAGCTATCGTTCCACTGCATGGCGACATCGACGGTGATGTTGTCTTTCTCGCCGGATGCTTGGAAACTCTTGGGGTGCAGCACCGACTTGCTTTTATTCATGTATTCGACAAAACCGCGCACACCTCCCGAGTAGGCGAAGTTCTCGCTCTTGCCCGTACGTTGATCGATCAGCTCGATCTTGACTCCGTTATTCAGGAACGATAACTCCCGCAGGCGCTTGGCGATAATTTCGTAATGAAACTCAACTGATCCGAAAATTTCCTTGTCCGCTAGAAAGTGCACCTCGGTGCCACGCTTGTTGCTATCACCCAATTCACGGACGGGAGAGACTTCGATACCTTTTTGCTTCTCGATTAGACGGTCTTTGACTGCACCACGCACGAACTCTAGGCCGAACTTCTTGCCATCACGGTAGGTAGTGAGTTTAAGCCATTCTGACAAACCATTAACACAGGAAACACCCACGCCATGCAGGCCGCCCGATACTTTATAGCTGTTTTGATTGAACTTTCCGCCTGCGTGCAACACGGTCAGCACGATTTCAGCAGCAGAACGCTTGGGTTCATGCTTGTCGTCGAACTTGATGCCAATAGGAATACCACGCCCATTATCTGAAACAGAAATAGAGTTGTCGCCGTGGATAATGACCTTAATATCGTCGCAATGACCTGCCAAGGATTCATCGATAGCGTTATCCACCACTTCAAACACCATGTGATGCAAGCCTGTTCCATCAGAGGTATCGCCGATGTACATCCCAGGACGTTTACGTACCGCTTCCAAACCTTCTAGTTGTTGGATGCTCGATTCGTCGTAATTCTCACTCATTGGTTTTCTTTCTGTTTCACGTGGAACATTAAATACGCATTGGCATCACGACATATTTGTAGTCGCTTTGCTCTGGGATGGTGATCAATAAACTGCTGTTTTGGTCACCAAAAGATAAGGTGATGTTGGCGCTATTGATGTTGTTGATGCCTTCTAATAGGTAATTCACATTAAAGCCGATATCCAAGGCGGCACCTTGGTAGTCCGTCTCGATATCTTCCTGTGCTTCTTCTTGCTCGCTGTTGCTACTGATGATCTGTAGGTTCTTTTCGGTCAACAACAAACGCACGCCACGGAATTTTTCGTTTGAAAGAATGGCTGCCCGTTGCAGAGCTTGCAGGATGATTACTCGGTTGAGAGTCAGGTTGTTGGTGTGGTTGGGAATGACGCGGGTGTAATCAGGGAATTTACCGTCGATCACCTTGGAGGTGAGTACGATGTCCGCAAAGGTAAAGCGTACTTGTTTATCAGCTAGCTCCAATTCCAATTTATCTTCTGAATCAGCCAAGAGTTTCAACAACTCATTGACCGTCTTGCGAGAGAGGATGGCTTCTTTTTTAGGGTGTTCTGTTGCCAGTTTTTCAGCGATGTATGCCAGACGGTGTCCATCTGTAGCAATTAGTTTAATCGAATCACCTGAAACGACCAGCAATACGCCATTCAGGTAATAACGAATATCTTGCTGAGCCATCGCATGTTGAACCGATCCTAACAGACGTTTTAGTTTTCCTTGTTCGATCTCGATATTGACCGATCCAGTCAATTGTTCCGTCAGACCAGGAAAGTCTTGAGCTGGCAATGTCTGCAAGCTAAAACGGCTTTTGTTGGCTTTAACCAATAACTTACTTTCGTTGGTATCCAGACTAATAGCACTTTCTTCAGAGATGGCTCTCAATATTTCTTGTAGCTTCTTAGCAGAGATGGTGATTGATTCTGGGCCACTCGTCGATTGAAGTGCTGTCTTTAGTTGTGCCTCAATCTGTATCTCCAAGTCGGTCGTGACAAACCTTACGCCTTCAGCGTTCTTTTTTAGAAGTACGTTTGAAAGGATGGGGAGTGGTTGTTTACGTTCCACAATACCAACAACCGCTTGGAGAGGTTTGAGTAGGTCGTTTCGGCTAATTTGTTTAATAAACATATGTTTTTATCCTTAAATACTTAATAACAATAATAAGGCCAACTAAATCTGTGAGTAACTAAATAAAACCTATTTAATCAATTTACTAAATAATTTTTAATTTTTTACTAAATACCTTTTTTCTTGTGAATAACATGTGTACTTCTTTTTCTACTTCTTTTAAAACCATAGTTATCTACAAAATATAAACAGCATTAATTTTAGTTATCCCCTAAGCGTTTGATGCAATAAATTAAAGTCTGCTTCTATCGATGTATCTGTATTCCTTAAAGACTCTATCGTCTTGCAAGCATGAAGAACCGTCGTATGGTCCCTGCCTCCAAAAGCATTACCTATCTCTGGAAGACTAAGTTGGGTCAATTCACGTGCTAGACTCATTGCTATCTGCCGTGGTCGCGCGATCACACGGGTGCGCTTCTTTGATAAAAGATCCACTATTTTCAAGCGATAGAAGTCTGCAACCGTTTTTTGAATATTTTCGATAGTGACTTGTTTGTTCTGTGCAGCAAGAAGATCGCGCAAAGCCTCTTTAGCCAACTCGATGGATATAGGGCGCTTATGGAAGCGTGCATAGGCTTCGATACGATTCAAAGCACCTTCAAGTTCACGAATATTGGAGCGGACGTGTTTAGCAATGAAAAAGGCAACATCTTCACTGATAGGTGTTCCGCTATTAGCTGACTTTTGTAAAAGGATAGCGACACGCATCTCTAAGCCAGGAGGTTCGATAGCGACAGTTAAACCACAAGTGAAACGAGAGGTCAGTCTGGGTTCTATGCCAGAGATTTCTTTGGGAAAGGTGTCGCAAGTGATGACGACCTGTTTGTTGGTGTCGATCAAAGAGTTTAATGTATAAAAGAACTCTTGTTGGGTGCCAGGCTTATCAGCGATGAATTGGATATCATCTATCAACAGTAGATCGAGCGAATTGTAATATTGCTTGAACTCATCGAAGCTCTTGGTTTGAAAAGCTTTTACAACGCTAGAGACGTAGTTCGTCGCATGAACGTAGCAAATCTTGGCTTGGGAATTTTCTTTTGCTACCAGGTTCCCAATAGATTGAAGTAAATGAGTCTTGCCCAGACCAACGCCGCCATAGATGAACAACGGGTTGTAGGCTGTTCCTGGTTTTTCAGCGACCTGCAACCCTGCAGCATGCGCAAGTTGGTTGGCCTTACCTGTCACAAATGTGTCAAAAGTAAGTTGTGTATTTAGTTTGCTGGTAGTCTTTTGAACTTTAAGAACGGTGGGTTTTTCAATGCTTTTAGGTACAGATAATTTAGAAATTTTTTTCTCAGAAGATTTTTTTTCAATTCGAAGTTCTATCTCGGGAGTTATCTGAAAAAAAACAGCTGCTCGATTTAAAATCTCAGGAAGGAATCGATCTTGAATAATGCGCAAAGTGAAGCTATTAGGCGCGGTTAGAATTAGACGATTACCTTCAACCTCAAAAATTAAAGGTTTTATCCAAGAATTATATTGTTGAAGTGGCAATTGCTCTTTGAAGAAGAGTTGGCAACTACCGGATAAACCCTGAGCTGACATAGAGGTATACAAAAATTCAATGGACCTTAACATTCTACAAGCTCTAAAAAAAGTTATCCACAATTTAAAATTGACTTGACAGAAAGACGGCAACCGATTGTAATCGCGCGCTTTTCAATCTATTTAACAAAGGAATTAAGCATGAAACGTACCTATCAGCCATCTGTTACCAAAAGAAAGCGTACTCACGGTTTCTTGGTTCGAATGAAAACAAAAGGAGGTCGTTCAGTTATTGCAGCACGTCGTGCAAAAGGCCGTGTGCGTCTTGGAGTGTAATGTAATTACGAGATTAGTATTTCCGAGGCGTTTTAAATTGTCTCGTCGGGATGGGTTTTCTCGTATCTTGCAGCAAACATCAATTACGCGAGATTGGTTCTCTGTATATTCTCAACCTAACCCGGACAGTATTTCTAGGTTGGGGATATCTATAAGTAAGCGAGTTGTACCGGGAGCAGTTAAACGTAACCGATTAAAACGGTTAATTCGTGAATGTTTCAGACAGCACATACATCATGATGTAGCTCGTGACGTGGTTATTCGTGTACGCAAACCTTTGGATGAAAGTAAAAAATCATCGGCACGATTATTGTTAAGTGCAATGCTGGATAAGGCTTTGATGCCTAAATGAAGAGGATTATTTTGATATTTGTGAGCCTTTATCAAAGGCTCATTAGCCCAATGTTTCCACCGTCATGTCGTTTTTCTCCATCTTGTTCGCAGTACTCATATGAGGCCATTTCAAAACACGGGGTCGCAAAGGGCTTGTGGCTTAGCATCAAACGAATAGCTCGTTGTAACCCATGGAACTCTGGTGGTTACGATCCTATTCCATAGTTAATAATATATATAGGTGATACCCAATGGATATGCGACGGATGTTCTTGTTTGTAATTTTCACTTTTTCTCTGGTTGTGCTTTGGAGTGAGTGGACACGACAGAACCAACCTGTACAGCCAATCGAAGCAGCTTCCACAAATCTGACTGCGCCTCCAACAGTATCAGCCGCTCTTCCAAAAGAGATTGCCCCAAGCACACCTTCAAAAGCACTTAAAATTCCCACTGGAAAAAAAGTCATCGTCAAGACCGATACTTTCAAAGTTGAGATTAATACCGCAGGAGGGAATGTAGATAGAGTCGAACTACTACAGCACAAGACCGCGAATGATCAGAACAGATCAATCGTACTATTACAGAATCAAGATAATTTGATCTACATTGCCCAGTCTGGATTATTGGGGCAGGGTCTTCCGACCCATAACGCTGAATATCAATCAGAAGCCGATGAGTTTTTTCTTGATGAAGGTCAAGATAATCTAGTTGTTAAGCTCATTGCACTTGGCATCGAAGGAGCACGAGTTACCAAGATTTACACCTTCCATAAAGGAAGTTATTTAGTGAATGTGGATTTTGAGATTGAGAATACAAGCTCATCCGCAATTACACCATCAGCCTACTTCCAACTTGTTCGCGATTCAACACCACCTGAAGGAGCTTCTTCCTTCGTGCCAACCTATACAGGTGCAGCTGTTTATACAGAACAGGAAAAATTTCAAAAGATCGAATTCACAGATATTGAAAAAAACAAGATAAAACTTCCCAAGAATACGAATGATGGTTGGGTTGGAATGGTCCAACACTACTTTGTTTCTGCATGGCTGCCGAAAGGTAACTCCCCCCGCGAGTTTTATGCAAAGCATCTGGACGGAAATTTATATTCTGTCGGAGTAATTTTGCCCACTCAAATAATCGAGCCAAAACAAATTGTCAGAATTGAGGCGCCGCTTTATGTTGGTCCGGCTCAAACAAAGCTTGATGATATTGCTCCTGGTTTAGGATTAACCGTTGACTATGGAATTTTTACTGTCTTTGCAACCCCTTTGTTTTGGTTGATGAATTTTCTGAATAACTGGGTAAACAATTGGGGCGTTGCAATTGTCCTGCTGACAGTATTGATCAAACTTGCATTCTTCCCTTTATCTGCAACTAGTTATCGTTCAATGGCGAAGATGCGCGTCGTTGCACCAAAATTAGAAAAAATAAAGAAACAATATGGCGATGATCGAGAGCGCTTGAATAAAGCAATGATGGATTTGTACAAAACTGAAAAGATAAATCCTTTGGGCGGTTGCCTGCCAGTACTCATTCAAATTCCAGTGTTCATTGGTTTGTATTGGGCAATTTTGGAAAGCGTAGAGCTACGTCATGCCCCATTTATTGGTTGGATTACCGATCTTTCAGCAACTGACCCATACTATATTCTGCCTATCATTATGGGAGTGAGCATGCTGGTTCAGAGCAAGCTCAATCCCGTACCGGCAGACCCCATTCAAGCCAAGATAATGCAAATCATGCCGATCGCATTTAGCGTAGTTTTCTTTTTCTTCCCAGCCGGATTAGTCTTGTACTCAATCGTTAACAACATATTATCTATTGCACAGCAGTGGTATATAACTCACGGTGAAGAAGCCGCTCAAAAGGGTGAATCCAAAGCTTGATACCATTGCCGCCATCGCGACAGGTAATGGTCGCGGTGGTATTGGCGTTATTAGGGTTTCTGGCAGTAACTTAGCCGAACTTGGCTTGGCTATGACGGGCCAACAGATTTATCCTAGGAAAGCCAAATATACTCAGTTTTTAGCTGCTGACAATTCGGTTTTGGATTTCGGCATCGTCTTGTATTTTCCAGCCCCCCATTCCTATACAGGCGAAGAAGTGCTTGAACTGCAAGGTCATGGTGGATCTGCCGTTCTCCAAGCTGTGCTACAACGCTGTCTAGAATTGGGAGCGCGAATCGCTAAGCCGGGCGAATTTACTCAACGTGCTTTCCTGAATAATAAATTAGACCTTTCCCAGGCCGAAAGTGTGGCCGATCTAATAGAGGCAACAACCCTTCAAGCGGCAAAGAGTGCTGTCAGATCGCTACAAGGTGAATT
>CAZRZH010000031.1:0-22478 GCA_964604485.1 uncultured Sideroxydans sp.
CGGTCGATGCGGATGACGATGTGCAAAACGTTTATGTGGGGTTGGCGGGGTAGGGAGGTGCTTACGCCTTTTACAGACCCTGTTCTCGGTGTCGCGTGTTTGCCTTAGAAAATTCAAAAGCATCAAAGAGTTGTCCTATGCCTGCCTTCCCTGTACAGTTGCGCCCTATGTAATTTTCGAGACGTGGTTGATCCTATGAAAGAAATTCTGCAATTCCTCAAAACGCATGGTGAGAAGCTCGACACTGAAATCGCTGAAGCGGTTGGCATTTCACTTGCCAATGCCCGTTCGCAATTGACCGAGCTTGCCGCCAAGGGAGAAATTATGTCGTGCCATTCGATCCGATTCGAGAAGGGCAAGAAAATTGAGGGAATGAGATGCCGCTTGGCCGGTTTCATTCCGCCCGCAGCACCCGGCAGGAAATCAAAGTCACAATTGAAGTTGTCGTAATTCACCGCGTAATGTCTCGCGCGGAGAATTTGGAGAATTTTTAGATGTGTCCAATCGCATATTGGGAAACCGCATGCTGGCGGCGAAAATAATGAGTTGACTGTGCGCTTGTATCTATTATTTCGATGCGGGTATTGAGTATCCCGAATCATCAACCAAGCGTCAAAAATCTGATTTGATGTGTGGTTTTTGTTGCATGTAAATTCGCCACCTTGTTTCAAAGATGTATTCCAAATGAACACTCCTGTCCGTCTTGCAAAGCGCCTTGCCGAAATGGTCTCCTGCTCTCGCCGCGAAGCGGAGATTTATATTGTCGGTGGTTGGGTTAAGGTAGATGGACAAGTCGTGGAAGACCCGCAGTTCAGGGTGTCGCAGCAGAATGTCGAACTCCACTCCGAAGCGAGTCTGACACCCGTTGCGCCGGTGACCATTTTGTTTCACCAGGCAATGTTATCGGATGCGAACTCACTTTTTGCGCAGCACGTGTTAACCAAGGATACGTTGTCCGCTGAAGATCATTCCGGTATACGTCCGCTCAAACAGCACTTCGTTCGTTTGACTCAGAACATTCCGCTGGAGATGAATGCAAGTGGTTTGTTGGTATTGACTCAGAACTGGCATGTGACGCGCAAGCTGACCGACGATGCAGCCACCATCGAGCAAGAATATGTGGTTGAAGTTGCTGGCGAGTTGGCGGCAGATGGTCTAAAGCTGCTCAACCACGGCCTGGGTTTTAACGGTCGGGAACTGCCACCCATCAAGGTCAGCTGGCAAAACGAAACACGTCTGAGATTTGCCCTCAAGGGTATGCAACCCGGACAGATCGCACATGCATGCAATAGCGTCGGTCTACAAGTGCTGGCACTGAAACGAATTCGAATCGGGCGCATGTCGATGGCAAAACTGCTCCCCGGGCAGTGGCGCTATTTGCTGCCGTATGAGCGTTTTTAGTGGGCCATGAAAATTCCAAAAAGAATCGAACCGTTGGTGCAGGATGGTCTGATCGATGAGGTCATCCGTCAGTTGATGAGCGGCAAAGAAGCCACGGTCTATGTGGTGCGTTGCGGCGAAGAGATTCGCTGCGCAAAGGTGTACAAGGAAGCCAACAAGCGCAGTTTTCGCCAGAGTGTGGATTACACCGAAGGGCGCAAAGTCAAGAACAGTCGGCGTGTGCGAGCCATGGAAAAAGGCACCCACTATGGCCGCAAAGCGCAGGAAGAAGCTTGGCAAAGTGCCGAGGTGGATGCCCTGTACCGACTTGCTGCTGCGGGGGTGCGTGTGCCCAAGCCGTACAACTACCATGAAGGTGTGCTACTGATGGAGCTGGTGACCGACAGCGCAGGCAACGCCGCTCCGCGACTTAATGATTTGGTGCTTACAGATGAACTGTCACGCGAGTACCACCGCATTTTGATCACGCAGGTAGTACGCATGCTGTGTGCCGGGATCGTGCATGGCGACTTGTCCGAATACAACGTGCTGGTGGATAGCGCCGGTCCCGTCATCATCGATCTACCGCAGGCCGTCGACGCGGCGGCCAATAATCATGCCAGAAAAATGTTGTTGCGTGATGTCGAGAACCTCGCCACTTACTTTGGAAAATTCGCGCCTGAGCTGCTGACCACCGATTATGGCAATGAAATCTGGTCGCTTTATCAGAGTAGCAAACTGCATCCGGAAACGGTGCTGACCGGTTGCTTCAAGCGTATCGAAAACCCGGTCGATTTGAACAGCGTCATGCGCGAAATTAATGACACGCTCAAGGATGAAAAAGCGCGAATACTTGCGGTCACATCGCGCTTGAGTCGGGGTCACGCTGTTTAGTGTTGAGTCCCCGACCGCAAGGTGGTTGCTTTGCTGTGTGTCAGCCGATCGAAGCGCACATCGCAACGCCAATCCGTAATGAACTGGGATACCATATCCTTGCTGAAAATTTCAGATCAAAGTGGTTTAAAGAATACGAACTTGGCACTCGTTCATCGGTTCTGCCAAGAAGTGACAAGCTTATTTAACAATGCAAATACAGGTGGTGAGGAATGACACAGATGCAAGTACTGGTTACAGGGGGTGCGGGATTTATCGGATCGCACAGTGTTGAAGCAATATTGGCTGATGGCGCGGGGGTCACCGTGCTGGATAATTTTTCCTCCGGCAAAAGTTCGAATCTTCCGCAGCACCCAAAGTTGAAAGTGATCAGCGGCGATATTCGCGATCCGCAGGCTGTTGATCAGGCTCTTGAAGGCATAAGCCATGTGCTGCATCTTGCGGCGCAGGTTTCGGTACCCGCCTCTGTGGCTGATCCACTCGGTTCCAGCAGACACAATATCCAAGGTTTCTTGAATGTTCTCGATGGCGCACGACGCGCCAAGGTGAGACGGTTTGTCTATGCATCCAGTGCTGCGGTCTACGGCGCTCCAGAGCAGTTGCCACTGAATGAAGAATCTGCTGTGGTGCCGTTGTCGCCCTACGGCTTGGAGAAGAGTATCAATGACCAATATGCTGCTCTCTATCGCCAACTCTATGAACTTTCTTCTCTCGGGCTGCGTTACTTCAATGTCTATGGGCCGCGTCAGGATCCTTCTTCTCCCTATGCGGGTGTGATCAGTCGGTTTGCATCCGCGATGTCCAAAGGTGAAGCGGTGCGCGTGTTCGGCGACGGAGGGCAGACGCGTGATTTTATCTTTGTCAAAGATGTCGCCAGATTGAATTTGCATGCGCTGAAAAGTACAGCAATAGGGGTTTGCAACATTGCCACCGGACACAGCGTGACCCTGCTGGAATTGATTGAGACCCTGGCAAAATGTGCGGCATGTCCCGCGCAAATCCAGCATGAGGCAGCGGCAACGGGAGACATCCGCCACTCCAGTGTTTTACCGCTGAAGATGTTTGAGCAACTTGAACCCGAATCCATGACACCGTTGTACGACGGCTTGAAACAACTGATCGAGAAACCGGTTTGAGAAATTCACTTTCGACTTTTTCTGTTTGCCGTTGGGGAATATTCCATGTGTTGATGTTGGCGACCTCTTTGGCCTGCGCATCGCAACCGAGTATCGCCCTGTTTTACGGGGCAAATCCGCCGTGGGATGAGTTGCATGCATTTGATGTGGTGGTGGTAGAGCCGTTACATGTGCCCAATCCAAAGTTGCATGCCAATAACAAGACGGCATTGTTTGCCTATGTTGCTGTCGGGGAAGTTTCTCCCGATCGTGCTTACCTGAAAAAAATTCCGCCGAAGTGGAGGCTGGGAGAAAATAGCGATTGGGGTAGTGTCGTCCTGGATCAATCCCAACCGGAATGGCCGGTATTTTTTGTAGAGCAAGTCATCAGGCCCTTATGGGAAGCCGGCTACCGGGGGTTCTTTCTCGATACGCTGGATTCATTTATGCGTTATGCGAAAACAGAAACTGACCAGGCACGACAAATCTCCGGACTGGTGGCAGTAATCCGCGAATTGAAACACAGGTATCCGGAAGCGCGTTTGATCTTCAATCGCGGCTTTGAAATTCTTCCGCAAGTTCATCAAGAAGTCTTCGCTGTTGCCGCTGAATCGCTTTTTCAGGGCTGGAATCCGGCGCAGCAAAAATACCGGCCGGTGCCTGCCAATGACCGTGAATGGTTGTCCGGGCAGCTGATGCGCGTCAAAAATGAATATTTGTTGCCTGTGCTCTGTATTGACTATGTTGCTCCGGAGAAACGCGACCTCGCACGCGAGACCGCGTCCAAAATTCGCGAGGCCGGATTCATACCCTGGGTGACGAATCCACAATTGAATATGCTCGGTGTGGGCGGGATCGAAGTGATGCCGCGCAAGGTGTTGATAATCCACAACAGCGCCGACTCGGAATATGACTTGATCAATACCAGCGGAATGCATTACGCCTCCATGCCGCTTAACTATCTTGGTTACACCGTCGAGTTTCAGGACGCCCGCCAACCCTTGCCGGATTTCCCTCTCAGAGGGCGTTACGCGGGAGTCCTGGTGTGGCTGGACAAAGCGGCCGGAAAGGAAGGCGGGGTTTTATCGTCCTGGTTGAAAAAGCAAATTGAAAGTGACGTGCCGGTGGTTGTATTGGGCGATGGGGAGTTTTTGTTTAGCAGCAGCGAAACCAAACATCTTGGCCTGACATTTTCGAAGTCGAATGTGGACCGTTCAACCTTGCACATTTCGAAGCAGGATCCCCTGGTGGGTTTTGAGACGCAACCGATTTTCGACCGGTCAGCGTTTTTTCCTTTGCATGTGTTGCAGGGAAAGCCGCTGCTCACACTGAAGAATGATCGTGGCCAGCTTCAGGATGCTGTTGCGCTGACTACTTGGGGCGGCTACGCGCTCAATCCTCATGTCTTGGTCGAGTTACCAAGTATCCCCACAAGTGGTCGCCAAAAAGACACTGGAAAGAATCTGCGCTGGGTAATCAATCCGATCGAGTTTCTGAGCCGCGCACTCAAACTGCCCGACATGCCGGTGCCTGATGTGACGACAGAAAGTGGTCGGCGAATGTTGATGGTGCATATGGATGGTGACGGATTTGTCAGCAAGGCTGAGTTTCCCGGTTCGCCGTATGCGGCCGAAATATTGAGAGATCAGATATTGAGGAAATACTCCTTACCGGCGACCATTTCGGTCATTCAGGGGGAGATCGCTGCAAATGGTTTGTATCCCGCTCAATCGTTGGCACTTGAAAAAATTGCACGAGAAATGTTCTCGTTCCCGCATGTCCAGATTGCCAGCCACTCCCTTTCGCATCCTTTTGTTTGGCATAAAGCTACAAGTAACCCAAGCGAACAGGGGTATCACCTTGTGATTCCGAAATACACATTCAATCTGCAGCAAGAGATTCCTGATTCGATTGCGTACATCGAATCGAGATTGGCTCCTCCGGGTAAAAAGGTAGAGACATTTCTTTGGACTGGCGATTGCAACATCGGAAATGATGCGCTTGAGATGGCCGCGCGCAGCGGCGTAGCGGCTATGAACGGCGGTGAGACTATGATCACACGCAGTTTTCCAACCCTTACGCTGGTATCTCCGCTGGGTGTTCCCAGAAAGAACCATTTTCAGGTCTACGCCCCCAACCAGAACGAAAACGTCTATACCAATAATTGGCTTGGCCCCTACTATGGTTATGAACGCGCCATCGAGACTTTCGAATTGACCGATACCCCCTATCGGCTCAAACCAATTGATATTTATTTCCATACCTATTCGGGCACCAAGCCGTCTTCGCTCAAGGCGCTCGATAGGGTTTTCAAGTGGGCGATTGAACAAGAAACCACTCCGGTCCATGTGTCGGACTATGTGCGCAAGGTGCTTGATTTCAATTCAATGGTGGTGGCTCGCACGCCTGAAGGTTGGTTGGTTCGGGGGACTGGTGATCTGAGTCAGCTTCGCGCCCCACTGGAACTCGGGCAGCCGATACTGGAAAAAAATGGGGATATTTTCGGCTTCAATCGACACCGCACCCAACAATATTTACATCTGGCCGCAAGTGAAGCACACCTGCGATTTGGTACTTCGATACCCTCTACGCCCTATCTGGTTTCCGCCAATGCTCGTGTGAAAAAATCGACACGTGTGAATGACGCCGATAACAAGTCCATCACGATGGCTTTATCCGGCCATGTACCATTGAAATTCGCCTTGGCTTCGGTTACAGAATGTTCCATCCGCGCGGATGGGCAGACTATCAAAGCAGAATCTATCCAAAAGGGAATCAGCCACTATTCCCTAAACAAAAATGCAATCGACGAGCTACGAATTTTCTGCCCGCAGTAAGCAGTCATTCGATCGGCCGCACCTTTTTTCCGGATGGGCGCTGGGCGGATTTGCTTTGGCGGTTTTGATCCCGTTGGTGTTGATATTTCCAAAACAGGAATTGATGCGGCAAGCGTCTTTGCAAAAATTGGGTGATGACCTGACGATCAACTATCTTTCCAACTTGCTCAAAACCGAACCCGATAATCCGGAGCTTCGAATTTTGCTAGCCGAACACTTGATTCATATTGGAGAGACGGGTGGAGTTTCAGAGTTGATCCAACCCGCGATAAGCAGTGCTGACCCAGCCTGGCAAGCGAAGGGCCTGTTGACAGAATATAAGAATCTGACAAAGCAGATGTCGTATAGCGTTAAAGGATCCCCTCAACTAAGAGAGCTTAGTGCTCACCGGCATGAAGTGTTTTTGCGGGTGTTGTGGCGGCCTTGGCCGGTTCCGACTTTGGTTTATCTGGCCGGACAAGCAGACGCGATGGAAGAGCATGCCATTGCTTCCCAACTTTACACTGCCATTGAGGACGCCTCTGCGTCCGAATCGGTAGATTGGTTTGCCCGTGTTGCAGCACGAGTATTGGGTGAGGGGCAACATAAACTTGCGTCGCATCTCTATTTTGTGGCGCGTCATAAAGCAAGTTCGCTGACAGAACAGCGCGAATTTTTTCTTGCCGGTGTTCAGGCATTGATGTCTGCCAGTTTGTTCAAACAGGCGATGCAATCGATTGACCGCAACTTGGGAAATCTTGAGGATGATCGCGACACCTTGTATTCCTTGACGCTGATTGCGCGAGCGGCAGATGACCAATCACGCGCAGTGCGGTATGCCAAACAGTTGCTGCGCATTTCCAAGGCGGGTGAATTATTCGACTGGCTGCCGAAGTTTTACCTGGCGCTTTTTGGAATTTCCAGCGCATACGCGGCGCCTTCAGCTATCGCTGAAGGAGTTGCCGAGATGTCTGTTGATGTAAAACGAGCGTATGACCCGAAAAGTTTTCAGCTTGCATACGATGTATTTGTGGGTAATAACAGACTTGCCGAAGCGTACCAAGTGGCGGCATCCGCTGTTCGACAGGAACCCCAAAGCAAAGTCTGGCATCAGCGCTTGGCGCAAGTCGCAGAATGGACCAACAAACCCCAGGTGGCATTGCGGGAATGGATCTGGCTGATGCGCAACAAGGGTGGGGAGGAATCGTGGCTGGCCGTGTTGAGATTGGCACCTTCGTTAAATGATTACGATGTTTTGCTTGACGCGTGGAAACGCATCGCAAACAAACGAAAGATGGACGAGGCACAGTGGAAAAATCTGGGTGATCTGTTTGAACAAGCCGGCCGGCAACGGGAAGGCATTGAATATTTCGAGCGCAGTTATAAGGCAAATTACCGTCTATTGCACCTTGAGATTGCTGCCCGACTTGCAGAGCGCAGTGGAGACGATGAGCAGGCAATCAGGCTGTATATGCGTTTGCTCGTAGGACACGGATTTAATTCCGGATGGGTTTTGAATATCGCCAACTTGTATTTGAGGAAAGGTGACTACCAGAAAACGTACGACTTTTTGCAAAAGAACCGCACGAATTTCGATGAGAAGAATTTCGCCTACTTCAAGCTGATGGCTGATCTGGCATGGCAGTTGCAAAAAGATGACAACGCGACAAGGGATTACCAACATTTGGCAGAGAGCGGGAATCTGACCCGTGATGACTTCAGCAGATTGATCTTTTTGCTGGGTGATTCTCAACGGGAAAAACAAGCCACCTTGGCTGAATTGGCCTACCGAAGATTCGGCGACCGGGACATGCTTCTCTTTGCACTTGAAAACTACGCCAATGAACGGAACAGGTTGGCACAGCAGCGAATATATGAAGCACTTGAGACCGATGGCAACTGGAACAAATTTTCGGATAGCGCGAGATTTTTTTTGATGCGAGCCCAGTATCATCAGACGAACAGGAATTTCCAATTGGCGCGTGCTGATTTTCGCCATGCCGTGGACATTGCACCGGATGATCCCTCGACCGGGAATGCCATTCTGTGGTTTCTGATCGACACGCGCGAGGTGGCGGTCTTGCGTGAAATGATTACACACGTCATTGACCGGGGAGATCACAAGAATCCGGCTTACTGGGGCGTGCTGGCCGCTGCTTACCAAGTTCTTGAAAAACCCTCGTATGCTGTCGCCTATTACACTCTGCAGATCAAACGTGAAGGTCAGGATTTCCTGTGGCTGGTGAATTATGCGGACGTGCTGGATCAGGATCAGCAAACACTTGAGGCCGCACGTGTAAGAAGGCACGTGTGGTCACAGTTGCACAACCGATTGGCAGACAAACAGCCAAATTTGCCGTTCACTCCGGAAATGCAGGCGGCAGCAAGGTTGGCGATGTTGAATTACCCAGCCGATCCAAGTATGGCACTCGTGCGCTCGGTTTTGCGACAGGACAGATTGGCGGAACGTGATGTTGTGGTAGATAGAACGACCAACGAATTGGTGTTGGGTTGGGCGATTTCAAAAGAGCAGTCGGTCAACGCCAAAGCCTGGTTATGGCAGCGTTACGGTCGGTCACTTGAAACCCCCTTATGGGCTGACACGATGGTTGCTGTAGAGGAACAGGACTCCGGTAAGATCGCTGCCTTGCTTGCCGAACAGGCAGAACGGCTACCCATTCTTGCGCGTCATGACGCGGCGATGGCCGTCCAGCAAATTGCCTACGCACAATCGATCGCCTTTGAAGGATTAACGAATAGTCCCGGAAGTGATGAAACTCACCTGCGTTTGAAAGAAGATGTCCTCGTTACGGCCAGCCATATCAATATTGAATTGAAAGAGGAAAAGATCGGCAGCTTGCACCGTTTCATTCAAAACTATCAGATCGAGAAACAGTTCACCAGTGCAGCACGGCTTGCAGTCGAGTTTGGGAGAACACAACAATCCAACGAAACTCTGTCGACTTTTGGTTCCGTGCCTTCAACTGAAAAAATTACGGGATTGGCTCTAAAAAATAACGGCAGATTTGGAGATACCGAGATTGCCCTGCGGCACAGAAATGAACTTTCCCGTACCACCGAAATACAATTGGCACACGAGATAGGCCTCATGCCAAGAATAAAACTTAGGCTCGCCGGGGAATTTGATGCGGCTGCGACAGAGTCCAATGAATTGCACGTATTTGGGATGCGTAATCAGCTCAAGACAGGACTTACCTATAATTTCAGCAAGCGGGAATATCTGCATTTGGAGCCTATTTGGGTGCGCTATTTTACCCAGGCGGGAGAGTCCTTGGGTAATGGAAATCACATTTCCTGGGAGATTGCTCACCAAGTTCGAACTGAATACCCGGATTGGAAATTCAGATTGATCGGAATTCACACTCGCTTCAACCCTGAAGCAAATCCTGCCTTTGCACTGCCCGCAAATGCAAATTTGTATGGTGGGTGTTTCGGATTTGGGGAAAATCTTCGGCGCTCTTACACAAGAACGTGGCGCCTCTATTGGGATTCTTGCGCGACCCACAATGATCTGAGCGGAGTGGGTTATAACGCAACTTTTGGGTTGGCGGGTTCGGTCGCCGGTCCGGATCATCTTTCGATCAGTTTGAAACAAGAACGGGGTGGAGTGAATATAATCGGGGGGGTATCCCATGAGTTTATGATGAATTACCGATATACTATTAACTGAGCAACAGATTATCTGTTCGCACAAGACCCACCCGGTAGACTAGATGAATGTTTTAAAAATTTTCGTATTGATGATCGTGACCAGTCTGACATCTTGTGCGGTGTTGGATATCGAGTCCAACTCAACGCCTTTGGATCGAAGTGCCAAATGGGCGTTATTGCCTATCGTGAATCACACCGATGTACCTCAGGCCGGTTTGCGCGCAGAAGCGGTCACCGAAGTATTATTGCGCAGTCGGGGACTCAGTAATCTTCGGCGATATCCACCATCGATCAATCAGGACAGTTTGTTCGAACCCGCTGAACGCAAGACAGTGATCGATGCGATGAGTTGGGCGCGTGAACAAGGCGTTCTTTACGCAGTAACGGGTGCGGTAGACGAGTGGCGCTACAAAGTTGGCATTGATGGTGAACCGGCGGTGGGTTTAACCCTGCAGATCATTGATATGTCAGACGGGGATCGTGTTGTGTGGAGTGCGGCCGGAAGCAAGAGTGGTTGGAGTCGCGAGGCGTTGAGTGCGGTCGCGCAGAAACTGATTAAGGAAATGACATCCAGCGTCCCCATCAAGTGATCGCAACGTGATCCCCAAAATAACTTTCGAGAAGCTCATATCGTTTTATCACGCCTTTTTGGCCCCCGTCCGTCACCAACGCACGATGTGGTTGGAAGTCGTCGTAATCACACTTTCTGCTCTCGCTTTAGGGATGATTTCCCAGCATGACAATCCGTTTCAGATCGGTGGCGGATTCCCTTGGATTTGGCTGGCTCCCGTATTGATCGCTTTGCGTTATGGTTTGGCTCCGGGCATTGTTTCATCGCTCATCCTGATCGTTTCCTGGAAAATAATCACCTATCTGAGCGAGTCGAATGAGAGTTTCCCCGAGGAGTTCTTTCTGGGCGGGTTAGTGCTGGTGATGTTGTCTGGCGAGTTCAGTGCCGCTTGGGGAGTCCGCTTGCGCAGGGCGGAAGAAAGTAATCATTACTTGGATGAACGCTTGAGCAGAATCACCTTGCGTCATTTGCTGCTCAGGTTGTCACATGATCGTCTGGAGCAGGAGATCCTAACCCAACCCGTTACATTGCGGGATGCTCTGGAAGGATTGCGGCTTCTAACCCTTGAGCAGGGCGAGTCGCACATGCCGGCATCAAACTCGTTGCTGCAACTCCTTACGCAATATTGTCAACTTGAGTCGGCAGCAATCTTTACGCACACAGTTGGTAAAGGTTATTTACAAACCAGTTCAATCGGAACCCCGGCCGCTTTAAATGCAAGTGACCCCATGCTCTGTTATGCGTTGGAAAATCAATCTTTGGCCCATCTTCTGATAGAGGAGTTGGCTGATGTTGCATCGCCCTCCCCGTATTTGGTGATTGCACCCATCCTGACCAGCGATAAAAAATTATTGGGAGTTCTGGCGATCGACCGAATGCCATTCCTGGCATTGAACGAGGAAAATCTGCAAATGTTATCGGTGATGCTTGGCTACTATGCAGATTGTTTGATCGAGGCAGAGGGAACACGCACGTTCCTCGGAATATTCCATGATGCACCGGCTGATTTTGCGGCCGAATACTCCCGTCTCCTGCGCCTTCAAAACGCTTTTAACATCAATAGTTATATCGTTGTATTGACCTTTGAGAATAATGACAGCGGTCGGCAGATTGTTTCCAATCTTACAAATATTCGACGCAGTCTGGATGTTTCTTGGCAGGTAAAACTTGAGGATCGGTTGCTGCTGGTCAATCTGATGCCGATAGCGAATGACCTGGCGATCGACGGATATTTGCTGCGGATTGAAACCATGCTCAAAGAGTTTATGGGACTCGATTACGACGAATGGCGCCTGACTCCACTCAGAATCAGTTTGGCTGAAAGTGACCCGATTGCATCGTTGACACGAATCTTCACGGCACGGCATGAATAAATTTATCCTCATCGCCATCGCTTTCGCGTTGGAAACTGCCGCGTTGGGTACGATCTGGAATAGCGGAAGTAGCGACGGGATTTTGCTGTCGTTTTTTCTTCAGCATGCTGCGGCGAGTGTATGTCTTGCTATGGGAGGCTGGTACGTCTTGCCGGATAAATATCGCTATCCGCGTTTGATGACGACTCTGATCCTGTTCAATTTCTCTTTTTTTATCCCATTGTTGGGAATGTTTGGCTTGATCGCAGCAGTTTTATTTTCCCGTTACCATCGCCACGATAATGCCCACCCCTTATTTGCCAAGCTGGTCTGGCCGGAGTTTGTTCTGTCGCTGCGTGAACCGGAGCTGAGATTCAGTCAGGGGGGAATACGGTCCCGTTTGGCACAACCTTCTATCCCCACCCCGCAACGATTGCAGTCATTGCTTGCGTTACAGGGAATTCCGGCGCGTATCTCCAGCCCATTATTGCAAAACATGTTGGGGGATTCGTCGGACGATATCCGCTTGGTGGCGTATGGCTTGCTCGATAGCAGGGAAAAAAAGATCACCGAGCAGATCCATCGTGAACTCGTCAATTTAAAAAGTGCTGACAGCAGTGAAATGAAGTTGGTGGTTCTTCGGCATCTGGCGGAACTCTATTGGGAGATGGTCTACGCCGGTTTGGCGCAAGGCGATCTACGCATCCACACCTTGAATCAGGCACTTTTATTTACGGATAACGCTTTGATATTGGCAGGCCAGGATACTGGTCTGCTGTTCCTCAAGGGCCGTATCCTGCATGAACTCAAACGACATGAAGAGGCACAACTGATAATGGAGTCGGCCATCACGCACGGTTTGCCCGAGTCCCGAGTATTGCCGTACCTTGTTGAAATCGCATTTGATCGTCGCGATTTTTTCAAGGTGCAAAACATGCTCAAGCGACTCTCTGCTTCACAGATCACACCGGTCATGAAGAATGCAATTCATTTTTGGGTTGACACTCCTGAAAAAAATCGCCGCTTAGAAGCGAAGGCAACTCGGGTATGAAGTTCCCCCGCGCGGAGAGCGCCGACATCGGACTACTTCTTGAGGGAACATTTCCTTACGTGTCCGGCGGAGTATCGAGTTGGGTCAACCAGATTATCCGGGGATTCCCGCAATATACCTTCGCGTTGGTATTTATCGGTAGCCGCGCCGAAGAATATGGTGAGGCAAAATACCCGTTGCCCGAAAATGTAGTTCACTTGGAAACGCATTACCTGCAAAGCCAACATGCTATCCCGCAAGTGCGTCCTATACACGGTGATCCAAAAGTGTTTGCCGACATCCGGCACCTTCACAACTGTTTCCGCTTCCAGGAAGATCAACCCGATGTTATCGGAACATTCCGCAAACTGTTGCCTGAACTGACGAAACAGGGTGGGGCCGGGTTGGAGACATTCTTGTACAGCCAGGAGTCATGGGAATTCGTAAAGGAGAAATATCAGAAATATTGCAGCGATCCTTCGTTTGTGGATTATTTTTGGACTGTTCGTTCGATGCATGCGCCTGTATGGATGCTGGCCGAGATCGCCGAAAATTTTATTCCGGTTCGCGCTTATCACACCGTTTCCACCGGCTATGCCGGTTTGTTGGGAGCAATACTCAAGGAGAAAAACAATCGACCGTTGATCCTTTCCGAACACGGTATTTACACCAAGGAACGAAAAATCGATTTGTTCCAAGCTCAGTGGGTCAAGGATAACCGCAATGTCTTTCAGCGCGATCCTACAGAGATCAGCTACTTCCGCCAATTGTGGATTCGTTTCTTTCAAGCACTAGGTTCACGTTGTTATGACAGTGCAGATCATATCGTGGCTTTGTTCGAGGCCAATCGTTTGCGCCAGATCGAAGACGGAGCTCCCGCCCTTCGAACCCAAAATATCCCCAATGGCGTCAATGTGGCGCGATTTACCCCGGCACGGGCACAGCGTTCTGCATTGCCTCCGCCGATACTGTGTCTGATTGGCCGGGTCGTGCCGATCAAGGACATCAAGACTTACATCCGCGCCATGCGTACCGTGGTTAACCGTATGCCGGATGCGCAGGGCTGGATAGCAGGGCCGGAGGACGAAGATCCGGACTATGCCGGGGAATGCCGGAATCTGGTCGATGGTCTTGGGCTAAACGACAATGTTAAATTCCTCGGTTTTCAACAAATGACTGAGTTGTTGCCCAAGATTGGACTTGTCGTATTGAGTTCTATCAGCGAAGGATTGCCCTTGGTATTGTTGGAAGGTTTCGCAGCGGGTGTGCCTGCAGTGAGCACGGATGTCGGATCATGCAGACAGCTGATATTCGGACTGGATCAGCAGGATCAATCCTTGGGTGCGGCAGGAAGGATTGTCGGGATTGCTGATCCGCAGGCTTTGGCGGAAGCCGCGCTGGAATTATTGACCGATGTGGCAACATGGAACGAGGCGAGTCAGGCAGGCATACGGAGGGTGGAGGCGCATTACACCCAGGAAAAGATGTTTGCCAGTTATCAGTCGATCTATGAATCGGTGACGACATGGCAGGGATAGGCTTTGAGCTGCGCAAGTTATTGCAAAAGCAGAGCTATTTTGGCCTGTTTCAGGCGTATGCCTATGCGGGAATCATCAGTTCCGGACCTTGGGTGTTGTCCATCGTAGGCATACTCTTCGTGGGTTTTCTCAGTCTCGGGATCGTGTATCCGCACACTTTGATTGTGCAGTTCCAAGTGTCGGTCACCTACCTCATCCTCAGCTCATTGATCCTCACCGGATTCATCCAGCTCGGGTTCACCCGCTTCATCGCAGACGGACTCTTCAAGAAGCAGGATGAAAGCGTCTTGCCGAATTTCAATGGCATGCTGCTCATCGTCACAAGTATCAGCGGTGTTTTGGGGATGCTGTTGCTATTCGTATTTTTTTCCGAAATGAGCATCCCATACCGTCTATTGATGCTTTCGGGTTTTGTCATCCTGTGTGCGATATGGGTGGCCACGATATTTTTGTCAGGGATGAAGCAGTACAAAGAAATCGTGGTGGTGTTTGCGATTGGCTACGCGGTTACGGTACTTGGTGCGTTGATACTCCGCACGAAGGGCATGGAAGGTTTGCTGCTTGGATTTGTCATTGGGCATTTTGTCCTGCTGATCGGCATGGTGTCCTTGACGCTGCGTACTTTTCCAATGACTGACACGTCTGTCGCATTCGATTTTCTAAAACCCGGGGCGATGTACACCAGTCTGATCTGGTCCGGATTTATCTACAACCTGGCTGTTTGGGTGGACAAACTGATGTTCTGGTTCTATCCGGATACCAGCCAACTTATTGTGGGTCCGTTGCGCGCTTCGCTGATTTATGACTTGCCGATCTTTCTCGCGTATCTGGCGATTATCCCCGGCATGGCGGTATTTTTGGTGCGGATTGAAACGGATTTTGTCGAATATTACGAGAAGTTCTACGACGCGGTGCGCGGGGGCGGTTCGCTCGATCATATCGAAAACATGCGCGACAACATGTTATTTACGGTGAGGCAGGGTTTGTTCGAGATCGTCAAGATTCAAGCGATCGCGGTGCTGGTTGTCTTCGTGTTAGGTGAGAGACTGCTTGGCTGGTTGGGAATTTCCAGTCTCTATTTGCCACTGCTTTATGTGGACGTTGTTGCGGCGGGACTGCAGGTTGTGCTGCTTGGAATTCTCAACGTTTTCTTTTATCTGGACAAACGCAACATCGTGGTTTTTCTGTGTGTGTTGTTTCTGGTCGCCAACGTGGCGCTCACGGCTCTCAGTTTACAAATGGGTGCGAGTTATTACGGCTATGGCTTCGCCATCGCCTTATTGATCACGGTACTGACGGGTATGCATTTGCTTTCCCGCAAGCTCGATCTGTTGGAATACGAGACGTTCATGTTGCAATAAGTTGGCATTTTCAGCAGCTGTCGAGAGGGTCATTAACCTGAACAGTTGAAGCTTGTACGCAGGGCAATGCAAACTATTTTGTCTTGCGAATTTCAGTCTTAATTCGAGATTCGAGCTTTTATCAATCCCCCAGAGCGCGTACTTTCACCGTTTTGCCTTTGACCTTGCCTGCGGATAATCTGCGTACCGCTTCGCGCGCGATGCTGCGCACCACAGCGACATAAGTGGACATGTCGGTCACGGTGATTTTTCCGACTTGTTCGCGTGCGAAACCGGCTTCTCCGGTGAGTGCGCCCAACACATCCCCCGGGCGTATTTTTTCTTTGCGCCCGCCGAGAATTTGCAGCGTCACCATCGGCGGCATCAGCGGTGAGTCATCTTTGATTTGCAGCTCGTTCAGTTCATGCCACTCGGGTTCGATGTGCATCATCTGCGCAATGGTGATGATGCGATGGCGGTCAGTCGGACTGCACAGGCTTAACGCCCATCCGTTCTCATCGGCGCGGCCGGTGCGGCCGATGCGGTGGATATGGATTTCCGGGTCGGGCGTGACATCGACGTTTATCACGGCTTCGAGTTGTGCAATATCCAGTCCGCGTGACGCAACATCGGTGGCGACCAATACCGAACAACTGCGATTGGCGAATTGGATCAACACCTGATCGCGTTCGCGCTGTTCCATATCGCCATTCAAGGTCAGTGCTTTGATCCCTTGCGCATGCAGCACTTCCAGCAGGGAGCGGCATTGTTGTTTGGTGTTGCAAAAGGCCAGTGTGCTGACCGGGCGGTAGTGCTTGAGCAAGAGGCCGACGGCTTGCAAACGCTCCGTGTTTTCCACTTTGTAGAAGCGCTGGCGTATCTTGCTTTCTTCATGTTGTTCCAGCAGCTTCACTTCCTGCGGATTGCGCAAGAACTGGCGCGCCAGTCGCGCGATGCCTTCCGGATAGGTCGCCGAGAACAGCAGGGTCTGGCGCTGCGGCGGACATTGTTTTGCCACGAAAGCGATGTCATCGTAAAAGCCCATATCCAACATGCGATCCGCTTCATCAAGCACCAGCGTGTTGAGTCCATCCAGCTTGAGGCTGCCGCGCTCCAGGTGATCCATGATGCGTCCCGGTGTGCCGACGACGATGTGCGCACCGTGTTCCAGGCTGTCGCGTTGCGGTCGCATGGTACTACCGCCAACCAACGACAGTATCTTGATATTGTCCGCAGAGCGCGCCAGCCGGCGAATCTCCTGCGTTACTTGATCGGCCAATTCGCGTGTCGGACACAACACCATGGCTTGTACGCCAAAATGACGTGGGTTCAATTTGGTGAGCAGGACCAGTGCGAACGCAGCCGTCTTGCCGCTACCGGTCTTGGCCTGCGCAATCAGGTCGTGCCCGGCCAGCGCAATCGGCAGACTGGCCGCTTGAATCGGTGTCATCGTCAGGTAGCCGAGTTGCTGCAAGGTGGCCTGTGTGGCCGGTGACAGTGGCAGCTCGTTGAACGAGCGTGTGCCGGGACTGGCTGCGGGAGTTGGGAGCAGGGTGTTGTTGGTCATGCGCGATCATTCTCGCCCGAAGCGAGACATGCCTGTAATTAACTTAAATTCTGCAAATCGGCTGATGTGCAGACTTCGAACCCGGCGCAGTATTTTTAGCCTGGCATTTCTGACAAACTGGCGGCACGTTCGGCAGATTGCACGGTGTTCGCTACCAGCATGGTAATGGTCATCGGGCCAACGCCGCCGGGAACGGGCGTGATCCATCCGGCAACTTCTTTTGCCGATTCGAAATCCACGTCACCGCACAGTTTGCCATCTGCCATACGGTTGATCCCCACATCGATGACGGCTGCGCCGGGTTTGATCATGTCGCCGGTGATCATCTTTGCTTTGCCGGTGGCGACCACCAGTATGTCGGCATCGCGCGTGAATTTGGCGAGGTCAACCGTCCTGGAAGTGCAGATGGTAACCGTGGCGTTGTGCTGCAACAGCAGCAGCGCCATCGGCTTGCCCACGATGTTGCTGCGACCAATCACCACCGCATGTTTGCCCTCGATTTCCACACCGCTTTTCTGCAACAGGATTAATGAGCCATAAGGCGTGCAAGGTGCAAAGCGCATGTTGCCCGTGGCGAGCGCACCCACGTTAAGGGGATGGAAACCGTCCACGTCTTTGTCCGGACTAATGGCGTTCAACACCTTGTCGCTGTTGATGTGCTTGGGTACGGGAAGTTGCACCAGCAGGCCGTGAATTTTCGGGTCGGCGTTGATTTCGGCGATCTTGGCCAGCAGTGCGGATTCGCTGGTGTCCGCAGGTAACGCGATGTGCTCGGAATGTAATCCCAATTCGGCGCAGGCTTTGACTTTGTTGGCTACGTAAACCTTGGAGGCCGGGTCTTCACCGACGATGATTACCGCCAAGCCCGGCGTGATGCCGCGCGCTTTCAAAGCGTTGGCACGAATTTTCCATTCGGCGCGCACTTGTTGCGCAATGGCCTTGCCGTCAATGATGCGTGCGGTCATCGTTTTCTCCAGTTACATCAGAACTGCGGTTTGTCGGTGGAATTCTCGTAGTTGGCGACGCCTTCCATGATTTCCTTGCGTGCTTCCTCGATGCCTTCCCAGCCACCGATCTTGACCCACTTGTTGGGTTCAAGATCTTTGTAGTGCGCGAAGAAATGTTCGATCTGTTTAAGTACGATTTCGGGGAGTTCAGTATGGCTCTTCAAGCCGCGATACAAGGTAGAGAGCTTGTCCACCGGAACGGCCAGCACCTTGGCATCAAAACCGGATTCGTCTTCCATCTTCAGCACACACAGCGGACGGCAACGCACCACCACGCCGCTGTTCAACGGCACGGGCGTAATCACCAACACATCCACCGGATCGCCATCATCGGACAAGGTGTGCGGGATGTAGCCGTAGTTGCAGGGGTAATGCATCGCGGTATTCATGAAACGGTCGACGAAGATCGCGCCCGACTCTTTGTCCACTTCGTATTTGACCGGTTCGCCGTGCATCGGGATTTCGATGATGACGTTGAAATCGTTGGGAAGATCTTTGCCGGAAGGGACTTTGTTCAAGCTCATGATGCGATGCCTTTATATGGAAAATGAAAGGCGCGAATTGTACCATCCGGCATCATGAAAAAGGGGCTGCACAAGCAGCCCCGATGGTGTTACCAAAGTGCGAATTACAACATCGGCACGATCATCAGCGCCACGATGTTGATGATCTTGATCAGCGGGTTCACGGCCGGGCCGGCGGTATCTTTGTAGGGGTCACCCACGGTATCTCCGGTCACAGCAGCTTTATGCGCTTCCGATCCTTTGCCGCCAAAGTTACCTTCCTCGATGTATTTCTTGGCGTTGTCCCAGGCGCCGCCACCAGCCGTCATCGAGATTGCCACGAAGATACCGGTGATAATCGTGCCGACCAGTACCCCGCCAAGTGCCTGTGCCCCCAGCGTCAAGCCGACTATGACGGGAACGGCGATGGGTAGCAGCGAGGGAATGAGCATTTCCTTGATGGCGGCTTTGGTCAGCATGTCAACACACGTACCGTATTCCGGCTTGCCGGTGCCCTCCATGATGCCGGGAATTTCCTTGAACTGGCGGCGCACTTCCACCACCACTGAGCCGGCTGCACGACCCACTGCTTCCATGCCCATCGCGGCAAACAAGTAAGGCACCATACCGCCGATGAAGAGACCAATGATGACCATGTGATTGGATAGATCGAAGCTCGTGACCAAGCCTAACTTTGCTTCCAGAGCGTGCGTGTAGTCGGCGAACAATACCAATGCAGCCAGGCCGGCCGAGCCAATGGCATAACCTTTGGTTACAGCTTTGGTGGTGTTGCCAACCGCATCCAACGCGTCGGTAATCTTGCGCACGTCGGGCGGCAATTTGGACATCTCGGCGATACCACCCGCGTTATCGGTGATCGGTCCATAGGCATCCAACGCAACGATGATGCCGGCCATGGACAACATTGAGGTGGCTGCGATAGCGATTCCATAGAGTCCGGCAAGTTCGTAGGCTCCCCAGATCGCCATACAAACGACCAGTACCGGTGCGGCAGTGGCTTTCATTGAAACGCCTAACCCGGCGATCACGTTGGTACCGTGCCCGGTGGTAGAAGCTTCGGCGATATGCCGCACGGGTGAATATTCGGTGGCGGTGTAGTACTCGGTGATCCACACCATGGCGGCAGTTAAAGCCAGGCCGATCAGTGTTGCGTAATACAGGTGAAGCGCGGTAACCAATTTGCCGGCTATCATTACCCCGTCACCCATCATCATGTTGGTGATGGGGTAGAAGGCAATCGCCGCCAACACTGCGGAGACGGTCAAGCCGCGATACAGCGCATTCATGATCTTGCCACCCTCGCGCGCCTTGACAAAGTAGGTGCCGACGATAGAAGCGATGATGGAGAAACCGCCCAGAACCAGCGGGTAGATTACCGCTTCAGGTGAGCCGGTAATCAACAGGCCACCCAGAAGCATGGTGGCGATGATGGTCACCGCGTAGGTCTCGAACAAATCGGCTGCCATGCCGGCACAGTCGCCGACGTTGTCACCCACGTTATCTGCAATCACGGCAGGGTTGCGTGGGTCATCCTCGGGTATGCCGGCTTCGACTTTGCCCACCAAGTCAGCCCCCACGTCCGCACCCTTGGTGAAAATTCCGCCACCAAGCCTGGCAAAGATCGAGATGAGAGAGCCGCCGAATGCAAGACCAACCAGTGCATGGGTGGCGTCTGCGCTACTGGTTTGCATCACCAGCGTAAGGAACGCGTAATATCCCGCCACGCCGAGCAGACCCAACCCCACAACTAACATGCCAGTGATCGCGCCACCTTTGAAGGATACGTTTAGTGCTGCATTCAAACTTTCTTTGGCAGCCTCAGCAGTACGCACATTCGCACGTACCGACACATTCATGCCGATGTAGCCGGTCAGGCCGGAAAGGATCGCGCCAATAGCAAAGCCGATGGCGGTCGGCCATTTGAGAGTGAACAGAATAACCACAAACAGAACTGCCCCGACGATGCCGATCGTGGTGTATTGCCGGTTCAGGTAGGCCGAAGCACCTTCCTGGATTGCGGCGGCGATGCTTTGCATCTTCTCGCTGCCCGTCGATTTACCCAATATCCACTTGCTCGAAAACACACCATAAAGAATCGCAGCGATCGCACACAACAACGCAAAAACCAAACCTCCTGCCATGATCTTCCCCCTTAAGTAAAAACCGCCCCTTGCGGAGCGGTGTGTTTAAAGAAATTAAATCTTGAATATTTCCAGCTTCTTTGCGACAGCTACATTCTTCAGTTGCACATATTGGGGAAGTCCATCTTTGTAACTTGGATAGTCTTCTCCTTTGATCAGTGGTGATAGATACGTTCTACATTTTTCGGTGATACCAAAACCGTCCGCCGTGATGAAATTGCGCGGCATGAACTTCTCCACGTTGGCGACTTTGGACAACGGTGCGACTCCGACTTTCCACTTATAAGGTTTGTCGGACATGCGTTGTACGGTAGGCATCACGGCGTTCTGTCCCTTCAGCGCCAACTCAACTGCTGCTTTACCTAGAGCATAAGCTTGTTCGACATCGGTCTTCGATGCGATGTGGCGGGCAGCACGTTGCAGATAATCGGCTACTGCCCAGTGGAATTTATAGCCGAATGCTTCTTTGATCATATTGGCGACCACGGGTGCAGCCCCGCCCAGTTGCGCATGACCAAAGGCATCACGCGTTCCCTGTTCGGCGAGGAATTTGCCGTCCGGGTAGTGGCAACCCTCCGAAACTACCACGCTGCAATAGCCGTGTTTCTTGACCATGTTGTCCACTTTGGCGAGGAATTTCTTTTGATTGAATTCGATCTCCGGGAACAAGATGACGATGGGCAATTCACAATTCTTGTCGGAGGCTAGCCCGCCCGCAGCGGCGATCCATCCCGCATGACGCCCCATCACTTCCACCACAAATACTTTGGTTGATGTCTTGCACATCGACGCCACATCAAAACTGGCTTCACGCACCGAGACTGCGACATATTTTGCCACCGAACCGAAGCCGGGGCAGCAATCGGTGATGGGCAGGTCGTTGTCCACGGTTTTAGGTACGTGGATGGCTTGCACCGGGTAGCCCATCTTTTCCGATATTTGGGAAACTTTGAAACAGGTATCGGCAGAGTCGCCGCCACCGTTGTAAAAGAAGTAGCCGATGTTGTGCGCCTTGAACACTTCGATCAATCGTTCGTATTCGCGCTGATTCTGTTCCAGTGATTTGAGTTTGAAGCGGCATGAACCGAATGCGCCCGAAGGCGTTGAACGTAACGCGGCGATGGATTTGGCAGAATCTTTTCCAGTGTCGATCAGATCTTCCGTCAGCGCGCCGATGATTCCGTTGCGTCCCGCAAAGACTTTACCGATCTTGTCTTTGTGTTTTCTCGCGGTCTCGATCACCCCGCAGGCTGAGGCATTGATGACGGAAGTGACTCCGCCGGACTGCGCATAAAAAGCATTTTTCTTGGCCATGTGGCAAGCTCCGTTAAACAGTGTTCGAAGGATTATTGAAACGCCGACGTGCATATTACGCCATTTTTTTACCGTGCATAGTGTCGAGGTGTATCATGCCGACGATGTTTCAAATTACAATAAATCAGCGCGACTTTGCCCCTTCGAAAAATCTGTCGATGCGGGTTTACAGTGGACCCATCCGTCAAGACAGAAATCAGTCTAGTTTAAGCTGGTG